>JAZNOM010000001.1:0-21582 GCA_045580835.1 Eubacteriales bacterium
CACTTCAAAATGCAAGCATTTTGAAGTGGAGCAAAACCGTTCGCTCGCGCCGCGCTCACCGCGCGCGGTTTTTAAGGTGTAAAAAAGCCGGCGCATGTCCGTCTTTTTTACGGAATTTTAATTGCGTAAACATTAATTTACACAAAAAAGCCGCCTCGTCGAGACGGCTTTTACACTATCTTATAAAATTGGTTCTAATCTTTGTTTCATCGTATTTTGGAGGCTCGATACCGTTTTGCTTGCCGCACTCGATAAGTCGGAGCAACCACGCTACATTTTCACCGAGCGAGCGCATGGTCTGCATACCCTCGCCGTCCTCTACAACCTCTTCGGCAGTGTTACCGTGAACTTGATTCCAATACTGTGAGGTTGCAACAACCATGTTGGAAATGCCGAAATACTTATTAAGCTGGTCAAATGCGGCAGATGCTCCGCCGCGGCGGCAGGATACAATAGCTGCACCGACCTTGCCCGCCATTTTTCTGCCTGCCGAATAGAAAAGACGGTCTAAAAACGCGGTAAGAGTGCCGTTTGCCGCCGCATAGTATACGGGCGAACCGATGATAATTGCATCAAACTCATCAAGGCGGGATGCGATAGCGTTAACGTCATCGTTTATCGCGCATTTACCAAGCTTGTAGCAAGCCTTGCAAGCCATGCAACCCGAAATCGGCTTTTTGCCGATTTGATAAATCTCGCTTTCAACGCCGTGCTTCGCAAGCGTTTTTTCAATTTCCGCAAGGGCGGTATATGTACATCCTTTTTCGTTAGGGCTTCCGCAGATTAAAAGAGCTTTCATAGTGTTACCTCCAAATTATATCGAGTTTTCTTCAAAATAAACTGTCGCCGCGCTTACAAGGTCGTCAAGGTCACGCACGCCTGCGGTTTCGTAGGCGGAGTGCATTGCAAGCTGTGCAAGACCGATGTCTACCGTTTTTACTGGTACCATTGTATTTGAGATTGAGCCGAGTGTTGAGCCGCCAAGCATGTCGGAACGGTTTGCAAATACCTGATATTTCACGCCTGCTTTATCGCAAACACTCTTGAAGACCGCCTCAGAGATAGCATCGGTAGAATAACGTTGGTTTGCATTGTATTTGATAACGATGCCGCCGTTCATTACCGGTGCGTTGCCTGTATCTGCGTATTCAGGGTGATTTGGATGAATTGCATGTGCGTTGTCTGCCGAAACAAGAAAACTGTTTGCAAGCATCCGCTGATAATCCTCTTCTCCTATCTCAAGTGCAATTGATATGCGGCGTAAGGTGTCGCGCAGATAAGATGATGCGGCACCTTGCTTGGTTTCGCTGCCTACTTCTTCGTTATCGAAAACACAGCAAACCTTAATTCCTTCGCTTTCGCCCGCGTTTATAACGCCTTTTATCAAGGCAAACGCACATTCAAGGTCGTCAAGCTTTGGTGATGCGATATATTCCTTGTCACAACCTACAAGTGTGCCTTCGTCGCGGCAGTACAAAAACAGGTCGTGGCCGAGAATTTCGTTTTCTTTTACTCCTGCCGACTTTGCAACAAGTGACATGAATTTGCCTTTTGAGTTTTCGTCGCCGAAAAGCGGTACGGTGTCAATATTTGCTTTGTACGCCATGCCTTCGTTTGCCGCGCGGTTCATGTGAATTGCTACATTCGGGATTATAAGCAGGTCACGGTCAATATCGCAAAGCTTGGTTTCAATGCCATTTTCACCTTTTACGGCAACTCTGCCGGCGACGGAAAGCGGACGGTCAAACCATGTTGACATAAGCATACCGCCGTATTTTTCGGTGTTAAGCTTTATATAAGCACCTGCGGCGATTTCGGGATTCTCTTTAACTTTAAATGACGGTGAGTCGCTGTGCGCCGCCGCCATGATAAACGCTTTTGGTGCGGACTTTGGCACTGCAAATGCGATTATCGACGAGCCGTTTCGCACGGTAAAGTATTTACCGCCCTGCAAAAGTGTCCATTTATCGCTTTCGCATAGTTCGCAAAAGCCTGCTTCGGTAAGCATATTTTTTATATTCTCCACTGCATGAAAGCAGCTTTTGCTGCTGCGTATGAATGAAAGTAATTCTTTAGAATAATTGTTTTTCATATTTATTCCTCGCTTATATAGTCTTTGATTTTACTCCACTCTATGGTAAGCCTTTCAAGCGACCACGCCGCATTTGCAGGACTGGTCGAGGGGAGGGTAACGGCACTTCTTTTGTACATCGGCAAAATGTGCTTATCATAGAGTGCCGCGGCGGTTTTGCCGTTGACAAAAATCTCTTTGATGTTTGCACCGTTTAAAATGGGCGAGATATCGTTTGCAACGGCGTTTTTTATACTTGCATCCGATGAGCCTACGATATCGCAGGATGCAATAACATCCCAAAGTGCAATATTGTTTTTAAGTAAAAACTCTCTTTTTTCTTCGGTTGAGCGTGGAATGTCCGCATTGAAAACTGCGGCGCATACCTTCCAGAATCGGTTTTGCGGATGTCCGTAAAAGAAGAGAGCCTCACGCGATTTTACCGACGGAAACGAGCCGAGAATTAGAATTTTGGAGTCTTTGTTCCACAGTGGCGGAAATGGGTGTTTTTGTTTCATATCTCTTATACAAAATATTGACAATTTATGAAAAATATTATATACTGAAAGCAATTAAACATATTTTAGGAGGATTACATATATGAAGGTTTGTACTAAATGCGGTATGCAGCTTAACGACGAGGCGATGTTTTGCACCGCTTGCGGCGAAAAGCTTGCGGCGCCCGTTACCGAGATTCCGGTAGTTGAAGTTCCGCCGGTTGAAGAGCCTACGGTTGAAATACCCGAGGTAAAGGTTCCCGATGTTGAAGCACCCGTTGCCGAGCCCGCTACTGTTGAAACTCCCGTAGCTCCAGTGACTCCCGTGATTTCAAAGAAGGATGAGAAGGCAGCAAAGAAGGCGGCTGCAAAGGCAGATAAGCTTGCTGATAAAGAAGCAAAGCAAGCTGCAAAGAAGGCTGCTAAAGAGGCAAAGGTTATGCCCACTCGCAATAGCATTGCGGCAATTGTTGCATTTGTACTTGCAATTGTCGGCTTGCTCAATTTCTACAATCCCGTTGCTATTGTTATCACGCTTATCGCGCTTATCGTTTCCATTGCAGGCATAGTTAATACCGGCAGAGGAAAGGCAAGCGGAAGAGCTCTTGCGGTAACTGCTCTTATTCTTGCGCTCGTTACGCTTGTTATTATCGCAGCGATTGTAGCGGCAGTTGTTATTTTTGCAGACGATATCGTAACTGCAACGTCGCAAAGCTTTGAGGAGATTATTGCAAGCGCTACAGCGGCTGTGAAAAACTTCAATGCTTTCATTGAAAACGGAGACGGCCACACACTTCAGATCTCGCTTAAATAACCGTTTATAAAAAGGTTGCTTTTGCAACCTTTTTTATTATACATTTTAAACTATTTGTTGTCAACTGCGGCAAAAAATGTTGAAAAAAAGGTTATGCAATGATATAATCAAAGCATAGATTTGTCAAGGAGGTAAAAACATGGCTCTTCTTAAATCGCTTTTTCCTTATTCGTTTGGCGCTAAAGATGTTGCCGCTCTCGTTATCAAGTGCATTGTTTACTTGGTAGTAGGTTTGGTTGCAGGTGCTCTTATCGGCATCCTTGCAATGATTCCGATTGTAGGCTGGATTGTAGGCATCGTTGGCGGTCTTATTGACCTTTATGTTTTGGTCGGCATTGTAATTGCAGTATTAGACTATCTCAAAGTGCTTAAATAAGGATTAAATCATTCAAGAAATAAAGCCTCGGAATTCCCGAGGCTTTATTTCTTTTCTACAACTTTTTTGCGAGACATGGTTTATTTCTTGCATTGCTTTTTTTAATTAATTATGATATCATAAATTTGTAATATGTTAAAAATTTATCGGAGGTATATGTTCTATGAGTAGACTTGAAGTGACGTCAACTGCCAAAGCCGAAAGAACGGTAAGAGGGCTTTATGACAGTTTGAGTCGCCGTATCGCAGCATCACCCGTAGGAAACTGTCCCGTAGAGCTTACAGCAGCATTTTTAAAACTTTGCCTTGCGCAGAGCTGCGGAAAGTGCGTGCCCTGCAGAGTAGGTCTTGACAAGCTTTCTGCACTGGTTGATGGACTTCTTGACGGAGAGGGAAGTGTTAAAACACTTGACCTTATCGAAAAGACTGCACGCGCCATTGCAGATTCTTCGGACTGTGCGATAGGCTTTGAGGCAGCAAAACTTGTGCTTGACGGTATGGCAGCCTTCCGCGATGATTATATTTCGCATATCGAAAAGGGAAGATGCACTGCAAACTTTGCATCCATTCCTTGCAGCGTGGAGTGTCCTGCTCATGTTGACATTCCTGCATATATCGCACTCGCAGGAGAGGGCAGATTTGCAGACGCTATCCGCGTTATCCGCAAGGATAATCCGTTTCCCTCTGTTTGCGGACTTGTTTGTGAGCATCCGTGTGAAAACCATTGCCGCCGTTCTTTGGTAGACAGTGCGGTAAACATCCGCGGACTCAAGCGTTATGCTATTGACAACGCAGGCGTAGTGCCTGCACCTGCATGCGGTGATGCTACCGGCAAAACTGTTGCGGTTATCGGCGGCGGTCCTGCAGGTCTTACCGCTGCATATTATCTTTCCATCATGGGACATAAAGTTACCGTATTTGAGCAGCGCACCCGCCTTGGCGGTATGCTTCGCTACGGTATTCCTTGCTACCGTCTCCCCGACGCATATCTTGATGCTGATATTGACGTTATTCTTTCGCTCGGCATTGATGTAAAAATGGGCGTTAAAATCGGCAAGGATATAACTCTCGAAGAACTCCGCCGTGACTTTGACAGCGTATATATTTCTATCGGCGCACATTCCGATAAGAAGCTCGGTATTGACGGCGAGGACAAGGACGGCGTAATTTCCGCAGTTGAACTTCTCGGCGGTATCGGTGACAGACAGATTCCCAATTTTACCGGCAAGAATGTTGTTATCATCGGCGGCGGCAACGTTGCAATGGACGTAACGAGAACTTCTATGCGCCTTGGTGCCAAGAGTGTTAAGTGCGTATATCGCCGCAGAGTAGAGGATATGACTGCACTCCCCGAGGAAATCGAGGGTGCAATCGCAGAGGGATGCGAGATTCTTCCTCTTTTGGCTCCTGCACGCGTTGAAAATGACGGTACAAAGGTTACAGGTCTTGTTGTAAAGCGTCAGGTTATCGGCGCATATGACCGCGGCAGACCGAAGCCGTACAATGCAAATCTTCCAGAAGAAACTATCCCTTGCGACATCATCATCGTTGCAATTGGTCAGGCTATCGACTCCGCACACTTTGCAGAGAGCGGTGCACCGCTAAAGTGGGACCAGATTGATGCGACAAAGTCGGGTGCAGTACCAGGACTTGACGGTGTGTTCTCCGGCGGCGACTGCGTAAGCGGTCCTTCCACTGTTATCAAGGCAATTGAGGCAGGCAAGGTTGCGGCGGCAAATATTGACGAATACCTCGGCTTCCATACCGAAATCAAGCTCGATGTTGAAGTTCCCGTTGCTACATATAAGTTTAAGGGTGCTTGCGGCAGAGTGAACAACTCCGAGCGTGAAGCAGATGAAAGAAAGCGCGATTTTGAACTCATGGAAAAGCCCATGACCGAAGAAGAAGCAAAGCAGGAATGCTCAAGATGTCTGCGTTGCGACCACTACGGTTGCGCAACCTTGAAAGGGGGCAGAGTTAACAAATGGTAAAGCTAATTATTGACGGAATAACTGTTGAAGCCAAGGAAGGCACAACCATTCTCAATGCCGCAAAAAGTGTCGGCATCAACATCCCCACACTCTGCTATTTTGAAAAGATAAACGAAGTCGGCGCATGCCGCGTTTGCGTATGCGAGGTAAAGGGCAATGACAAGCTCGTTGCGGCTTGCAACACCGTTGTAAGCGAGGGTATCAAGGTTTATACCAACTCTCCGAGAGTTCGCGCGGCTCGCAAGGTAAATGTTGAGCTTATCCTTTCCGCTCACAATTGCGATTGCGTTGCGTGCGTACGCAGTGGAAACTGCGCACTTCAGTCACTCGCAAATGACCTCAATGTTCGCACTGTTCCATATGAAAAGAAGATTGCAAAGAACACGTGGGACGAGTCGCTTCCGCTTCTTCGCGATGCTTCCAAGTGCATCTCCTGTATGCGTTGCGTAGAGGTTTGCGATAAGGTTCAGGGACTTTCAGTTTGGGAAGTAAACGGCAGTGGCGCACACACCAAGGTTACCGTGCGCGACGGTCTTGGCATCTCCGAGGCAGGATGTGCATTCTGCGGTCAGTGTATTACTCACTGCCCCACGGGTGCGCTCACCGCAAGAGATGATACCGACCGTGTATTTGATGCTATTGAAGATAGTGAAACTATTACCGTTATGCAGATTGCTCCTGCGGTTCGCTCTGCTTGGGCAGATGCGTTTGGTGTGGACGAGGCTATTGCAACCGAAAAGAGAATGGTTGCGGCGGCAAAGGCACTCAGCGTTGACTATGTGTTTGATACCAACTTTGCGGCAGACCTCACCATTATGGAGGAGGCAAGCGAGCTTATCGAGCGCATTACAAAGGGCAATGCACCAATGCCGATGTTTACGTCCTGCTGCCCCGGTTGGGTTCGCTTTATGAGATATAACTATCCCGAATTTGCTGACAATCTTTCAAGCGCAAAGAGCCCTCAGCAGATGTTCGGCGCGGTTGCAAAGACCTATTTTGCAGAAAAAATGGGCATCGACCCTGCAAAGATTTGCTCCATTTCTGTAATGCCTTGCAGTTCCAAGAAGTTTGAGTGCGATGTTCCCGAACTTAATGCAACAAACAAGGATGTAGACGTTGTTCTCACCACTCGCGAGTTTGCAAGAATGCTTAAGGCAAACCATGTTAATGTTGCGGCACTTGAAGAAAAAGAGTTTGACAGTCCTCTTGGCACAGGTTCAGGTGCAGGCGTAATCTTCGGCGCAACCGGCGGCGTTATGGAGGCGGCACTCCGCACCGCTCACTATATGCTCACGGGTAAGAACACCGATGCAGATTCCTTTAAGGTAGTTCGCGGCGGCGATAACTTCGGCGTCCGCGCTGCAGAGGTTACAATTAACGGCAAAACTCTCCGTGCGGCGGTTGTAAGCGGTCTTGCAAACACAAGAGAGCTTATGGAAAGTGTAAAGAGCGGTAAAGCACAGTATGACTTTATCGAGGTAATGGCTTGTCCCGGTGGCTGCGCAGGCGGCGGCGGTCAGCCTATCACCGACGGAAAAGAGCTTGCGGCTTGCCGTGGCGAAAAGCTTTATCTGCTTGACAGTGCAAACGCGCTTCGCTTCTCGCACGAGAATCCGGAGGTAAAAGCGCTTTACAGCGAGTATCTCGAAAAGCCCTTGTCGCACAAGGCGCACGAGCTTCTCCACACCGAGCAGAAGAACTGGACTGTATAAAAGTTTATTGACAATGCTTGAATCTTAAACTATAATAAAAAGGGTACTTATTTGCAGATAAAAATAAGTACCCTTTTTATAATACAATGCTATAAGTTGATCTAACGATTTCTGCAAGGATAAGCGGTTTAAGTTCGATCCACACAGAACCGTTCTCTGTGTGGCTTACATCCCCTGTGTGCCGCGCAGAAGTATTGGACGATGTGATCTTTTAGGAGACTATGATGATTAAAAATTTCAGAATTCAGCTTGCCTTTCAGTTTTCCTATTGTATTATAGGTGTTGTCGGTATATTGGCAAGTCTTGGAGTGTTTACCGGCTCATTCAAGTCAAGTTTCTATGTGTTTTTTACAAATCTCAGCAATTATGCATGTATAGTTTTTATGTTTGCCGAGCTTGTACAAACATTAAGAAAGAAAAACAACAGTTATGTGACGGTAGCCCCCGCGCTCAAATTTATAGGAATGCTGGCATTGTTGCTTACATTTTTTGTGTTTAATATTATGCTTCGTGGCTCGTACGGTCTCTCTAGCATACTTTTACATATCATATTGCCGATTATGTATGTTTTAGACTGGTTTCTTTTTTATGAGAGGAACAAGGTTAAATGGAGTTATCCGCTTTTTTCAATAATCTTTCCGCTTGCTTATATAGCGTTTATATATATACGGGCGTCAATTTTTAAGTTTGATTCTTCTCGCGCGTTTCTTTACCCATATTTCTTTTTGAATTTGGACACACAGGGTGAGGCAGGAGTTGTAAAGTGGGTAGCAATTCTTTTGATTGCATTTATTGTTATGGGATATATACTCTTTGTAATAGATCATCTAATTAAGAGCGCAAAAAATGAATAAACAGCACCGATTTTTCGGTGCTGTTTTTATCTTAATGTAAAATAATCTGTATGCCGTAGAGTATCCAAATAAACGTGTTAAACAAGAATACCAAAAAATATATAAAAAATACAAAGTGCTCCAAAAAACCGGATTCTATATATGCAAAACGAGGGAATTTTTTTATATATACGACCGATACAAGCTTTTGTGTTTGTCTTGGCGTTCCGATTGAGTCATCGTTAATGTAATACCTTTTGTTTTTTACCGAGTACTCATACTTTGCTTTGGTCAGATCTTTTAAAAATCCGGTTTTGTGCCACACTCTGCCATGTATTTCGTATAAAGTGACATCCTTTTTATGCTTTGTCTTTTTTAGCCAACCGCCGGTTCTCGCTGTTGTGTTTGGGAAAAATTTAAAACATATCCATGCCGCAAGGCAAGAAAGCGTAGGAATTATAAAAAGAATTCCTATAACCAGCATAATGTATCCGATAATCATAGCATCCTCATATCTGCTTTATTTCATTTAAAAGATTATATAGTCCGTCTTCGGAAAGCACACCGCGTTTTAAGTCCTTGGGTAATTCTCCGCGCTCGTCGCGTTCAAAGTCTTTAAGCCATAGTCCGCTTGACTGATACTTTTTAAGTATACGGGCCTTTTTTATAATGCTTTTATCGCATATTTTTTCGCTTGATGCGTTTACTGCCGCACTTACTTCGTCAAAATATTTCTCCATGCGGCGAATTCTTTTTATAATAAAATAATCCATTTCGCTCTCCAACATGTTTCCTATATTATAGCATAAAATGTTGACAATATCTACTTTTTTTACTATAATTTAGGCATTAAAATAACTGGAGAAATGAAATGGCGAAAACAAATATAGTCGATTGGAAAACCATTACGGATTTTGTTATAGATTCATTTGTAGGCTACGGAGTTCCGAGAGAGGATGCGGAGATTTGCGCTGATGTTTTGCTTGAGTCGGACAAGCGCGGCATAGAGTCGCACGGTGTAAACCGCTTTAAGCCGGTTTACCTTGACCGTATCAAAGCAGGTATTCAAAAACCCGTTACCGAGTTTGAAATTATAAAAGAAACTCCCACCACGGCGGTTATTGACGGTCATCACGGTATGGGACAGGTTATCGGACACAAGGCGATGAGCATGGCAATTGCCAAAGCCAAGGAATACGGTATGGGCATGGTCGTTGTCCGCAATTCCTGCCACTTCGGAATCGCAGGTTACTACACAACAATGGCGACAGAGGCAGGTTGTATCGGAATGACTGGCACAAACGCACGCCCGTCGGTTGCACCTACTCACGGCGTTGAAGGTATGTTCGGTACAAACCCGTTTACAATTGGTGTTCCCACCGATGAAGCATTTGATTTTAATTTTGACTGCGCTACCTCAATTACTCAAAACGGTAAAATCGAGTATTATGAAAGAATTGGCGAGGATGTTCACCCCGGTACGATAATAGGTGATGACGGCTCGGCAATTGAGGGCGATTCGGGCGTTGCACTTAAGAAAATCAGAAACGGCACCGCAGCACTTACCACCCTTGGCGGCATAGGCGAAGACCTTGCAGGCTACAAAGGCTACGGATTTGCATTGGCGGTTGAGTTTTTCTCGTCAATTCTTCAGGACGGTGCGTATGGCAAAGACCTTGACGGCAAGGATGAAAACGGAAATATCCGTCCTTATCAGCTTGGACATTGGTTTATCGCTATTGACACCGACCATTTTATGGGTGAGGACGTTGCACGAAAGAAAGCGGGCGAAATCTGCCGCAGCATGCGCGCATCAAAGAAAGCGCCCGGCGCTGACAGAATTTATACCGCAGGCGAAAAGGAATACGAAATTCGCCTTGCACGCGAGGGCGGCGTGCCGATAAACGAGTCTGTGCAAAAGGAAATTATTGAGGTGCGCAACGCACTCGGACTTACACAGTATAAATTCCCATGGGAAGAATAATAAAAAGCACGCGAAAGCGTGCTTTTCTTCTGAAAAATTAAAGCAAATGTACCGTTTTAATACAATTCTTGCTGATAAGCGGCAAAAGATTATTTTTGATATGTTCTTTAAACGCTTTTGCATCAAAGTCGGCTACTGCAAAAAAGTCGTTTTTACCAATATCTCTTGCCTTGGGAATTCCCGTGGTATGATAAGGCTGAACATGGATTTCTAACAAGTTTTCAAGCGACTTTGCAAGAGAAGCGATATACAAAAAATGCTCGGCGTTGTCATTTACTCCCGGAATTATAGGGCAACGCAATATAGTTTTTGCGCCGTTTTTATCAAGCTGCTTTAAATTGCCGTGTAAAGATGTACCGTCACAACCTATAAAGTGCTTATGTGCTTCGCCGGGCATCATTTTGATATCGTACAAGAATATATCTGTATACTCCGCCGCCGCTATCATGTTGTCGATATGCGAAGCTCCCGATGTTTCAACGCAGGTATGGAGCCCTTCTTTTTTCGCCGCTTTAAGCAGCTCTATAAGAAACTCACTCTGCATAAACGGCTCGCCGCCGCTTATTGTCATGCCTCCATCGTTTTTGTAAAAGGGGATGTCGCGCAAAACCGTCTTTATCACTTCCCCCACAGTGATATCTTTGCCTACCGGTTCAAGAGCGCCGGTAGGGCAGGCGGAGGTACATGCAAAGCAGTTAACGCATTTTTCGCGGTCAAAAAAATGACCGTCGTTAGTTATACTATGCGCCGCCGACTTACAAGCGGTGATACACTCACCGCAGCCTATACAAGTTGCAGAGTGATAAAAAATTTCCGCTTCGCTTTTCCATGATTCGGGGTTATGGCACCATGCACATTTAAGAGGGCAACCTTTTAAAAATACGGTTGTTCGTATTCCGGGGCCGTCATGCAGGCAGAAACGCTGGATATCAAAAATTCTGCCGGTTAAATTAGATACTGTGTTCATTTCTGTCAATTATCTCCTGCTGCATTTCAGGGGAAAGCTTGGTAAAGTACGCAGAAAATCCGCCGACACGAACAAGTAGATCAGCGTGGTTTTCGGGATGCTCGCGCGCATCGAGAAGCGTATCTCTGTCAACAGCATTAAGCTGAAGCTGAAATCCGCCAAGGCGCATAAATGTGCGAACAAACTCGAGCATTTTCTCTTCGTTTTCGCCCTGCATGCAGCTTGGAGTAAACTTCATATTAACGGCTATGCCGCCAAGAAAATTTCGATGATCCCACGAAAGAGTAGAGAGCATTGCCGCGGTAGGGCCGTTGGTTTCTCTGCCTTGCACGGGACTTGACCCCGAAGAAAGCGGATATCCAGCATGGCGGCCGTCCGGAGTTGCACCGGTGCGTTTGCCAAATCTTGCATGCTCATAGTATGAAAATGCGCCGGGAATAAGCGTTGCGCCGCGATATGTGTAAAGCCCTTTGCAGCCTGCGAGAATACTGTCAGAAAGTCGCTTTGCAAGCGAGTTTGTAAATGAGTCGTCGGTACCGTAATGGGGAAGCTTGTTGATTATTCGCTGACGGAGTGCCTCGTTGCCGCTAAAGTCGTTTGCAAGTATTTCAATAAGAGCTTCTACGGTGTATTCTCCGCCGTCAAACACAAGTGCGTTTATCGCGGCAAGCGAGTCTACAACATTAGAAAAACCAAGGAAATTGGGTTCAACGAAATTGTATATCGCGCCGCCTGCATCAACCGCCTTGCCTTTTTTAAGGCAATCATCTGTGAGGCAGGATACTCTTGCACTTTCGTGACCGTTGCGTGCGCGTTCCATTTGTGCTCGGTTCATATCAATATTGCGTCGCGCAATTTCAGTTCTTAATACGCCCTCAAAAACTCTGTAAAAATCATCAAATGTTTTCGAGTCTTTGCCTTTTTCCATAGCAGTAAGCAACATCGCGGCTAGGTTGTGATAGGGAGAAACTACATGGATTCCCGACTTGCCTACCGGCGTTATCTCAACGCAACCCGTGTTGCAGTAATTGTGAGCGTCCGAGTGCGGCATACCTGCACGCATAAGACCCTCCACGATAATGCGGTCATTGAAAAGTGCAGGCTGTGCGCAGCCGATAGCGTTTAAGCGGATAGCTTTTTTTACAAGCTCATCGCTCATATCGTCGGTTACGGCAAGGCTGACTTTGCCGTTTGCGCTGCGAGCATACTCAATTGCTTCTATTGCGATGTGCGTAACCTCGTTTTCAACGGTGTTGCCGTTCTCGTCGCTGCCGCCCACCATTGCGTCAAGTGCAACATTTGGCAGTATGTATGCTTCAGGCATAAGCAGAAAGCATGCGTAAAGCTCTACTGCATCCTCGTGTGTGAGTCTTCCTGACGCGACATCGGCGTTGTAAAGGTCGATAAGATATCTGTCTACTCTGCCGAAATAGTAAAGGTCCCACATCGTTACATTGTAAAAATGAATAGCCTCGAGTCCCTCTCTGAAGGTACGCGGCGGATATTCGGGAACTCTGTCCATCATCTCGGCAATATCAAGGAGTTCTTTCTTCTTCACGCCGTCAGCCTTGCTTGCAAGGCTGCGCGCTTTGTCTGCGTAACGGTGCTGAAGACGGATAAGCGCTTCAAGCTCCATTTTACAGCATTCGTAAAACTCGCATTTGTCAATGTTTTCTGGTATGTTTAAGTCAAGCGCCGCCATTCGGCAATTGACCTCGTCAAGAAGTCCTTTTACACCGATACGCACAAGCTTTGCATAATCAAGCGCCATGTGTGCCGCGGCAATATGCGTGCCTTGCGGAGAAAACTTCATCCCTTTGGCAAGCTCGTCGTATTCCTTTTGCTCGTCCTCGGTGAGCGGGGAAAGGTCGGGTAAACCTACGATAAGTTCACCGTCGTTTATAACCGGCTCCATATTATCAAGCAAATACGCTTCGGCATTGGCACGGCGAAGACGGTATGAATACAGCCCGCCGTTTTGTGAAAGCGCACGCATATAGTTTAGTCTTTGGCGGCGCTGACGGTTAAAGTTTACCCACTCGGTAAATACAGGCCCGGTTTTATAAAACGCTCGAAGCGCGTTAATTCTGTCAATGGCTGATTGTTTCATAATTTAATAATTCAAGCCTCCGTTTATATAGATAGGCATTCCGGCAATACGGTTGCTCTTGTCCGATGCGAGAAAGACCGCAAGGTCGGCAATTTCGTCAGGGTGAGCCATTCTGCCAAAGGCACTGTTCCATGCATCCGATTTTCCTTCTTCCCAAAGCATCATCTCGGTTGTAACCGGCCCGGGAGCGATATTTTGCAGTACTATTCCGCGCTTGAAAAGTACTTTTGCAAGTCCGAGGCACATACCTCTCACACTCCACTTGGATATGCCGTAAGGTGTGATATGCGGCTGGTGACCGCACTCGGAGCCAATAACTATAATCTTGCCCTTGAAGTCGCCCTCGTTGTTTTCAAGATAGTAATTTGCGGCAGACTGACAGCAGAAATATGCACCTTTGACATTTACCGAAAAGATTCTGTCCCATTCTTCTTCGCTGACAGAAAGGAGTTTTTCTCTGTCAATAACGCCGGCGTTATTGACAACTACGTTTAGTCCGCCCATGTATTCGGCGGCTTTTTTCATTATGTCGGGGCCTTTTGAAACATCAGAAACATCCCACTCTATAGCGTGGGCATTTGCACCGAGAGCTTTAAGTTTTTCGACAACCGGTAAAAGCGTCTTAATATTGCGCCCGGTTATTACAAGGTCGGCTCCTTCTTTTGCATAGCCGATTGCTATCGCCTCGCCTATACCGCGGCTTGCGCCTACGACAAGTATCTTTTTACCTTTTAGCATGTCAAAACCTCCAAAACAATAATTACTTATTTTTATTATATTTTTATTATACCTTGCAAAATAGGGGCAGTAAATGCATTTTTCGGTTCTGTTTGTAAAAATCGGATGAAAAAGCAAGGAGTGGAGTCGATACCCATGTCTTAAGCCAAAAAACAGACGGGCATTGCCCGTCTGTTTTTGTGTAATAAAGCGTAAATTGATAGAGAAAAACAGGGAGTTAAAAAATCAAAACTCAGATGGAGGTATTGCATCTTTGTGCGATACAACGTATGCGGAGAGTTTTGTTGCTTTTTCGGTTGCGGTCAACACGCTTTCACCGAAAAGGAAAGAAACGCACCATGCCGCAGTATAACTGTCGCCGGCACCAACTGTTGACACAACCTGCACCTTTTCGCCGCTAAACAAAAAACCGCTTTGCTTTTGGCACTCATATACAAACGAGCCTTTTGCACCGAGAGTTATTATAAGAGTTTTTATATTAGGAAACTTTGTAGAAATAGCTTTTGCAATGCTTTCATAGGACTCTTCTGCCACGGAGTATAATCCGAGATCGCGGAGAAGCGGTTCTTCTTCATCGCTTATTTTAAGTATTGATGCATTTTCCAGACAGAATTTTGCCGAAGCTTTATTATAGCAGTTTTTGCGTAAGTTTATGTCACAGATGACTTCTTTGAACGTGCAAGACTTACATAGCTTTTCAAGCGCACTTTTTGACACGGAATTTCTCTGTATAAGCGTGCCGAAATAGAGTGCATCAAACTGCTGATTATTTATATTCTCAATGTCATCGTTTGACAACACTATATTATCAAATGCGGTGTTCTCCAAAACATTATAAGATGGAATACCGCACTCGTTTAACGAAACCTCACACTTGCCTGTAGCAAACGCATTTGTGCTGATAAATCTTTCATCAATTTGCAGATTTTTTACTGCTTTGATTGCATCTTTTCCAAGCTCGTCATTTCCTACTGCGGATATCATAAAGCTTTTTGCACCGCATCTTTTGGCATGTGCTGCAAAGTTTAAAGGAGCACCGCCGATTAGATGCTCGTTTTTATATACGTCCCAGATTATTTCACCGAATGATAGTATCTTTGGCATTATATTAACCTCATTTTTTTCGTCTGTATTCCGACGGTGTCATCGAAACATGGTATTTAAAGAATTTGAGAAAACTGTTTGCACCAGAAAAGTTAAGCACTGCCGCAATTTTCTCTAAAGAATAGTTGGTAGTGGCAAGCAGACCTTTTGCAATATTAATGCGTTCAGCCGCTATCATTTCGCTTAGTGTCTTACCGCTGCACTTTTTTACTACCCTGCAAATATGATCCTTGTTAAACCCCAGTGCATCTGCAATCTGTTCGGTCGAGGGATCTTCTTTTGCATGTTCGCTGATATATGCACACACATCATCGTATAGTTTTTGCTGCGCGGGAATTGCATTGAAACTTTGTTTTATGGACTGCAAAATCAATAAAAGATAGCAGTCGCTTGAAATTGAATCGTATTTTGCTTGGTGAGTGGAGCGGTACATATCTGCAAAAGCATTCATAACGCCGCTTGGCAAAGCTACGGTGTGAAAGTTTTTCTCGCCTATGAAAAAGTGCAGGTCGCTGGAGTCAAACTGTACAAGGTAAAAGCAGGAACTTTCGCCTCTTGAAGAGCGCAGTCCAAGCCGCGTTCCGACATCGGCACACAGTGTTTCGCCTTTGTTTAGCGAAAACGGTTCTCCGTTTAAAGAAAACAGCAGGCTGCCGCTTTCTACGTATAGCAAAACAGCGTGGTTTTGCATGCTGGGTGCCAGTTCCCAACCGTCTGAATCGGTAATGACCTTTTGTATGCTCCATACATCCGTGAAAAAAGGCTCCTTTTCGCGTCGGTATGCCTCGGTGTGAATAGGAAAATTTATCATATTTAGCTCCTGATATTTGTTGATTAAATTTTATAGTGACTTTTTTAAAATGTCAATATAAAAGTCGTATTTTGGCACTTATTTGTAATATTCTCACTTGAGGTATGTGTATTCGTTATGCTATACTTGAGGTGTAAGGGGTGAAAACTATGAAATCATTGATTTTAGATAAATATATGTTGCTCCCGGTAAATTCTCGAGCGGCAAATAAAAAGGTATGTCTTTATGACGGCGGCAAACTGCTATTTGATTTTGACTGCCGTATTGACAATTTAAATCCTAATTTTACCGCATATGTTGATGTTTCAGCATTTGTCGGCAAAGAGATTGAGATTGAAATAAATCCGTGTGTTCCTTACGAGCCTAGATTTGCATGCGAAATGGTACTCCCTGATTTATGGAAAGAACCGCTTCGCCCAGAGGTGCATTTTACAGTTAAAAACGGCTGGAACAATGACCCCAACGGTCTTGTTTACCGTGACGGAATTTATCACATGTTCTATCAGTATAATCCTGCGGCACCCGTGTGGGGGAATATGCATTGGGGACACGCCGTAAGCAGGGACCTTTTGCACTGGGAAGAAAAGGACATTGCTCTTTTTCCGGATGAAAAGGGAACTATGTTTTCGGGCTCTGCCATTACCGACGAGAAAAATGCATCGGGATTCGGCGAGGGTACTATGCTGCTTTACTATACGGCGGCAGGCGGAACAAACCTGCTTTCAAAGGGGCAGAAGTTTACGCAGTGCTTAGCTTTTTCAAAAGACGGCGAAAACTTTACTAAATATGCGGGTAACCCCGTTGTCCCTCATATTGAGGCGGCAAACCGTGACCCAAAGGTTGTGTATGTAGATGAAATCGGCAAATATATTATGGCAATTTACCGTGCTGACGGCAGATATGAACTGCTTTCTTCCACCAATCTTTTGAACTGGAATGAATTTCAGGAGATTGAACTTCACGGTGATGCCGAATGTCCCGATTTATTCCCGCTTGAATGCGACGGCAAAAAATACTACGTTCTTATGGGAGCAAAGGACATCTACATTGTCGGACATTTTGAAAAAGAGCGCTTTGTAATTGACAGCGGTGAGAAAAAACTTACTCACTTTAAAATGAGTTATGCGGCACAGAGTTTTTCGGGTGTGCCTCATGGCAGAGTGGTGCGTATCGCATGGCATAGATTAAATGCGCCTGCGGATAATTTTACATCACAGATGAGCTTGCCGACCGAAATGTATCTTGAAAAGATTAATGATGAGCTTTACCTCGCGGCAACACCGATAAAGGAGATAGAAAATCTGTATGTAAGCGGCGAAAGTTTGCATAATATTTCTCTCACAGAACAAAAGGTAATCAAAACGGGAGCGGCGGCACTTGATATTTCGTTTTCTTTGGGCTATGTACACGGAGAAAAGCTGGTAATTAACATGTTCGGAACCGACCTTGCTTGTGATATGGATAAAAACGAGTTGAGATGCAAGAATGTAAAAATGCCGCTGTCACTTAACGGAGATAAGGTTGATGTACGGATACTTGTTGACAGATGTTCGGTTGAGATTTTTGCAGATGGGGGAAAGATATTTGCGGCGGAGGTTGCATTTGCCGATTATAATCTCCCAATAGTAACCTTAAACAAAAACGAAAAAATTACAATAGATAACTTTACATGGCACACACTCAAAAATATTCATTAAAAGGAGTGGCACTTATGAAAAAGATTATAGCGTTGTTGGTTCTTGCATTGATTTTAACGCTTGGTATTTCTGCCGAAAGCGGCGATGTTAACCAAGACGGCAATGAAAATTTGCTTGATGTTTTATTTGCATTTAAGCAAATACTAACGGAGAATCCGTCAATGTATGCCGATATTAACGGTGACGGTACTGTATCGGTTACAGACGGTATGGTTCTGCTTAGCCGCGTTATAAACAATCCCACAAGTAACGAGGCTATAGATGTATCCAACAAGTTTGCATTTACAGCTACGGGTGCGTCGTGGAGTTATATTAACGGTCAACTTGTGGTAAACAGTACCACAGGCACAGACGGTTTTGCAATCAGCAACGTTTATGTTCCCGGCGGCACATCTTTTGAAGTAGAGGCTACCATGCAGATAACAAGCGGAAACTGCGGCGGTATTACTTTCGGTGTGGCTTCGCCTATTAGTCCGTCGGTTGCATGGTACTGCGTAAATGTGGACAAGGGCGCCAAAATCACACGTTTGTTTTCTGTAGGCACAGGAACCGCGAGTACAAATTCGACGGCACGAAGACCGCTCACTGCCGAGGAACTTGCCAAGGATACCTTTACAGTACGTATTGAGGTTACGGAGAGAGGAAAAATATCTTTTTGGCTTGACGGTGCTTTTGTGGCTTCATTTAATGAGCCTGATTTTGCAGGCGGATATATCGGTTTTAATGCTTTCAAGAGTCGTGCAGTATTTAAGAATATCAAAATCCGCACAGGCGAAAACTCTTTTAACGAGAACAAAGTCTTTGATATAGTAAGCGGCAACTGGAACTTTAGCGGCGGTGCAGTTATCGCCACAAATGCCGCAAACAGTGACTGCTTTGCAATGACCGATATTTATGTTCCTGCAAAAACCGCCTTTAGGGTTGATGCAACGATAAAAGGCACTGTCGGCAACAAAACAGGCGGCATTGTTTTTGGCGTAAATGATAAAGCCAACCCTGTTTCGGGATGGTACTGCTTAAATGTGGCAGTTGCCGAAAAGAGAGCTCGCCTTTTCGGCGTTAAAGTAGGAACAATAGATGGAGCTTCAACTGCTTTCGCGCTTTCCGATGAAAAACTTTCGCAAGGCGAGTATGCCGTATCGCTTGAAGTGAGTGCAGACGGAACGATAAAGGGCTATCTCGACGGAGAACTTGTTATTACGGGCACCAAGTCGGATTTTGCAGGCGGATACATCGGATTTAATACGTATAAATCCGATGTGGTTTTCAGCGATATAGTTATCACAGTAGACGGTGAAAAACAAGCTCTTGGCGACATGTCGGTTTCCTATGGCGACAAGAATATTGCTCTTGATGCATCGCAGACTTATCACAAAGTTGACATTGGTGATTATAGCGGCAATGTTACAATAAAAGCTGATTTACCGAGTGGTTACACCGCAAGAGTAGGCACAACCGCTTTTGTAGGCGGAGAATATACTTTCACCCCTGACTACGGCAAAAACATCGTTAAAATAGATGTTCGCGATAAATACGCACGCAAGAGTACCATTACTCTTGAACTCTGGCGTGATATTCCTGCGGATGTTATATATTCGGATACATACCGTCCGAAGTATCATATTACTCCTCCGATTAACTTTATGAACGACCCGAACGGCTTGTTTTATAACGAAATCACAGGTGAGTATCATGCGTATTATCAATGGAATCCTACCGTAATGAAGATAGGAAATCAGGTTTGGGGACACGCTTCTTCAAAGGATATGCTTAACTGGACAGACTACGGTATCGCACTTGACCGTCCTGCTGACGGCGACTGTATGTTCAGCGGATGTGCAGTATTGGATAAAAATAACACAAGCGGGCTTTTCGATGAAAGCATAGCACCCGAAAACCGCGTGGTTGCAATCTATACCGCGACCGGTCCGTTTCGTCAGGAACTTGCATATTCAACCGACGGCGGCTACACCTTTACAAAGTATGAAAACAACCCCGTTATTGCTTCTTCTGCGTACTTTTCGTCCTTCCGTGACCCTAAGGTACAGTGGATTGAAGAAAAGGGGCTCTGGCTTATGGTTATATCCGGCGGACCTATGGAACTTTATACCTCGCCGGACCTTATCAATTGGACGTCGCAGGGAACTATGACTTATCTTGACGGCACAACAATTGAAAGCGAGTGCCCCATGCTCCTTGCACTTCCTCTTGACGGAGACGAGAACAATATCAAATATGTTTATGTAGGTTCAGGCAGATTTTATGTAGTAGGCGACCTCGTATGGGAAGGTGACAGCGTTAAGTTTGTTGCAGAGCAGACAAAGAATAATACTATGTTCTATTCGGATGCTCATTATGCAACGCAGGATTTTTATAATGATGCCGAGGGGCGTACACTTGTTATGAGCTGGATGCGTGATACAAAATCCGGCTTCTTGCTCGATAACAAGTATTGGCACGGCATGCAGTCAACTCCTTATGTAACATCACTTGTTACCGAAAACGGTCAAATGGTTCTTAAGTTTGAGCCTATTGAGGAAATTGAGGGCATAAAGGGCGATGCACTTTGTGAGTTTAAGGATGTAGTGCTTGAGAGTAACTCTCTTGACCTTGAAGATGTAGATGCAGCATATGGTATCTTTGACCTCAAAGCAAAACTTGAAAGCGGCGCAACTCTTACTCTCGGTATGCGTGAGGGCGACGGATATGCAACTGCATTTAGGTTCAAGTATCTGACTGCAAACGAAGTGGAAGTCACAATGGATACAAAAAATTCGGGGCCGATAGCCCGAATTACAAAAACCGCAACCGTTACTTGCGACAAGGACGGATATTTCTCGTTTTACGCATTACTTGATAATAGCGTTATTGAGGCGTTCACCTATGACGGAAAGGTTTTTGCAGACTTTATCTTCCCAACCGCAGACGGTATATCACTTGAAGCAAGCGGAAATGTATTAGTCAAAACATTTTCAGTATATGAAACAAACTAATGTGATATAGTTTTAATACAAGGGTGGTTTTCTCCAATTTTGATACATATGATTGGAGAAAACCGCCTTTGCTTTTTTAAGAGGAGTGGGATTCGATACCCCCAAAGCGTCGCTTGCGACGCTTGATGCCTCGCTGCCGCGATGCAACATGGGTATCTCACCCACGTCCACAACGAAAAACAGAGCCCCACAAAAGTGGAGCTCTGTTTTTGTGTGAGAACGCATATTTTGATAGAAAAAACAGGGGGGTGCAAATCGCCCCTTTTTTGAGTGGGAGGGGGTGCAAATTGCCCTTTTTGCGCTAAAAGGGGGTGCAAAATTTAATGCTCAAAAGAGGGTAGGGGGTGCAAAATAGGGTAATCGTTTTTTTATAGACCGAAAAAATAGTATTATCGCATCATATCAAAACAATATCTTGAAAATTTTGCTACGAAAGCTGGCATTATTTCAAATGGTACTTTTATGTAAAGTATCTTCCCAGGTACCTTGTTTCCCTTCGCCTGGAACAAACTCCAAACGAGTTTCTTCGCCATTATCAAGTACTTGTATCTTTTTCCTAAGGTGTTCAAGATTTTTAGGCTTTACTGATAAGTATTTCCGAATAATTGGAACCTCGTATTTTTTGCCCCATAAGGAAATTTCAACAGTTCCAACATAAGATAAAGTAAAGGGATTATCATTCCATCCGTCTATTTTTGTTTTGAAATCATCGCTTACTTCAACGTTAAATGCTATAGATGACCAAGCATTCCCGCAACGCTTCATCAATCGTGGAATATAAGTTTTGAAAATCTTGTTGCCAATTATCTTCCAGCGCTTCTCTCCAACCAGAAAAAACTTTTATACTTTTTACGGTAGTTTTTACAAACACGGATTTGTTTTGAT
>JAZNOM010000002.1:0-11972 GCA_045580835.1 Eubacteriales bacterium
AGCACTAAGCGAAAATGATTATCAAACCTGTAGGGGCGATTATTAATCGCCCGAAAAGCCGCCATTAGATGTTTTACAAACGGGCGAATGATATTCGCCCCTACGGATTTGTGCGTTCCAATTTGCTCCCGTAAACTTTAATTCATCTCATCCAAAAGTGCATACACGTTTTCGTCGGAGTATTCGATTTCGCTTGAAAACATGCGGCAAAGTTCCACTTGGTCGGCAAAAGTAAAATCGCCATTTTTAGTAAACATTGCAGCTCCGAGCGCATAGATAATCTTTACAGAGAGCGCCGCAAAAGCCGCGCGCAATGATGCTTCATAAAAATCGGGCGAATTTGCAAAATAACGGTATATAAAATAAACCGCAAGTTGCTCGTACTCATGCTCGCGACCGCGCATGTGCCGCGCAAAACCGTTAAAATCGAGTTTGCCGTCGAGCAGTGAGAGATATTCTTCCCATTTTTTGTCAAGGCGTTCAAGTGACATGAAAACTTCTTTCCACTCCGCAAGGCTTCTGTCACAGAACGCGGCGTTTGCCTTGGCAAGCATCCGGAGGATACGCTCGTCAAGCGACAAATCGCGGTTTTGCAAAATGGCGATAAGCTCGTCACGCAAAAGTATAATTTCATCGTCGGTTTCGGCAGCGCCAACAAGCACCGCCGCCTCTTTTTCGGAAAGAATAATGCGCGCCGCTTCCTCGCAAGCAAGCCCAAGCCCAACTTCTACGCGGTCAGGCAGTTCGTTTTTAAAGCGCGGATGCTCGGTGCAGATATCACAGATATGCTCTTCGCCACAGTTTATTATGATGTCGCAAAGGTTGTCACGGTTCAAAAAAGGGCAACGCTCTCCCTCGCCGAGGATAAAATGCGGCACTTCGCCGTGCGCTATTGCACAGTCAAGCCGTGCGCCCATTTCGCCGCCGACGCTTTTATAGTAGCTGTATGTATTTTCGTCAATGTCAATTTCCCAGCCGATGCAGCAATTGTGACGGCACGCGCCGCCAATGCATTTGAATTTTTTATAGTAACTCGGATAAACCAATAAAATCACCGCCTATGCTTATATAATAGCATAAAAGAAAAAATAAGTAAAATAGTGTTTATATGAATAATGTCAGAACCTTTTAAGGAAAGGTTCCGACACCTCCAAACCTTTTTGTAAAAACAAATTACCTGTAGCCATGGCTAATTATAAAATATTTTACAGTTTTTCTTTGGTTCTTTCTTTTTAAGAAAGAACACTCGCGTTTATCTTTTCGGTTTGCCTTTAAAAATCAGTGCAGCTAGATAACCAAAGACAAGTGCCGCGGTACAGCCTGCCGCCGCCGCGGTAAATCCGCCGCGGAAAATGCCTAAAAACCCGTCCTCGGCAACGGCTTTTTTAATGCCGCTTGCAATACCTGCACCAAAACCGGTAAGCGGCACTGTCGCTCCGCAGCCTGCAAGCTTTTTAATCGGCTCATACCAACCGAGCGCGCCGAGAAGCACGCCCACCGAAACGTATAAAACCAGAATTCGCGCAGGAGTAAGCGAGGTTTTATCAATTAAAACCTGTGCGACAATACAAAATGCGCCGCCCACTAAAAATGCAAATATATAGGTTGAAATACTGCTCATTTCTCTTCCTCCGAGTGTACGATGTGAACGAGATGCGCGATTGACGGAATGTTTTGCCCCTGCGTCACCGAATCCTTGTTCATAAGTGCGCCCGTTGCCATCATCAGCACGTTGCAAAGCTCGCCGCTCTCGATTTTGGGCAAAAAATGTCCTCCGAAAACGCTTGCAATGCATCCGCAGCCGCTGCCGCCTGCGTGTGCGTCCTGACTCTCGGAGTAAATAAGCTTACCGCAGTCGGCGTGATTTTCAATTTCGTAGCCGTGCATTTTACAAAGATGCAAAAACAAGTCCGAGCCGTGTCTCCCGAGGTCGCCGGTGATAATAAGGTCATAGTCACGCGGCTGTGTGTGCGACTCCTTAAAGTAACGGATAATCGTGTCCGCCGCCGCAGGTGCCATGGCGGCACCCATATTGGTGATGTCGCGCTGCTCCTTATCCTGCACAATGCCTATCATGCAATCGGCGATTTTTGCCTTGCCGCGCTCGCCGATAACATAGCCGCCTGCGCCCGTAACAGTCCACTGCGCGGTGGGCGAGCGCTGACCGCCGTACTCAACGGGTCCGCGGAACTGACGCTCGGCGGCGCAGTTGTGCGATGAGGTAACAACCGCTATTCGCCGCGCAATGTTGCCCGAAATCAGCATAGACGCAAGTGACATTCCCTCGGTGAGGTTTGAGCATGCGCCGTAGATTCCGATGTACGGAATTTCGTATGAAAGCAGACCGTAGCATGATGCCACACACTGGTTTTCAAGGTCGCCTGCGATAAGATAGTCGATTTCTGACGGTGCCATAGGCAGTTTTGCAAGCGCGAGCGAGAGCGCAAGGCGAGAGCATTCACTCTCCGCCATCTCCCACGTTTTCATTCCGAAGCGGTCGTCCGTGTCGATATAGTCAAAGCAGTTTTTAAGCGGCCCGTCGCCCTCTTTTTGTCCCACCGCCGCCGCAAACGTCATAATGTATGCATTGGTTTTTACTATCAAAATCACCACTCCTTTTTGATAGTAGTTTTACCCAATGCATAAAAAATATCCTATAAATTAATGTTTATGAGCACTAAGCGAAAATGATTATCAAACCTGTAGGGGCGATTATTAATCGCCCGAAAAGCCGCCATTAGATGTTTTACAAACGGGCGAATGATATTCGCCCCTACGGATTTGTGCGTTCCAATTTACTCCGCTAAACTTTAATTTATGCTTTGCGAGGGGTAACAACGCATTGCGCAATTTTTACCAAAGCAAAAATAAAAACCCACCGAGCCGTGTACACCTTAATGAAAAACCCTGCTCCAGCAAGGCGGTATCCGCACCTCTTCTTTGCGCTTCCAACGTCCACCACGGTCAAAGCCGTAGTGGGAGGCCTGCATCCCGTAAGAGGTATAAAGATCCCTTTATTCACGTGTAGGTTCCAATAAAAAGTGTATCACGAACTAAGCAGGAGTTTTACTTTGTATTTAGTATATTCCGCTTTGAGCAAAATATGCTTGCTAATTACTGGGGGTCGCCCTCTCCGTTTTCATCATAGTCGATGGTATCGAAAAGTTCATCCTCAAAATAATCGGCAACGCGGTCAAACTCATCGTCATCGTCAATGGTAACGAGAATTTCCTCGCCCTTTTCGTCAGCCTCAAGGCGAAGAATAACGTACTCGTCCATTCCCTCTTCTACGGGAATAAGCGCAAGATAGGTCTTGCCTTCAAACTCACAGGAGCCGATAAGCTCAAATTCGCTTTCTTTACCGGTTTCATCGGTAAGTGTATAAATATCACCTTCAAAAATCTCTGCCATGGTAAATTACCTCTCTTTCATGATTATATTGTATCGCATAACGCGCTAAAAATCAAGTATCTCGGATAAAATATAGTTGCTGACATACATTCCTTTTAAAGTAAATGCGCAGTGACGCGAGTCAAGCGTAACAAAGCCGCCGTTTACATACCTTGCAAGCTTTTCGCCGTATTTTTTTACAAAATCCTCGCCAAACTCATTGCGGTACTCTGCAAAATCAACACCGCGGAACAGTCGCATGCGTAGCATAACGTATTCGCTTTCCTTGGTAAAAACATCAATGTCGGTACACTCCGATAATATGCGCGACATATCCGCAGGATGCTCCATTTCAAGCATATAGCTTTCTATATCATCGGTATAAGCATAGCGCTGACCGGCAAAATAGGAGTGAGCCGCAACGCCGAAGCCGAGATATTTTTCATTATTCCAATAACGCAGATTGTGCTTTGATGCAAAGCCGCGCCTTGCGTAATTGCTTATCTCATAATGCTCATAGTCGGCACCCTCGAGAATTCTGTGCGCCGATTTGTACATTCTGTACTCACTTTCCTCATCGGGAAGCGGCAAACTATCACGCTCTTTGTAAAAACGTGTTCCCTCCTCGATTTTAAGTCCGTAAACCGAGATATGCTCGGGCATAAGAGTCTTAACAAAATTAAGCGTTGCGTTAAAGCTTTGCTCTGTCTGGTGCGGTATGCCGTACATAAGGTCAACGCTTATGTTGCGGAAGCCTGCCGCACGTGCCGCTTTAAAGCTTTCGACAAAATCTGCGGCAGTATGTATTCTGCCAAGCGCTTTCAGCTCGGTATCCGATGCACTTTGAAGACCGAATGAAATGCGGTTGACGCCGAGCGACAAAAGGTGCTTTAAGTATCCCTTGTCAACCGTGCCGGGGTTTGCCTCAACGGTAAATTCGGCATTTTTTTCGATATCAAACGAAGTTTTTATGCATCCGATAAGCTCTTTCATCTGCTTTTTTGAAAGCAGGGTCGGCGTGCCGCCGCCGATGTAGACCGTGTCTACGACACAGTCCTGTGCCGCGCCCGAAAAATCCTGCATGTGAAGCATGAGCGCGTTCAGATAGCGGTCAATCTCTCCCTTTGCAGGCGGATGCGAGCAAAAATCGCAATATCCGCATTTGCTCACACAAAACGGGATATGCACATATATTCCGATATTTTCCATAAATATAGGTGCGAGAACCTTTTAGGGAAAGGTTCTCGCGCTCTCCAAACCTTTTTGTAAAAAATTATTATCTGTAGCCGTGAATACACAATAAATATTTTACAGTTTTTCTTTGGTTCTTTCTTCTTAAGAAAGAACGCCTTCGTACTTAGTTATCTCCATCAAGACGGAGAACTGCCATGAATGCTTCGGGCGAAACCTCTACCGAGCCGAGCTTACGCATCTTCTTTTTACCCTCTTTCTGCTTTTCAAGCAGCTTTTTCTTACGGGTAATGTCACCGCCGTAGCACTTTGCAAGCACGTCCTTGCGCATAGCCTTTACAGTTTCACGCGCAATTATACGGTTTCCGATAGCAGCCTGAATCGGCACCTCGAAAAGCTGGCGCGGTATATTTTCCTTAAGCTTTTCGGCGATACGGCGCGCTCTTGCATATGCCTTTTCCTCATGCACGATAAACGAAAGCGCGTCAACCTGCTCGCCGTTGAGCATAAAGTCAAGGCGCACAAGCTTTGAAGGCACATACTCCGAAAACTCATAGTCGAGCGAAGCATATCCGCGGCTGCGGCTCTTAAGTGCGTCAAAGAAATCATAAATAATTTCGTTGAGCGGCAGGACATAGTGAAGCTCGGCACGGGTCTGGTCGAGGTACTTCATGTCAATAAACGTGCCTCGCTTGTCCTGACAAAGCTCCATAATACCGCCAACGTAATCGGTAGGTGTTATAATTGTCGCGCGGACAACCGGCTCTGCCGCCGTTTCAATCTCATCGGGATACGGATAGCTTGCAGGGTTTTCTATCATGCGCACCTCGCCATCCTTCATCGTTATCTTATAAATAACACCGGGAGCGGTGGTGATGAGGTCGAGATTGAATTCTCTTTCAAGTCGCTCCTCGATAATCTCCATGTGAAGAAGTCCGAGGAAGCCGCAACGGAAACCAAATCCGAGTGCAATAGATGTTTCAGGCTCGAAAAGGAGCGCCGCGTCGTTAAGCTGAAGCTTTTCAAGCGCATCGCGCAGGTCACCGTATCGCGCACCGTCAGCAGGATAGATACCCGCGTAAACCATGGGCTGAACAGTTTTAAAGCCGGGGAGCGGCTCGGCAGCAGGATTTTCGGCATGGGTAACAGTATCGCCAACTCGCGTGTCACCTACATACTTGATGCTTGCGGTGATATATCCTACCTCGCCTGCTGAAAGCGAATCGCGCTTTTTGAGACCAAACGGCTCCATTGAGCCGACCTCAACCACATCAAACTCTGCACCGTTGCTCATAAGGCGAATACGCTCGCCCGCTTTGAGAGTTCCGTCCATAACGCGCACATATACAACTACGCCAAGGTAGCTGTCGTAGTAAGAATCGAAAATCAAGCACTTAAGCGGCGCATTCGGGTCACCCACAGGTGCTGGAATGTCGCTGACGATTTTGTCAAGCACATCTCCGATGTTGAGTCCCGTCTTTGCAGAAACAGCAGGGCAATCCTCTGCTATTATGCCGATTACGTCCTCAATTTCGTTTCTAACGCGGTCAATATCCGCACTGGGGAGGTCAATTTTGTTGATAACAGGTACAATTTCAAGGTTTGCATCAACAGCAAGATATGCGTTTGCCAGCGTCTGCGCCTCGATCCCCTGCGTTGCATCTACAACAAGCAATGCGCCGTCGCAGGCGTTAAGGCTGCGCGAAACCTCGTAGTTAAAGTCAACATGGCCGGGGGTGTCGATGAGGTTGAGTACATACTCCTCGCCATCGGGCGCGGTGTAGTCAAGGCGCACGGCGCGCGCCTTGATAGTGATACCTCTTTCACGCTCAAGGTCCATATTGTCAAGCAGCTGCTCTTCCATTTCGCGGGTGGTAACAGTGCGTGTATATTCAAGAATTCTATCGGCAAGAGTGGACTTGCCGTGGTCAATATGCGCGATAATTGAGAAATTTCTTATATGCTTTTGCTTTTCGCTCACGGTAGTATACCTTTCAAGAAGTTAATAATATTAATTATATCAATTTACATTCCCAAAATCAATAGCCTTTTAGTTTTCGGTTTTTCCATGCAAGCGGTGCCTCGCCAACCGATTTTACAAACGCCTTGTAAAAATTGATATAGTCGCCAAAGCCGCATTCAATACCGATTTGCGCAAGTGAGCTTTCGGAGTTGAGCAGCAGGCGTTTAGCCATGGATATTCTTACATCGGTTATGTAAGCATACGGAGTTTTGCCCGTTTCCTTTTTAAACACATTTATAACGTGATTTTTACTGTAACCGCATTTTTTTGCAATATCGTCAAGAGAAAACGGCTTTTGTATATCCTCGGCAACCATGGAGATAACCTTTAGCACAACTGCCGACTTTTCGGTGCGGTCATTCTGCTTTTTCAGTATCGAAAGTATCTCTAAAAACACCGCGGTTTTTTCGGTGTTTGACGCGCCCGACATCCGAAGTGCATCAAGCTTTTTAAGCAGTGGAAAGATTTCGGAAAAATCCACGGTGCCGCGAATGGGGAGATGCTTTGCGCCTTGGTCAAAGGCACCGACAAAATGTATAAAATAATATTTAGGCTTGTTGCTTTCTTCAACTGCTGTTTGAAAAAGTCCGCGGCGCTGAATATAGTATTCCCCTGCAGAAACCGTAATAGGCAAACCGTCCTCCAAGAATTTAAGCTCGCCGCCAAACACAAGCAGCAGCACGTCCTTTTCGGCGGTGCGCGTCATATGCTTTTCATGTTCTTCAAAAAATCGGAATGAAGCATAATTATATTCAGGTACGGTATCAAGTGAAAGAGTGTGTTCCATTTTTACCTCAATTCTGCCAAAGGCAATGTGCTTTGAATTGATTATATCACATCAGTGTGATATTTGCAATATAAAAACGCAACGGCAAATTAATAGCAGCAAAAAAGCCGAGCTTTATAAACTCGGCTTTTTTGCATTATATTACTGCTTCTTCAAACATTACCGTGCTGCGCGAGGTAAGTGACATATCAAAATATGAATTCTTGAGGAATACCGCCGCAAAGCCTTTCGGCCTATCTAGCAAAAGGTGCGTACCGTATGCGCCGTGGCAAAATACCGTACCCTTTGGCAAACGGTGCTGACCGCTTATCACAAAGCATCCGAGACCGTTGTTTTCGCCACGGCAAAGCCCGTCAAGCCCGTTTTCAAGTGCAGGAGCTGTCATAGACGCGATAAGTTCTTCGTTAAGCACGCCATTGCCGCCCGAAAGCAGCATTTTGCAAAACTTTATCATGTCACCCATTGAGCTTATAATAGACGCTCCGCCTGCTTCATAGCTGCGCGGCATACCGCGGTAAAGAGTACCCTTGAAGTTCACTTCCCTATCCTCGCCGCGAAGTCTTTGATGCATGGGCACAAGACGCGCGTACTGCTCCTCGGTCGGCTGAAACGTAGTATCGTGCATATCAAGCGGCAAAAAGATTGATTTTTGCAAGTATTCATTAAAGCTCATACCGCTGACAATTTCGACAATCCGTGCAAGCACGTCGTAGCCTGCAAAGCCACTGTACGCGGCGCGGCTGCCCGGCTCAAACGCGAGGTGAAAATGCTCCGCGTAATAGTCGGTAACGCGTGCAAGGCTGACCTTTTCCTCGGTGGGCATTACCGCATATTCACGGTTGCCAAGTTCGTCTGCACCAAGTCCTGCCGTATGCGTAAGTAGGTCAAAAAGTGTGATTTCACGCTGCGGCATTGAAACCGAATATACCATGCCGCTTTGAGAAATACCGCCAAGCGAAAGCCTTTTGTAACCTGGCAAATATTTTGAAACATTATCGTAAATGTCGATTTTGCCCTCGCCGTGAAGTTTCATCACGGCAGCCGCGGTGAAAATCTTTGTCACCGACGCAAGGCGGTAAAGACTGTTTTCGTTAAAGCGTTCATCGCCGAAGTTTTCATTAAATACTACCTCGCCGCCCTTTATTACGGCGGCGGCACCGCCGAAGCACTCTTTTCGCTCAAGCTGGTCACGAAACAGTGCTCTTAATCTGTTTTCCATTTTTGATTTTCTCCGTTAATGCAGTGTATCCCATGCTAAACACAAGCGTTGCGCCAAATGCAAATACAAATCTGAATACGAGTGCCTCGGTCATACCCGTGATACCAATACGCGGTGCTATAGCGTTTGCCATGTAAATAAACAAAACGTGGCAAAGGTAAATCAGATATGACGAGCGGTCAAGCAATGCCAAAAGTTTTGGCATCGTTTTACCCTCGGATATAAATAGGCAAAGACCGAAAAAGAAAAAGATTGCCGAAATACAGTAAAAAATATGTACCGTTTCAATAAACCTGAATGCCGCACCGTGTACCTGCGCGCGATATGTCAAAAATGCATCTGCAAATGCAGTTGCGGCAAACAAAACCGCTATGGCGGCAAAATACTTTTTCACAGCGTTTTTTACTTTTTCGTAATTCTTGCCGACAGCCGCGCCAATCACAAAATAGCAAAGATAAGCAGGCAGCACGCGGTCATCATAAGTGAAAAACACATACTGCTTGAAAAACGCGGTAAATGCAAGAGAAATTACGCAAAGCCATGCGGCGTTAACCTTATTTGACACCCACTTGAAAATCGGCAGATTGAGATAGAACTGCATAATTATCACAATAAAATAAAAATGCGAGCATATGGTGCCGAAAATCAGATATTCACCGAGTTTTGCAAACGAAAACGTGTAGCCGTAGGTCCAAATAAAGTACGCGTAATAGATTACGACCCAAAGCACATACGGCAAAATTATCTTTTTGTATCTGCCAAGCAAAAACTGCTCGTAGTTTGTTTCACGCGCAGATGAAAAAAGCTTAACTGCGGAGAGAAATATAAATCCCTGCACCACAAACTGGAGCAGTCGCCACGGTGCAAGCACAAAGATATACTGCACCGCTCTTTTGTCCATATCGGTTATCGTCCATGAAAGCACATGGACGAACACAACCGAAAGGCACATTAAAATATTTAACAGCGAAAGCTCGCTTTTGCGCGCCGTCATGAGTTTGCCACACATTCCTCGCAAACGCCGCGAAGAGTTAGCGTGTATGACGAAAGCTTTTTGCCCGTTGCCGACTCAATAGCGCCCTTAAGGTCGCCGCACCAGATGTCGCTGACCTTGCCGCACTTCTCGCAACAAAGATGTTCATGGCACTCGGTGCATCCGTCATAGCGGTCAGGGGCGTTGGGAATCTCGATTTTGCGAACGGTCCCCTCGCTTACAAGCTGCGCCAGATTGCGGTAAACCGTACCCATTGCAATCTGCGGCATCTTTGCCTTTGCCGCAATGTATATCTCCTCAGCCGTCATATGCGAGCAGGTCGCCGTAACAACTTCAAGTACAAGTGATTTCTGCTTCGTGTTCATATATACCTCCAAAAATAGTATTAGGAATACTTCTTAATCCTATTATACCATTCGTTTCCTTAAATTGCAATAGGAAATTCGAGGATGTCTTTCTGTTGACAAGTCAACAAATTAATGGTATCATATAATTTATGATAAATCTTTGTAAAGGAATATGGTTATGAGAAAAACGAAACGTAAGTTTACACGAATTGAAAATCTTAAGGACCAAGTAAAAGTATATGAGTCGCACGGTGACAAAGTAGCGTTTGACTACTTTAACAAAGCCGGCGATGTGCTTAAAATGACATATGCAGAGTATGCTGAAAACATCCGCGCCTTTGCCGCAGGACTTAACGAGCTTGGCAAAAAAGGCTCGCGCATTGCTATCATCGGCGAAACCTCGCCTTTTTGGCATATTGCATACCATGCAACAGTTTGCTCGGGCGGCGTTGCAGTTCCGCTTGACAAGGAGCTTGCAATAACTGAAATTGAAAACTTCCTTATCCGCAGCAGCGCGGATGTAATCGTGTTCTCAACTGCTTTTGAAGAAAAATTCCGCGAAATGGCTGTTTCTCACCCTGAAATCCTCTTTATTCCGATTGGCGAATGCGTAGATAAGGGTACATACGGCCCATCAATGCAGGAAATTATTGAAAACGGCAAGGGCAAGGATGACGCGTTTGATTATGACAGCGACATCGAAAGAATGGCAGTTATGCTCTTTACATCCGGCACAACCGGCACAAGCAAGTGCGTTATGCTCTCCGAAAAGAATGTCTGTGCAGCCGTTAATGCGGCTTGTGACTCGGTTTACTTCTTCCCGAATGACGTACTGCTCTCGGTTCTCCCAGTTCATCATACATACGAGCTTTGCTGCACTATCGCAGGCATGAACTACGGCATGGAGGTTGCAATCAACGACTCTCTCCGCCATGTACTCCGCAACATCAACAAGTTTAAACCCACCGCGCTCGTACTTGTTCCGCTGTTTGTAAACACAATGGAAAAGCGCATCTGGGATGAGCTTCGCAAAAAGAAACTCGACGGCACAATGCGCAAGCTTATGAATGCGTCCGATAAAATGCGCAAATTCGGTCTTGATGCACGCAGACTCCTGTTTGCGGCAGTAATCAACTCCTTCGGCGGCAGACTTAAAAAGATTATCTGCGGCGGCGCACCGCTCAATCAGGACGTTGCAAACACCTTCCGTTCTCTCGGTATCGAGATTTGGGAAGGCTACGGCATCACCGAGTGCGCTCCCCTTGTTGCTGTTGACGTGTATTACGACCCGAAACCCGGCTCGGTAGGTCTGCCCGTTAATTGCTGTGAAGTAAAAATCGAGGGTAATATGGAAGATAACGGCGAAACCGTTATCGGTGAAATCTGCGTAAAAGGCGATAACGTTATGCTCGGCTACTACGGCGATGAAGAAGCTACAAGCGAGGCATTCACCTCTGACGGCTACTTCCGTACCGGCGACGTAGGCTATATGGACAAAGACGGCTATCTCTATGTAACCGGCAGAGAAAAGTCTGTAATCGTACTTGAAAACGGCAAAAACGTGTTCCCCGAGGAAATTGAGGAATATCTTGAGCCGCTCGACATGATTTCCGAGTGTGTGGTTGTCGGCAGAAAGGCAGAAAACTCCGATTCAATCATCCTCACCGCGGTAATCTACCCCGATTTCACAAAGTTTGAAGAGGGTACAACCACCGAGGAAATTCACGCTGTGATGAAGAAAAAAATTGCGGAAATCAACCGCAAGCTTGTAAGCTATAAGCACATCCGCGAAATCGAGATCCGCGACACCGAGTTTGAAAAAACCACCACAAGAAAAATCAGAAGAAATCTGGTTAAATAAAAAAAGGATGACTCAAATGTGAACAAGTCCGTTAAAAACGGACAATAGAAAAAAAGGACCTCCTATGGTAGAATTAAAGTACTACCATAGGAGGTTTTGTTATGTCTAGAAAATATGAAAAAGTACAAGAATTATTGCCTATCGTAAAAAAACTGGTTAA
>JAZNOM010000003.1:0-3481 GCA_045580835.1 Eubacteriales bacterium
CACTTCAAAATGCAAGCATTTTGAAGTGGAGCAAAACCGTTCGCTCGCGCCGCGCTCACCGCGCGCGGTTTTTAAGGTGTAAAAAAGCCGGCGCATGTCCGTCTTTTTTACGGAATTTTAATTGCGTAAACATTAATTTACCTTACTATTGCAAAAAATCATCGTAATGTGGTATACTAAACAAAAACTAACTTTTTTGGAGATAGATATGGCTAATTACAGACGAGGAAGAATAAATGACGAGATGCAAAAGGAGCTTTCCATGCTTCTGCGCGAAATAAAAGACCCGCGTGTCAGCGGCTCGCTTATCAGCATCACCGCCGCAGAGGTTACTCCCGACCTTAAATTTGCAACCGTGTATTTTTCGTCACTCATGGGCGACCCCAAGGAAATCAAGAAAGGACTTGAAAGCGCAAAAGGCTTTATCCGTCGCGAAATTGCGCAGCGACTCAATCTGCGCCAGACACCGGAGTTCACCTTTGTGCATGACCGCTCAATTGAGCACGGCGCGCACATCTCAAAGATAATCGAAGATATCAACAAAGGCTCAAAAAAGGAGCAAGACGATGAGTAACATCGACATCGGCACACTTTTTAATAAAATCAAAGAGTGCAAAAACGCGATAATCGTAGGTCACTCGCACCCTGACGGCGACTGCGTGGGAAGTGCCGTGGCACTCGCAGTGCTTATCGAAGCGCTCGGCGGCAAAGCACAGATTATTTTTCCCGAAAAGGCTCCGCACCGCCTTGAATTTATCCTTGACGGAAGAAAAGAGCTTGACGCGCTGCCCGAAAATCTCGACGACTACCAGATTATCTGCGTTGACCTCGCATCCCCCGTACAAATGGCATCACTCCGCGAAGCTATCGAAAACCGCGTACTCTTACGCATTGACCACCACGATGTAAGCACTCCCTACGCGGCGCACGAGTTCGTTGACCCCGAAGCCGCTGCAACCGCGGAAATATTTGTAAGCCTTTTTGAACATGCAAGAGCAACGGGACATTTTGAAAATGATGAAACGCCTGCCGCCTGCCGCGCACCGATTTACGCGGCGATAAGCTCGGACACTGGCTGCTTTAAATACGCAAACGTCACACCTAAAACTCACATTGCGGCGGCGGCACTCCTTCAAAGCGGCGTAAATGCTGCCGAAATCAACCGACTTTTGTTTGATACAAAAGACGAAAATCAGTTAAAAGCCGAGGGCATTGCGCTCTCACGCATCAAAACCTTCTGCGGCGGCAAAATAAGCGGCATTGCCATTGAGCTTTCCGACTACGAGGACGGACTTAACATCAAGGATTTTGAAACCTCAATCGACTTTGCACGCAGCGTGCGCGGCGCAAAATGCGCCGTTTCGGTAAAGGCATCGCCTACCGTTGGCACGTTCCGCGTTTCCCTCCGCTCAAACGATGAAACCGATGTGTCTAAAATCGCCGCGCTTTTCGGCGGCGGAGGACATATCCGCGCGGCAGGCTGCTCGGTTGAGGCTGACAGTGCCAAAGAGGCGCTTACTATGATAGTTAAAGAACTTGAAAAGGTACTTTAAAATGAGATTGAAACGGTTTTTACTGCCGTTTTTGGCAGTTGTTTTCTGTGCGGCGCTCTCGCTCTGCGCTCTTGCCGCCGACATCACAAAAGATGTGAACATAACCTATGAAAACATCCGTGGCGCAAGGCTTGCAGACGGCAAAATAGACACTTCGTCCGCAGGCGAAAACGTAAAAATAACAATCGAAAGCGATACGCCGCTTGGCGGTGTGTGGCTTCGCTACAGTGCAACACCCGTAGGCGGACTGCTTAACGGCGACACAAAAATTGCCGAAAACGGCTTTTGGAGCGAGTTTATTCCTCTTTGCGGAAATTCTGCAGTGCTGACATTTGAAGAGGTCACGCTCTGCGAAATCAATGTTTATTCCGAGGGTGAGTTGCCAAGCGAGGTGCAACGCTTTGAAGTTGCACAAAATGAAACAGATATCATGCTGTTTTCTGCCCACTCCGACGATGACCAGCTCTTTTTTGCAGGTCTTGTTCCCTACTATGTAGCACGCGGAAACGCGGACGTAAAAGTGTGCTTTTTTACAACATCGTATCAGGATATCAGCCGTGTGCAGGAGCTGCTTGCAGGTCTTTGGCACTGCGGGCTAAAATCATATCCGATAATATTTCCACTGCCCGACGATTACTCCGAAAGCTATGACCGGGCAAGTCGATTGCTTGCAAACAAAGGCTACTCCGCCGAGGATGTAACCGCCATGGTGCGCGATGTTTTAAACACCTATTGCCCGTCCGTAGTAGTGTTGCACGATTTTGAAGGCGAGTACGGCCACGGCATGCACCGACTGTCTGCAAAAGCGGTTGCCGACACTATAGAGAGCGCCGGCGAAAACGATTTTGTGCCGAGCAAGGTATATGTGCATTTACTTGCACAAAATGAAATCAAATTGCCGATTGACGAACCGCTTGATGCATTCTCCGGCAAAAGTGCATTTAACATTTCGCAAGAAGCATTTCAGTTTCATAAATCCCAGCACTGGACTTGGTTTTACGATTGGATTTACGGCGAAAACAAAGAAATACATTCAGCAAGCCAAATACGCAACTACAATCCTGCAAATTATGGGTTGTACTTAACACAAGTGGGAAGTGACACCACAAATGATATGCTTGAAAACATTGAAACCCACAAGGACAGACGCGCACGACTTGCACGCGAAGCGGCAGAAAAAGAAGCCTTGGCAAAAGCAGAGGCCGAAGCCGCGCAAACCGAAGCAGTAACTACATACATATTCGAAGAAACAGACGTAGAAGTCAAGCAAACGAAAGGCATAAACATGCGATTTTTAATTTTACCCATCATTATCGTTCTCCTTCTGGCTATCACCATATTTGTTGTATGGGTAATCGAGGAGCGCCCGTTTATCAGAGTTTCCCCCGAAGATTTTGACAACGAGCAATAAAAAAGGCGGTGTTTCACCGCCTCAGCCTGATGACAAAGTCATCAGGCTGACCAGAGGATGAGAAACGCTGGCAGATTTTTGGATTTTTGTTTCGTCGGCGTACATGTGTACGGCAGAGACAAAAATCCGAAAAAGCAAGTAACGGCAAGGGCTTAAAAAGCGCTTGCCGCATTTTGTTTTTTACACAAAGTGAGAAATTATTCCTATTTATTCCCTTCGATTTTATTTCTTACTTGCACTCTGACGTGTTTGTCAGCACTCTGAGGCGGTGAAACACCGCCTTTTTATTATCTATATCACTCCAAAAAGGATAAAGCCTATCGTATTTATTGCAAAATTTGCAAACATATGAACAAACCACGACGGATAAATGTTGCCAAAACGGTCATTGAGAAAGTTGAAAATCAATCCGCCGACAATAAGCCCTGCAAGTATCAATAAAAGCACGGGGGCTGCAAACATGCCGAGAAGCATGCCAACATGATAAATTGCAAACATTATCGGGCTGAAAAGATAC
>JAZNOM010000004.1:0-7412 GCA_045580835.1 Eubacteriales bacterium
CGCGTTTGCTGCCGCCAAGCGGCAGATAAACATAGTCAAAAAGCCATCTCCCAAGCGTGATGTGCCAGCGGCGAAAAAACTCGCCAACACTTTTTGACATGTACGGAAAATCAAAATTCTTCGGAATATCAAAACCGAACAGCAAAGCAATTCCGCGCGCCATACCGCTGCAGCCCAAAAAATCAAAATAGATGTAAAGCGCATATGATACAAGCGCGAAAAGTGCGGAAAGAGAGGTTGCGCCGTTTACAAAAATATCAAATGCCGCAAAAAGCGAGTCGGCGAAGAACAGTTTTTTCAAAGCACCCGAAAGCATGAGAAGTATTCCGCGCGAAATGCGGGAATAATCAACGTTTTTTTCAAAGCTGCTTTGCATAGCACCGTATCTCGCAAGCGGGCCTGCATGAAGACACGGAAAAAACATCAAAAATGTGAAAACCTTTAAAAAGCTTTTTTCGCGGTGACCGTCATAAATATATGCCGCGGCGCGCAAAATAAAGAAGGACACGCCCACCGTGCAAACTCCGCAAAGCCGCAAAGCAGGCAAAAGTGCAAAGCAAATATAAAAGCCTTTTTTACCGACGAACGAAAGCGCATATGCCGCAAGCGAAAGAATCGGCAAGACAAAAAAGTATCTGCCAGCGGCAAATATGTAAAACGCAAGACTTATAACAGACAGTGCCGCAGTTTTAGCTGTGCGCGGAAGCGCATTATATACCGCCGCCGATATCGGCAAAAACGCAAATAGAAAAAATGGCGAGTACAGAGTCAAAATAGGTTTCTCCTTAAATTAAATCTGTACTATATATATTATTCTTATTATACATGAATGACGGAAAAATTAAAAGACCTTTTTAACTTTTTAATCGTTAAGTGTTGAAAAAACTATTGCTTTTTGATACAATGTAATAAAAGGAGAGTGAACGCATGAAAAACAAAGTTGAAAAAATAAAAAGCATCTGGGGCAAGTTTTGGGCTAATTTAACACGCCGCTTTGACTTTACACTCTCTTTGCGCCGTAAAAGAACAGATGAAAACCCACTGATTTCTCTTAATGTTAAAGGCGAAATTCCGCGCGAGGTTGTTGCATTTTTTGCCATCATCGGTGTTTTGACAATGCTTTGGAGTATTATAAAGGTTTTAAGGAAATTAATATAAAAAGAAAAACACCCATGTGGGTGTTTTCCTTTTTATACGGGAATTTCTACTTCTTCGTCGGGTGTTACCGCTCTGCCGAATACGGGCATATCGCCGTCCCATGTGAAAGGCTGTGCGCGAACTCCTCTCGTTGACCAGCCGCCCTCGGTGGTGAGCATTGCATGGTAAACGATAAAGTCGGTTTTGCCGTCGCGCGCTTTTACAAACGAGCAGTGTCCTGTGCCGTGTGTTCCCTCGCTCTCGGAGAATACGGGGTGGTCACACTTTGTCCAGCTTGCAGGATTCATAATATCGCCGCCGCGATATGTAAGCATGCCAAGGCAATAATATCGTGTGCGGCTATGCGACGCCGAATACACGATGTGAATTGTACCGTCTTTGTAGAGAATCTGCGGGCCTTCATTTACGCAGGGGTGAATTTTGCCGTTGCCTGCGGGTCCGCTGCCGTGCTTTTCCCAATCATAGTCGGGGCGACTGAGCAGTACGCGCTCGCCCTCGATTTCGGTGGGTGACTTCATCTTTGCAATAAAGATACACTGGTCATGCGGAATGTACGCAGTTGCGCCCTCTTCCCAACCTGACCATACATAATAAAGCTCGTCTCCATTTTGAATAACTGTGCCGTCAATTGCGAGGCAATCGGTTGCGTCGGTGATTTTGCCAACCATTTCGTATTCGCCGTTGGGAGTGCCGTCCTTGGACTTGAGTACAAACATGCGGTGGTGTGTCATATCGCCATCGTCAGCGGCAACATGCAAATACCACTCGCCGTTAATCTCGTGAATCTCGGGTGCCCAAAGGTGCTTTGAGTATTCTTTGCCCTCCTCGGGCTTCCAAACGCATTTTCCGTTTCTTGTAATGTGATGAATATTGTCAGCAACGCTTACCTCTACGCTTGCATCTGCATTGCTGTAAACATAGTAATATTTATCCTGCCAAAATACTACAAACGGGTCTGCACCTGCTTTTAAAATCGGGTTTTTAAACTTTTCAGTCATTGTATGCCTCCTCTATTGCTTTTACAATGTATTCAGCATAAAGCTTTTTCATCTCAAGTGTAAGTGCGCAATGTCCTCTGCCGGGTACGGTATCGTAGGTTACACTATGCCCTGCCGCACGCATTGCCTCAATAAACTTTTCGGAATGGCTGTTGATATTTACTGCTTTATCCTCCATGCAGTGGAAGATATGATACTTGGATTTCGGCATTTTATCAACGAGGTGCAGTGGCGATATTGCTTTAAGTCCGTCCTCAAGCGTTCCCTCTATGCCGTAAACTGCGCTGTAAAGCGTACGCGGAAGGTCGTCGCGCTCGGTATAATGGAAAACAACGTCGCACACGGGGCAATTGGTCACACACGCAACGGGTTTACGCTTTGCATAAGCCATATATACAAGCGCCCCCTGACCGCCCATACTGCCGCCGGTGGAAACTATCGGAATATTCTCGTCAAGTCCATATTTTTCAATGAGAACATCAATGATTTCGTCGGTAAAATCAACCGCCTGCTTATTCATCCAGCACCAAGGGTTATTGTATGGGTAAATATACAAAATTCCCTTTTCGCCGTAGTATTCTCCCTCAACTGTGTCGGTCTGGTGTCTTGTCTGATTACCAAGGCCGAAAAACTGTATCACAATACCGCGGATAGGCTTTTTGCAAACCGCATCGTTTACATAGGTGAAACTTTTTAAGGTTTCGTAGGTCATTATTTTTTCCATATCGCACCTCACAAAGTGTTTTTCTATATTTTAACAAGTAAAAAAAGTTTAGTCAATATAAAAACCGCCGTAAACGGCGGTTTTTATATTTATATTATTGCTTTTAAAATTATGATAACATCAAGAATGGTTATTGCGCCGTCGCCGTTCATGTCGGCATTGACGCTTTCACCGTCAAGAACTGCTTTAATCACAATTAAAGCATCCTTGATATCGAGAGTCTTATTGCCGTTTACATCACCGACAATTTCACCCTCAAGCGGAGTTTCGGATGTAGTGAAAACAACGGTATGTGCTTCGTTTATATTTGCAACAAAGCTGATTTCATATACATCGCTTGACGCAGACGCACCGCTGTTTGCAAATGGGATAGCAGTTGCATCTTTTTCTACCTTTGTAACAGTTGCAAGCTTGCCATCTACGAGTGCGCTTGTAATGGGAGTATCAGAATGAACGCGAAGTGTTACATTTCTTGCGGTGTAATCGGTTACAAAGCCACCGCTTGCAGCGCTGATTTCAAGCGTTGATGTATCGCCGCTTGTGGTGACGGTTACATTTGTTTCTCGATATGCGCCGTCAAGATAACCTTCGGTTGCACCGTCATCCTCGTAAAGAGTTGCACTTCCCTCTCCCATGCCGTAAACATTGAGAGAAATATCCTGCCAATCTGCACCAGTAAGAGGTGATTCAACAACGGAGGTGGGAATTACCGCGCCCTTTCTTACGTATATAGGTGAAGAATATACATCCTTTGTAACGGTGATTGTCTTGGGGCCTGTTATCACTTCACCCGTAAATACATCAATCCACTCACCGTCAGGGATAAAGACACTTCGTGTGGACTCATCAGGCTCCGTTACCTCGTCATACACAAAGTAAAGCTGTGCCTTTGCTGCGGCTTCATAGTATTCAACAACTACATCGTAGGTTTCGCCTGCTTTAAGATATTTTTCGGTGTTTACCTCTGCATCGGCAAACTTGTTTGACCATGTTCCCGACCAAAGTTCACCGTCGATGTAAACTCTGCCGCCATCATCAACAACAAGTCCGATATAGCAGTCAATTTCGGGGGTGATTGTACCTGTATAGCGTGCAGCAAAGTAATCTGTTTTTACACCGTTTGGTCCCCACTGGTCCCAGAAATTATTGATTTCGGAAACGGTTTCGGTATATGCGGGAGTACCGTCAAAATATTTATCTTTAGCTATACCTTCAACATTGTAATATGCCGCGTCAAGTCCGTTTTCGCCGCTTGAGTTCTTAAGCCATGCCGACGGAACGATTTTAGTACCGTCACCTGCATTTCCGTTATACGGTGCAACAAGGATATCACGGCCGAGAAGATACTGCGTGTTATCCTTGGATTCTTCATACTGCGGATAATGGAAATCAAGTCTGCGGATAAGCGGCATGCCGCTTTCATGATTTTCGTATGCAAGCGCGTAATGGTAAGGCATAAGGTGATAGCGCATATTGAAATAATTGCCTACCGCAGTTTCTGCAACAGAGGTATAACTCCACGGATAGTGGGGGTTTTTAGGATTTATATCCGAGTGAACGCGGAGTGCCGATGCGAATGCACCGAACTGCATCCAACGGATAAATGCGTTTTCGGAAACGGTATCGTTGTTTCTAAAGCCGCCAAGGTCAGCCGAAATATACGGACTTCCACCGACTACTCCCGAAACAACCGTGTTTTCAATTTCTCTGCCGAGCTGCAAAGAATCACCGTAAATATCGCCCGACCACTGCATACCGTAGCGGTGACCGATTACCGAGGGGTTACCCTCAATAAATCCGTGACGAAGCCAATCGGCATTGGTCAGCATAAGCACGCGCTGACCGCTTTCGCCGTCATTTGCACTGTCGGCATGATACTTTGCCATTGTGTCATTATAGAGTACCTGACCGAGCGTTGAATAAAGTACATTTGTGTAAGGCGACTTTATTGTATATGACCAGTTGCGGTCATACCACCAACCGTCAAGTCCCATTTCCATAAGCATTGAAATGTTTGCACACTGCCATTTCAATTCAGCAGGTGTCAGAATAGTGCTTGATGTATTGTGCGTATGGTCATTGAAAAGAACATAAACACCTGCCTTTTTAGCATCGGCGAGAAATCCCTCCATATCGGGATAGAGCTCGGAATTGGTTTCATAGCCTGTACCGTCGGTGTTTGCCCTCCACTCGGTGTCAATTACGATAACATCAAGCGGAATACCGCGGTCACGGTATTCTTTTATCATCGCAAGTTTTTCTTCAGCAGTGAATTTTGACCAACGTGAATACCATGAGCCGTAGAATTTGATATCCGACATTGAGGTGCTTCCCGTAAGAGTTACAAAATCTCGGCGAAGTTTAGCACTGTCGCCATTAATAGCAACTACGTAATAGTCGATGTTATCGCTTACTGTCCAGCCGCTATCCTTTTCTTCGTTTCCGCTGTAAACCATAGCACCCGCAGGAATTATGCCGTTGTCAAATAGAACATACGCATCGGGAGTATTTGCAGGTTCGGGCAATGATGAGTAGAATCCGTGCATATACGAATTGTAAAAATCGAACAAAGCACTTCCGTCTTTATTAAAGATTTTTACATCATCGGCACTTGCGTTTTCTTTAGGAAGATTGATGATAAGTTCTGCGGTTTTAATTATTGCGATATCGCCATCGGTACCGCTTGCAACGCATGCACCGCCAAACTTTTCACGGCCCTGAACAGTAAGGGTTGCTTTGTCTACAAAGCCGCCGCCGAGGTCTTCTTCAACTCTTACTACCGTGTCAGAAAGTACGGTAATGCGCACATTGCCGAATGTAAAAGTATGAATTCCTTTTTCGCCGAGCGAAAGATCAATATCTTTTACGGTTGCAGATTCATAGTCACCTATCGGGTGAAGCTTTGCCTCGCCCTGCATAATGTCGGCAACAATCTTGTCAATTTTGTCAATGCTTGTGTCAACGTACAAATCAGCAGTGTAATTACCGTGATATCTTACGCCGATGTAGTTTGAGATTTTACCTTTAAGGAAGATATCAGCATCAAAATTGCATCTTTCGCCTCTCTGCGAGCCACTGAGTACATAAAAGATACCTGTACCTGCAAAATCTATATCGCCGTCAATGTCAAGTGTAAGTTTTGCATCCGTGGCATAATCGTCACCGAGAGATGCGGTACAGAGAATTTTTGTAACAGTAAGCGTATCTCCCTGATTTGTCGCACCTGCGGTGAGCTTAATCTCGCCGCGGTATTCGGCTTTCATATCGCGGTTACCGCCGCTGACGTAGTTGTATTTACCTGAACGTATAGTTACATCGGTAAAATAGCCGTGCGAAGGTACGTCGCCTGTAGAGGAAAAATGCGAATCCCAGCCACCGACAACATACATTGCAGTAGTGTTTCCCATGGCGATTCCCTCACCCATTACAAGCTTGTTTCCGCGCGCCTCCCAAACGGTTGATTTTGAGGGAGTAATTGTAATGCTTTCAACGGTCAAAGCACCGCCGAGAGAGAATTGATTTGCAGTATTGAGTACACCGCCGCTTATCGTAATGCTTCCGTCATATTCGGGAGAAACATAGCCAGTAGGTACACTTGCGCTGTCAACAACGTGAATATTAACCGTTACACCCTCGCTTGCAACTGCCGCCGCGTGTATCATTGCATCGCCGAAGTTTGCAAAAGGAGTGTTGGAACTACCAACCGTGGCAATATTATCCTCGGTAAAGCTTGCTATGCCATTTGCAGAAACATACACCTCGGTTTCACTGCGTGAAACGTAAACATATCCGCAGCCGGAGCAAACATAGCACGCTTTTCCCAAAACGGCAGTTGCCGAAAGAACGATGCTGCCGCTATGGTTATCCATGTCTTTTCCGCTTGCAACTTCAACATCTTGCTTGCAAAGCTCACACGTATAAATGTCAACTCCGCCGCTTACGCAGGTTGCCGCGACCTTTGTGCTCTTAAATGTCTTGCCGCCCTCATGCGCACATGAAGACGCTCCGCACACCGTGCAAATTGAATTTTCAAAGATATGCTCCTCAAGCTCGGTCGCATATCCGCAATAACATGTCTTGCAATGGCCGCCATTGCTTGTCGAAACATAGTCGCCGAGAGTGTGGGTGTGATAAACGGCAAGTTCGGGAACGCCGTCATTTATTATCCAGCCCTCATCCGTTGTAAGTCTTGAAGAAAGCTCTGTTTCATCGGTTACAAGTATGCCGTGTGTGGCAGTGCCGCCCACACCGCTTGCGTAGAAGCAATCAACGATTTCACAGTTGCGGATAACGCCGCCAATAGGCTCAATATAATTCGTTGCGGTTGTAAGTATCTTGCCTGCACTGTAGCAGTTTTCAAATGTACCCTTGTATGCGGTTGTGCCGCTGTTGCCGCAATATGACATTATGCCGCCGACATAGCCGCCGCTAACAGTAAGCGTACCGTTGTTTATACAATTCTTAAAGACTAATTTTTCGGCATTTGTAGAATAGTTACGGATAAAGCCGACAATACCGCCTGTTCGTCCGGG
>JAZNOM010000005.1:0-2634 GCA_045580835.1 Eubacteriales bacterium
CGGCACTCCGGAGGAGCGTGCCACTGCATCTGCTGCGCTGAAAATCGGACTTGCGGCGCTTGAGGGCAGAAATATTACAGATTAAAGAGATTGAAATGAGAATAGAAAAAATACATATCGACTCCTTTATGGGCAGCCGCGGCCGCGACTTTGAGTTTGCTCGAGGAGTAAACATTCTGCGCGGCGATAACGAAAGCGGAAAAAGCACCGTTTCGGAGTTTATAAAATTTATGCTTTACGGCGCAGCCGCACGCGCTTCTGACGGCGATATCGCAGAACGAGCTAAATACCTTGCGTTTGGCGAAAGCTCGTTTGGCGGCTACATGGAGCTTGTTACAAAGGACGGTCATTTTCGTATTGACCGAAAGATTTCGCAAACCGCCGCAGGTGCGCTTCGCGAAAATCTCGCCATAACCGACCTTGATAAAAAAGCACAGGTTTTCAAGGGTGAAAACGCAGGCGAAGCACTGCTTGGCATTCCCGAAAACGTGTTTAAAAAGGTTGCTTACATATCACAAGAGGGCGAGGGCTATACAGGCGGTGCCGAGCTTTCGGGCGCTATCGAAAACCTGCTTTTCTCAGCTGACGAAACAGTAAGCACCGACAAGGCTCTCAAAAAGCTTGACTCGCTTCGCGTAAGCCTGCTGCATAAAAACGGCAAGGGCGGCATGATTTACGAGTGCGAAAAAGAGCGCGAGGAACTAGAGTCGCGCCTTGCAAAGGCACTTTCCGACTCAAGCGAAATCATTGCAAAAGAGGGCAGCCTTATCGAAACCGAGCGCCGCATAGAGGAAAACAAAACCGATTACTCACGCGCAAAAAAGCTCTGCGAGCTTTATGACAACTATGTTGCATACACGCGCTTTAAGGCACTCGACGAAGCAAAAGCGCAAAAAGAAGCCATTGAAAATGAAAAAGCGGAGCTTGACACGCGCTACGGCGGATTTATCCCCGACGGCGAATACCTTGGCAGACTCCGCCATACCGCCGAAACGGTTGAAGCGTACGACCGAAGCGTAACCACGGCACGCGCAAAGCACGAAAATGCAGTAGCGGCGCGCGCGGCGGCAGAGGAAAGCTATACAGACGGCGGCGACACTGCTCCGCTTATAAAAGCGGCAGAAACTCTCGGCAAAACCAAATCGCGTGCAAAACTTTTCACCGTTTTAGGTACAGTTTTGCTTGCGCTTGGCGTTTTGATTACATGCACGGTTTATCTTATGAATCTTAAAACCGTTTTCTACAGTGCAGGTGCTGTAGCGGCAGTTTTGGGAGTTGCCTTACTCGTGACGGGCATATTCGGCAAAAAGAAGCTTGCCGCAATGCTAAAAGAGCACGGAGTTTTAAGCGAGTTTGAACTGCTTGAAAGAGCAAAGGAAATGAGCGACACCGGCGCGCGCTCGCAAAACGCGCTTACAAGAGCGCGTGAAGCCGAAAGCACCGCGGCGGCACTGCTTGAAAACGAGGAAGAACGATTTGCCGAGGCAAAGGAAAACTTTGCCGCCGAAGCAAGACGAATTGACAAAAACGGCGGTGACGGCAGTGAGCTTTTCAAGATAGTTGAGGAATACATCGCCGCACGAAACGATATTTTCTCGCGCGAAAAGGTTAACGCCGCCCGTATTTCCCAGCTCGAAAACGAAAACGCCGCATATGACCGCGAAACGGTTGAAAAGATTTTGAACGCTGTCGGCGACCTTTCGGTATTTGAAAAGTTTGATGTAAACGAGTTCCGCCGCAAGCGCGATTTTGCAGAAAATGCAATTGCTGCGCTTGAAATTAAAAAAGGCGACCTTGAAAAGTCGCTTGCGGCACTTCGCGCCACTGCGCAAAACCCTGCACTTATCAAGGCAACGCTTGACGCGCTTCGCAAAAAAGAGGCGGCTGCAAAGGCTAAATACTCGGCGGCAGAACTTGCAATGCGCGCCATTACAAACGCTTCGCAGGGACTTCGCACACGCATTTCCCCCCACCTTGCCGAGTATGCAGGCAAGCTTATGGGCGTGATGACCGACGGAAAATACTCCGACATTGGCATTGATGCCGAAATGGGAATGACATTTATCTCCGAGGGCGGCGCGCACGATGTTTCCTATCTTTCCAAGGGTACACGCGAGAGTGCATATTTTGCATTCAGACTTGCGCTTTGCAACCTCGTTTGTAAGGAAGAAAAGCTTCCGCTTATCCTTGACGAAAGCTTTGCGCATGCGGACGACAAGCGCACAAAGCAGATGATAAAGATTCTGTTTGCACTTGCCGCAGAGGATACGCAGTCGCTTGTGCTGACCTGCCACACCCGTGAAGAAAAAATCGCCGAAAGCGTAGGAATTGCAAATTTAATTGAAATGTAAATTAAAGTTTATGTGACTAAAGGCCCCCTTGCCTAAAGGGGGCTGTCGCCGTACGGCGACTGGGGGATACGTTGTAATTACTGTATTTTTTACGTATCCCTCCACCGCGTTGCGGTCCCCCTCCCTCTAGGCGAGGGAGGCTCATAAACATTAATTTACAGTAGAAATATGCGATGAATGAACGAAAGTAACGATGGCTCCGCCGTATTTTGTCAAAATCGAATGCGTTTAGCATTCAAGGCGGAGTCGGGCGCGCGACAGAACCGAATTCAACATTTAGATG
>JAZNOM010000006.1:0-3039 GCA_045580835.1 Eubacteriales bacterium
TCATACAAAAAAGGACTCGCAAGCGAGTCCTTTTTGATTTAGTTAAGCAATGCGCGGTCGCTGGCAAAGGCTTTGCCGCTTGCTTTTGCAAACATGCCAAGCAAATCCTCTACCGTGAGTTTCTTCTTTTCCTCGCCGCGAACATCTACCACAACCTGTCCGTCATACATCATAATAAGACGGTTGCCATGCGCAATAGCATCATGCATATTATGCGTAATCATAAGCGTGGTAAGGTGATTTTCATTAACTATTTTATCGGTAATTTCAAGCACCTTTGCGGCAGTTTTGGGGTCAAGTGCCGCGGTATGCTCGTCAAGGAGCAAAAGCTTGGGGCGCTGAAGCGTTGCCATAAGAAGCGTTACAGCCTGACGCTGACCGCCTGAAAGCAGGCCAACCTTTGAAGAAAGGCGGCTTTCAAGTCCAAGTTCAAGCGTTGCAAGAAGCTCCCTATACTGCTCACGCTCTGCCTTGCGCACTCCCCAGATGAGCTTGCGCTTTGTGCCGCGTCTTGCCGCGATTGCAAGGTTTTCTGCAATCTCCATATCTGGTGCGGTTCCCTTCATAGGGTCTTGAAACACGCGTCCAAGGAACTTTGCACGCTTGTGCTCCGGCATATTAGTTACGTCAACGCCGTCAATTTCAACCGTGCCAAAGTCGGGGCTCCAAACACCGGAGATCGCATTTAGCAATGTAGACTTACCCGCGCCGTTGCCGCCGATAACGGTGACAAAATCGCCCTCCTCAATAGTGAGATTTAAGCCGTTGAGTGCCTTTTTAGCATTAACCGTGCCCGCGTTAAAGGTTTTATGCAGATTGGTGATTTTAAGCATTTGTGTCACCTCCTGCGTCTACCATAGGCTTTTGCTTTGTAAAATACTTCGCCTTAAGATACGGTACTGCAAGGAATATCGCAACGATAATTGCAGAAAGCATCTTTAAGTAGTCGGTTTTAAGTCCGAGAAGTACAACAAAATTGTAAATTATGTAGTACACAATGCCGCCGCAAACAACGCCGATAAGACTTACAACGAAATTCGGCTTGATTTTAAGCGATACCGAAAGTCCGATAAAGATTGCCGCAAGTCCAATGACAATAGCGCCTCTGCCGTCATTAATATTAGCCGAGCCTTTATACTGTGCAAGCAGTGCGCCTGCGAGTGCAACGATACCGTTGGAAATTGCAAGACCAAGCACCTTGTTAAAGCTTACGTTTACGCCTTGCGCGCGGCTCATATCGGGATTGTCACCGGTGGACTTAAGCGTAAGTCCCACTTCAGTGTAGAAAAACAACCAAAGCAGAATTATCGAAGCTACGATTATAGCGACAAGCACGATAATCGAAGCGAGGTTGTCGCCCATACTGAGCATCAGGTTATACTGACCGCCGACAAATGAAACAAGCGCTCTGCCGCCCAAAATCGCAAGGTTTACCGAGTAAAGGATAAGCTGCGACAAGATGCCTGCAAGTATTGAAGGAATGCCTAAAGCGGTGTGAAAGAGACCTGTCATTATGCCGGTCAGCGCCCCTGCAATAAACGCAACGATAATGCTTATCCAAGCCGGTACGCCTGCAGTTATCAAAACCGCACAAACGCAACCGCCGGTACAGATAGAGCCGTCTACAGTCAGGTCGGCAATATCGAGTATTTTATAGGAAACATAGACACCAATTGCCATAAGTCCCCAGATAAGCCCTTGCGCTACGGCACCGGGCAATGCATTCAGAAAAAACATTATTTACCTCAAAAATCAGTTTTTGGGAACTTCAATGCCGAGAGCGGCACAAAGCTCGTTGTTGTATACAACAGTAGGAGTGAGAGTCTTTACTTCGAGGTCAGCCATAGTCTTGGTGCCAAGAAGAACCTCTGCCGCCATCTTACCGGTTTCAACGCCGAGTTCATAGTAGTCAATTGCAAGTGAAGCATAGCAAATTGCTCCGCCGTAGCTTGTGTATACGGGAACATTCTTTTCGTTGCAGATTGTACCTACGATTGTATCGTTTGCCGCAACGGTGTTATCAGAAGGAACATAGATTGCCTTGCACTCATCTGCTGCAGAGGTAGTGAGTGCCTGAAGCTCGGTGGTTTCAGAGAAGGTGTAAGCCTCTACAACGATGCCTTCAGCCTCGAAAAGTGCCTTTACAGCCTCATACTGAATAAGTGAGTTGGACTCGCCAGTGCAATAGATTACGCCAACCTTATCGCCTGCTACAAGTCCGAGAGTGTCAATCATCATCTTTGCCTGCTCGTCAAAAGGAACAGCGTCGGATGTACCGGATACGTTTGCAGGGATAGCGCCTGCGAAGGTGCTGTCATAATCGGTTACGGAAGTGCCGAGAACGGGGATTGTGGTGGTTGCAGTTGCTGCTGCTGTGAGTGCGGGAGTAGCGTTTGCCATGATAAGGTCAACCTTTTTTGCAGTAAAGGTGTTGATAACGGTGGTGCAAAGCTCTGCTTCGCCCGCTACCTGAGTGTCAAAAGCAACGGTCTTGCCTGCTGCGGTGAGTGCCTCGGTAAGAGCGTCCTTAAAGCCGTTGGTTGCCTGGTCGAGCGAATCGTGTACCATAAGCTGGCAAATGCCTACGGTGTAGTCAGTCTTTTCGCCGCCGCAGGATGCGAGGGAAAGACATGCAGTAGCAAGTACAACTGCTGCTAAAAGAATTGATAAAACTTTTTTCATTTTGGTTTCCTCCAAAAAATAAAATTTAATAAAAAATCGCCCCTGTTATAAAACAGGGGCGAAATAATTATTCCGCGGTACCACTCTGCTTTCGTACTGACCTCGCGGTCAGAACCTTAATAGGCTTAAAAGTCTTAACGATGTAACGGTCGTACCCGTTGTGTCTACTGTTGTTTCAACACACCGCTCGCTGGAATGAACTTCACCAAGATATTACCAATGTCTTGCACCAACCGACATCTCTCTGCAGGCTTTTCTCAAGGCTACTCTTTCCGCTCAAACGCGTTTAAAAATATTATGTTGCTATTTTAGCAGGGTTTATGAATAATGTCAAGTGTTTTTTGAAAATTTATTCAT
>JAZNOM010000007.1:0-6173 GCA_045580835.1 Eubacteriales bacterium
CCGCATTGTTTGATACAAACTGCGAGCCGCCAATGTAAATGCCTGCGAGAATCAGCATGGTAAGCGTAAGCAGCGCAATTATTATGTTTTTGAAAATTTCAATAGGCTTTGCCTTGATTTTTTCCATGCTGACCTCCTTTCAGGGGAACGAGAGCGTTCTTTCTTAAGAAGAAAGAACCAAAGAAAAACTGTAAAATATTTCATGTGTAGCCATGGCTACAGACAATAAATTTTTACAAAAGGTTTGGAGAGTATGAGAACCTTTCCTTAAAAGGTTCTCATGATATCTCTCGTTTCCCTACGCTTTCGGGAAAATGATTTTAAACGTAGTGCCCTTGCCTACTTCACTTTCGACGGTAATATCGCCGCCGTGAGCAATTGCAATTTCTCTTGCAATTGCAAGACCGAGGCCCGTGCCGCCTTTATCGCTGTTACGCGCCTTTTCTACGCGGTAAAAGCGTTCAAACAGACGCGGCAGGTCCTCTGCAGGAATACCGATACCGTTATCGCTGACGGAAACCTCAACGTTTTTGCCGACACTTGCAAGCGAAATATGAATTTCGCCGCCGTCAGGCGTATACTTGATAGCATTTGAAACGATATTGATAATCGTTTGCTCAACGCGAATCTTATCGCCGTTTATATAGAGGTCGTCAAAGGTGCCGTCAAAGGTAAGCGTCTGCCCTTTCTTTTCGGCGGTGTAGCCGAGCGTTTTTGTAATAGCCGCAACCGACTCGGTGATTGATATGGTTTTCACCTGGAAATTCATCGTCTTTGAGTCGAGCTGTGACAGTGTTAGCAGATTCTTTATGAGAGCTTCCATGCGCGTGCTTTCGGTCTCCGCCATTTCAAGAAAGCTCTTTGTAAGCTCGTTTGAAGTGATGTTGTTATCGCCTGCCAGCGTTTCAAGCACCATTTTAATGGTGGTAAGCGGTGTGCGAAGCTCGTGCGAAGCGTTTGCAACAAACTCGCGGCGGCTGCGGTCAAGCGCGTAGCTTTGAGTTACATCGTGGATGACCAGAATAATGCCCTCGCGCATTTTTTCATTGTCGCGGTAGCGGATATTGCCAAAATAAAGCTCGTAAACGCGGTCATTGTAATGCACCGCAGGCACTCCGCCGCTGTCGCCAAGGTCAATGTCAATATCGTTTTTATCGTAGTTAAGCAGGCTGAACATGTAGTCAAGCGACACATTTTCAAGGTCGCTTGCAAAAAGCTTGCGCGCAGCATCATTGATTTGAAGCGGCTTGCCGTCCTCGCCAAAGGTGATAACCGCGTCCTTAAGGCAGGAAAGCACGGTTTCAAGCTTTTCACGCTCGCCGTTGATTTCGTCAAGGTTTTCCTCAATCATGCGGCTCATGTGGTTAAAGTTTTCGGTAAGCACTCCGATTTCGTCATTGGACTGCACGCGGATTTTTTCTTTAAAGTTACCTTTTGCAACTCGCTGAACACCCTCGGTAAGCTTGGAAAGCGGCAGAGAGATTGCGCGCGCAAGGAAAAACGAAAGGATAAACGCGATGATAAGCCCGATAAAGAGTGCTTGAAGGATGATTGAAAAGAGCATCCACGTAACCTCGCTGAGCTCCTCTTGGGTGTCGCGGATATAAATTATGCACTCTGCATTTCCGCTTGAAAGCGGCAGCGCAAAATCGGCAAAATCCGAGCTTTGGTTTTCGGCGTTGCCCACCTTGCCGCCGATTGCCGCAACAAGATTGGGCGTAAGCGCAATTTTTTCGCCCGAGGCGTCACTGCCTGCCAAAAAGCCGCCGTCTTTGTCGAGAATGTAATAACTGCGATAGTCGTCTATACCGAGGCGCGAACTGTACGCCTCGAGAATATCGCGCTGATTTTCTGCATTGACCACCTCGCTTGTGTCGGACATCGCGTTTTCAAGATAAACGCGAAGCTGACCGTCTGAAGCAAAGTTCTGCTCCATGCAGTTTGAAAACTCCTCGTTGTAAAATGCAAGTACGTTGCTGATAAGTACTGCGCCGACAACGCTCATAACTATGAGGATAAACACAACGAGGATAAGTATGATTTTGAAATATAATCCTCTATACATATATGACCTACTGGATATAGTAACCTACACCGCGCTTGGTGATAAGGTATTCGGGATTCGATGGGTCTTTTTCAAGCTTTTTGCGCAGGCGCGAAACGGTAACGTCGACCGTGTTTACATCGCCGAGAAAGCCGTCATAGCCCCATACCTTGCCAAGAAGCTCCTCACGCGAAAAAGGCTTGCCAACGTTTTCCATGAGGAAAAGGAGCAGGTCGTATTCTTTCTTGGAAAGCTCAAGCTCAACGCCGTCCTTGGTAGCGATATAGCGAGTGCGGTCAACCGAAAGTCCGCGCACGGTGGTTGTGCCGCCATTCCCCGCAATGTGAGTTACCATTTCGTCGCGGTTGCGGCGGATGTTGGCGCGTATGCGCGCGATAAGCTCGCCGAGCTTGTACGGCTTTGTAACGTAGTCGTCAGCGCCGTTTTCAAGGCCTGCGATTTTATCCTTGTCGTCGTCGCGCGCCGTTACCATAATAACGGGTACGTCGCTTCTCGTGCGGATGCCCTCAAGCACCTTGAAGCCGTCAAGCTTTGGCAGCATTATGTCAAGAAGCACAATATCAAACTTTTCAGTAAGTGCCTTTTTCAGACCTTCCTCGCCGTCATATGCAATGACGGTTTCAAAGCCTGCACTGCCCAGATTGTGGGCGAGCAGCAGAGCGATATTCTTTTCGTCCTCGACGAGAAGAACTCTTTTGTTTTCGTTTTCCATTGCCTTTTCTCCTTACTGAATTGAACTCGAAGCCGTAAGCGGCATTGAGCGCAATGCCTCAAAACGGTCAAACTGATTGAAGAAATACGAATAATAGCTCCGCGATTGTCTGTCGCTTGCTATTGAAAAGTTGTAAATTCCGCGGTTTGGCGAATCGTAAAGTGTAAAGTTGATTATTCTGTTATTGCCAAGGTCGTCTACAACCAAGTGAATGTTGCACGCCTTTGCAAAGTAGCCGTCAATTTTGGGGATATTTTCGTATGCGTCCGCGCTGACATACACGCGACTTGTCGCACCGACAAGCGAGAAAAGGAATTTATTTGCATATTCCATCTCTGCGCGGAATACTTCGGCATCCACGTCAAGCGACAGATCCATGTAATACACTATGGTGTGTCCATTTGCATATATTGACGGAATAACCTTTGCATAGTTTTCAATTTCCCTCGGGGAAAGTGCAAAAGTCATACGGTGGTTGCCGACGGCTTCCATGGCAAAGGGTAAATTTGCGAGTGTCGGAACAAGCAATACGGGGTGCATAAACGAGCCTGCTACCGTCTTGCCCGTAGGGTTGTAGAGATGTGGGATATCCTGCTTTTCGCTATCCGAATATGCGTTAAGCAGCGATACGAAATCGGTAAGCTCATTGCCGTCACAGATGCGCGCGGCGAGATATCCGTCGGGCGCAAACGCGGTTTCAAATTTCAGCTTGAATTTTTCGCAAATCGCGTACGGCTCAAGATAAATCTCGCCGCCGTAACGGTAGATACTGCATTTTGTTACTGTACCTGTCTCGTCAAGGCGTGTGCCGAAATTGAGATTAAATGACAAAAATCTTTCGCCGTCATCAAAAAGCAGTGAGCCGAGTGTGTCCGAGCGCTTTACTTTTATTTTGCCGAGCGAAGCAAACGCACTTACAGGTAGGAGCATTTTGCCCTCGGTTTCGATAAACGGCAGCAGTGAGTCATCCTCCCACTCACTATCGTTTATAAAAAGCGTTGCGCGGTTTGATGCATGTGCAGGCACCGCCAACAGCGAAAAAAGCAAAACAAGGGACAAAAACGCCGCAAACATTCGATTTTTCATTTTCATCCCTCCCAATAGTTTAATTTTTACTTAAAAAATACGCGGTTGCAAGGTCGGTGACAAGCCCGTAGCTTTTCGTTCCCTCGGACTGCCCCTGCAGCTTGAGATACGCATCGTTTACCGCGCCCGAAACGTCCTCGACAATATTGTCGCGGAATTTTGCATCTGCCTCTTGCTCGGTAATATACTCTTTCAAAACGCCCTCCGAAAAGCTTGCGAGCAGCTCGTAGTACAGCTCTTCATCTTCTCTGTAAACAGCGTTTGCCATATAGTTAAAAACTTCCATGAGCCCGCAGTATTTTAAATAACTGTCGCTTGAAGTGTACAGAGTTAAAAACGCTACGAAATTTGCCTCGTCCTCGGGTGCAATTCCGCGCTGATGCGCCATTTCGTGCGCCGCGGTAAAAGCAACGGCGTAGTCGGCACCGCAGGTGTTGACGTTGGCCTCACCCGTAAAAAACGTGTACACGCCGACAATACCCGTATATCGCATCGGCACGGACAACGCAACACGCTTCGTTCCTACCGAAAGCGGAGAAATAAAGGAGTATTTGCCGCACATTCTCTGGTATTCGTCCACTAAACGCGAGTTCATTTCGCTATAGCTGTACGGAGATACCGCCGCGCCGCTTTCATCTCGCAAAAGCTCTGCTTCAAGCTCTTTTATCTCGCCAAGCGCGATTTTACTTGCCTCAAATACATCCTCTACAGTGAGGTTACCCGTTTCCATATCAAGCTTTTTTTCAATCGGTGTGCAGTCATATGCTATGCCGAAGTTGACAAAGAAAAGCGAAAGCGTTATGCATATCACGCCTAGCAGATTGAAAATGTGGCGAAGAAGTTTGCCGCGCCTTGCAACTACAACCGCGCAGTAAACAAGGTAAATGGCGGCAATCGGAATTGCCGATACCAGCACCGCCTCGGCAAGCGAAAACGGCAACACAGATGTAATATACGACAAAACCGCGCGAGGAACAAATGCGATATAGCGGTTGAAAAAGTCTGCAAAAGGAGCGATGCCTGCGGCGATAAGCTTAAGCGTAAAGCATACCGCAAGGATGCAAAAAGCAACCTTTGCAAAACTTGAAATATATTTTCTCGAAAAATCCTTAAACATTCTGTTTTTCCTTTAAAAAGAGAGCCATATCGTTTGGCAATGGGGCAACGATTTCAAGCTTTTCGCCCGTAAAAGGGTGGCGCAGGCGCATTATTCCCGCATGTAAAGCCTGACGCGGCATGGCAAAACCGCCGCCATACATGTCGTCGCCGACTATCGGATGACCGATTGATGCAAGATGTACGCGGAGCTGGTGCGTTCTGCCGGTTATCGGCTCACACCTTACAACGGATATGTCGCCCACCTGCTCCACTTTTTCAAATCGCGTATGCGCAAACTCGCTTTCTTTGCCGTCCTCATACACCGCGCGGGTAATTATACTTTCCTCCACGCGGCGGATATAGCCTTTAATTTCGCCTTTATCCGGCACGTCGCCAAGACAAAAAGCGGTGTAAATTTTTTCGTACCCGATGTCAGGATTGGTTTTTGCAAAACGGTCTGCCGCATAGCGGTTTTTTGCCACGATTACAATGCCGCTTGTATCCGTGTCAAGTCGGTTGACAGCACGTACCACAAACGGTACGCCGCGGCGGTCAAACTCCGCCTTAAGCGCGTTTGCAAGCGTGTCCATGCGGTGGCCGTGTGACAGATGAGTGGGCATATAGGGCGGCTTGTTAATCGCCATAATATGCTCGTCCTCGTAGAGTATGTCAAGCGGCAAATCGGCACCGTAAAGCGACTTGTCACATTCATCGTATGTGTCCTCAATTTTAAGCGTTACTGTGTCGCCTGCTTTTAAGGAATAGCGCACTGTTACGCTCTCGCCGTTAACGGCGATGCCGTCGCGCTTTTTTAGAAAGGTGCATAACGCACGCGACACAAAAAGCCGCTTGCTTAAAAAATCCAAAAGCCGTCTTCCGTCAAATTCGCTGTCAACACAAAAATCCATATAACTATCCTATTTTAATATATATTATAAGTATAACATAAATAAAGTGCAATAGTCGATACTTTTTTAAAAAATAAAAATTAATGTTTAACGCACCATGTCAATGTTACACAAAAAAACCGTGATTGGTAACAATCACGGTCAGCCTGATGACAAAGTCATCAGGCTGAACAGAGGATGAGAACCGCAGGCAGATTTTTGGATTTTTGTTTCGTCGGCGTACATGTGTACGGTAGAGACAAAAATCCGAAAAAGCAAGTAACGGCAAGGGCTTAAAAAGCCCTTGCCGCATTTTGTTTTTTAC
>JAZNOM010000008.1:0-3869 GCA_045580835.1 Eubacteriales bacterium
GAGCAAGCCCCCGCCCTACACATTTGCGGTTCCCAATTTACCCATATAAACTTTAATTTATCTCTTTTTTTATCTCCACCCAAAAATTTTCACAATCAAATTTGACAAAAGCACTTCCTTTTCTGCATAAAATGCTGTATAATAAATCTGTATTGTGTATTCACGGAGGTGTATATGAAAAAGATTGTAAAAATTCTAACTGCGATAGTTTTGTCGCTTGCGCTTGCGTTTATGGCACTTTGCGTTTACGCTACATATTCCTCCGAGGACGATCCGCTGATTTCTCTCAGCTATGTAAACGAGGTTTTGCTCCCTCAAATCAAGGATATGGTTTACGATATTATTAAAGGTGAGGATGTAAGCGATGTGGTTGCAACCACTCCTGCTGAAACCACCGAAGAGATTGTTACCACCGAAATTCCCGAAACCACCGAAGCTGTAACAACTGCCGAGCCAGAACCGCTTTTCCCCGAAGGAACTGTCAACACGGGTGCAAAATACAACGTTGTAAACCTGCTTTACGGTCAGACGCTTTTTGCATCGGTAAACTCGTGCGAGGTTATCGTTCGCTCGGGAAATACAAAGGTTGTTTCTCCGTTTACTACCAAGTGGGAGGAACAGGGCGTATCCGATATTACCGACGGCTTGGAAATTTACAATGACGGCAAGGTTCCCACAAATCACAGTATCATCATCCCTCGTGATGACGGACGCGGCATAGTTGCACTTGAAGGCGGCGCATGGGTTATGGTACGCGGCGACTATATAATAAAGGAAACAAAGGCTAAAGAAGCGGACGAAACCACTGCCGAAACTGCTGTTGAAACCGTAGCAGAAACCACTGTAGAAACAACGGGTGAGCAGTAATGGCAGACATCGGAATTATCGGCGGTGCTGATGGGCCGACCGCAGTGTTTGTTTCTTCACAAATACCGCTTTGGATTTACTGTGCTTTTGCATTGGCAATCGTTGCTGTTATAGCGGTTGTTGCATTGCTTTTTAAAAACAGAAAATAAAAAATTCTCGAAAGGAGGGCTCTGTGATGAAAAAGAAATTCTGGGTAAAGGTTATGGTATGGATTCTTGCCGTACTCATGGCAGGAAGCTGTGCGCTCATACTTCTTCAGGCTTGCTCTATCAGCGTTTTTGGCGCCGAAGCAGAAGTTGAAGTTTTGGAAGAGGTTGAAGCCGAGGTTGCTCCCGAATACGTCACTGTCGGACTTATGTACGGCAGTGACGTTACTGTCGGTTTTGAAACCGTTAGCACCGTAGGGTTTAGCCTAAACTCCGTTACCTCGACAAGGACAGAGCGTTCCTATGAGGAAATTTATACACTTGAAATACCAAAAATCTCTGTGGTGTGCGACGATAATCTTTCACAAACGGCGTACACCTATTCTATTTATGACACGTCAAAACGCTGTGTTGTGGGCGGTTATCATCTTGAAACTGCTGACGATATAGAAACCCGCGAGGAAGCAGACGTAATGCTTGAACTTGTCAAGGAATGGCTTAACGACGAAGGCAGCGACATGCATCCGTTTGTCGCATATATAAACGGTGCGTACAAAATCCGAATTGGTGACTACTCTTCTGCGGCAAATGTTGAAAAGAAACTTGCGACAATTCCGAACATGGCAGAAGAGATTGACCTTGACATCGTAGGTCCGTCCGATACCGCGGTTATGATAGTTGACCCCGAAACAAATGTTATTCACTTTGAGTATGACGGCGGAAAGGACACTTCGCTCGGACTCAAAGCACTCGACAAAGACGGCGAAAAGCAGTATCTTAAAACTCCTGCAAACCGACTCTATGACGGCGTGTTTGTTTACAGCCGCTATAAAACCGACACTGTAAACGGCGTTGCGCTTACCAATATGCTACCGCTTGAGGATTACATCGCAGGTGTCGTGCCCTATGAGATAAGCCCCAAATGGCCGCCTGAAGCGCTTCGCGCATTTGCAATCACCGTGCGCGGCTATACTGTACAGAATAAAAACCGTCACTTTACATCATACGGCTTTGATATTTGCAACACTACTCACTGTCAGGTATACCGAGGTATTGCCGATGCAAACGATGCGGTGTTTGAAGCGGTTGCAAGTACAAAAGGACTTGTGCTTTCCGACGGTGAAAGCGTAGTTACTACTTATTATTCGTCATCAACCGGTGGCTGGACCGCATCTTCAAAGGACACATGGGGCGGTGACGATTCGCCGTATCTTATACCGACCTACACTCCGTGGGAGAGATATTCCGAGCACAACAACGGGCTTTGGATAAGCGAGGTCAGCGGAAGCGACCTTGCTGATTATCTCCGCAGCAAGGGATATAACAAAATCACGGGTAAATCCATTGTTGATATCAAAATCAACAGTTTTTCAGGCGATAGCTCGTATGTGTATTCGATAACATATACCGACTCAAAGGGCAATGAACTTACAATTGAGCGCTGCGACAAGGTGCGCACTTCTATTTCAAAATATGTCAACAGTGCAAACTTTGTGGTAGGCAAGGGAAGTGTTACTTATGAATACGACAATGTTATAAAAATTGACCCAAGCGGAACTTTCAGCTCTACCACGGGCAATTATTTGCCGATAGAGGAAGAAACGCCAAAGGTTCTCACTTCTTCCGGAATAATGGATATTGACAAATCCCGCGTTTATGTGCATAATGGAGAGGGTGTAAACAAACTCGAACTTGACACGTTGTCGGTTGCAAACGGCGAGAGCGGTTATTATTACAATATCGCCGACAAAATCGGTGTAATTCTTCGCCGCATTACCAAAACTGTTACCGCTGCAGATGAAGATACATTCATCTTTGCAGGCAAGGGGTGGGGACACGGCGTAGGCATCAGCCAGTACGGTACGCACGACCTTGCAGCGGCAGGCGCAACAGCCGAGCAGATACTTTCGCTCTACTTCCCAAAGCTTTCTTTAATCGACTATCACGAGATTAAAGGAAATTTTTAAAAAAGTTTTATTTTAGGTGAGGACTTTTCAAAAGTCCGCCGACAAATAGAAGAACAAATTGAAAGGAACTTATTTAAAATGAAAAAACTTCTTATCGCATTACTTACCGTTGCTCTTTGCATGGGCTTTGCTGCTTGCGGCAACAGTGAAGAAACCACCGCAGCCGATACCACTGCTGCAGTAACCAACGAAAATCCCGTTGAAACCACAACTGCAGAAACTACTGCTCCATTAGAGGACAACCTCACCGTTGGTCAGATTCACGAAAACGCATTCGTTGAGTTTATTGCAGACTATGAAAAGATTACTGCAGAAGATCTTGCAAACAAGCTTGTTGCTCTTGAAATCAACCAGTTTATGGGCGGCGCAATGCCTGTTGACCCTGCATATTTCCCCGGCTTTGACAACTATCTTGTTACCGGCTATGAGTCCGGCGCAATGTTCATGCCTATGATGGGCTCCATCGCATACGTTGGTTATGTATTTGAACTTGCAGACGGTGCAGATGCAGACGCATTTGTAAAGACTCTTACCGATAACTGCAATCCTCGTTGGCAGATTTGCGTAACCGCTGATGAAGTAGTTACCAAGGTTGTTGGCAACAAGGTTCTCTTCCTTATGTGCCCCTCTACTTATGAGATGCCCGATGAAGCATTCGGCGGCATGGCTCTTTAATTAAGACTCAAAATAAAAATAGCATGGCCGCTGGACCATGCTATTTTTGTGAAAACTATATGTGTAAATTAAAGTTTATCTAATCACTTCAAAATGCAAGCATTTTGAAGTGGAGCAAAACCGTTCGCTCAGCGTGCAAGGTGCTAAAGCACCTGACGACCTAAAGGTCGTGCTCGACCGCGCGCGGTTTTTAAGGTGTAAAAAAGCCGGCGCA
>JAZNOM010000009.1:0-17854 GCA_045580835.1 Eubacteriales bacterium
TGTCGAAATACGACGGCATAATAAAAAAACTGCGCAAATATTTTCACGCAGTTCTTTTTTATATGCTACCTGCCTTCTCCTGCTGAATCAGGAATTCAAGTATTTGGAGGATTCGACGCTGACCGTCTGGCGGCAATCCTGCTATAGCCACCGAAATGTTTGTAGTTTGGCTCCAACAAGAATGTGTGACTACATCGCAGAAAATCGCATCTGCCGATACTTCCAATGCATTCAGTAATAAGATAAGTTTTTCGCACCGTGGAAAAGACGCTCCGCGTTCCAATGTGGAAATGTAATTAACGGAGAACCCCGTTTTTGCCGCAAATTCCTCCTGCGTTAAACCAAGCCTCTCGCGGCACTGCTTGATTCGTTTTCCTATCCTTTGGTCAATCATTTTATGCTCCTCGATTTGCAAAAAGAACCGCCGTGGCGGTTCTTTTTGCTTTGTAAAATCTTAAATGCAGATGTCTGCTGAAATGTCATCGAAAACATCAAACACATGTAGCGGAGAAACAAGATTTTCCGCAAACAAATTCTTGATTCTTTCTGCTATGACACGGTCCTGTGAAATGTCTTCTACAAAAGCATAACCTTCAGACAGTGCAGTAGAACTTACCGCAAGAGCATATGAGTCACCATGCTTTTCTACAGAATAGGTAATCTTCACTTCCCCAACTCTTTTTACTGTCGGGAGAAGAAGGTTGCTTTTTGTAATGTTCCTCAAAAAATTCACCTCTGTCGCAAACTCGATGTGAAAACAAGTATATATAACCGTTTTTAAATTTTTGCCAAATATAAAAACGACTTAATCTACAAAACAAAGCCACCGTTTTTGTGCAATAAACCCTATTTTTGAGAAAGCAGTCGGTAATTTCGAGCTTTTCCTTTGTATATTTTCATGCATACTGACGTAAATTACATAGCCCTTTTTTAAAAGCGGCGTTTTTTGCGCTTTTTCGCCGCTCATTAAACACTGCAAAAACTCCTATTTTAAAAAAGTTTTACACGACTTGCAGAATTTTTACACAATATTTAAAATTCGCCTAATTTCTACATTTTTCGACAAAAATTACACAAAGACAACATTGATTGTATATGTTATTATTAAATTAAATTTAGAAAGCTTGAATAAATATCGAAAGGACACCTGAAATGAACCGTAAAAACAAAATTCCGCAGTTAAAAAAGCGTGCGCGAAATCTCATGTACATATGCCTTTCAATCATCCTCCCCTATATATTGTGTCCCGTCATTGCCGGCATGAATATTTCTCCTTTTTTAGCCGAACAATTTATACAAAGCGCACTTGCGGCAACCGCCATTTCTTTTTGCGGCGGACTTCTGTTTGATTTGGAAATTCGCCACGCCGAGGACAAAAGCTGACACAATGCATCTTGCAATACATTTTGTTTTATAGTATACTGTTTTTAACAAATAACTATTTTTCGCGGTGAGATATGGATAGCAACTATAATTATTTAAATGAAGAAAGAATTGACGGCGAAGAAATCTTTGACGGAGTGGTGGTACACCTTATCCGCGACAGAGTGCGTTTGCCAAACGGAAACGAGAGTGTGCGCGAGGTTATACGCCATTTAGGAGCAGTTTGCGTAATACCGATTTTTGAAAACGGCGACGTGCTTGTTGAGCGGCAGTTCCGCTATCCGCACGCAAAGGTTTTGCTTGAAATTCCTGCGGGCAAGCTTGACTCAAAAAGTGAAAACCCGCTTGACGCGGCAAAACGTGAGCTGTTTGAGGAAACAGGCTACACTGCAGAAAAGTACACGATGCTTGGTGAGCTTTACACCACGCCTGCATTTGTTGACGAGGTAATCTGGATGTATCTCGCAGAGGGTCTTGTATCGGTTGACGGCAAGCAGCACCTTGATAAGGATGAGTTTTTGACCGTTGAGCGCATGCCGCTTGACACACTATGTGACATGGTAATGAACGGTGAAATACCGGATGCTAAAACGCAAGTTGCCGTGCTTAAGGCAAAGAGGTTGTGGGATGAGAGAAAGAAGTAATACATGTTGCTTTTCCGGGCACAGAGATATCTCTGCAATTTCTTATCACGATTTGATGATGCGCCTTGAGCCTATAATAATGCGCCTTATTAAAAATGGGTACAAATATTTTGCCTGCGGCGGTGCGCTTGGCTTTGACACCTTTGCGGCAATGTATATATGTTCGCTGAAAAAACGAGGATTTGACGTAAACCTTGTGCTTATTCTCCCCTGCAAAGACCAAACCGCCAAGTGGAGCTTATACGACAAGCAGGTTTATAACGGTATACTCGACCGCGCCGACGAGGTTATTTACACCGCCGAAAGCTACTATAACGGTTGCATGCAAAAGCGCAATCGCGCACTTGTTGACGCGAGCACCGCTTGCATCTGTTATCTTTCAAGCTACGGCAAGGGCGGCACACACCAAACGGTTGAATATGCAAAATCGCAAGGTATTCCCGTGGTAAATATTGCAAAATAGTTTAAAAAAACGCTTGACAGTACATAATACTTAATGTATAATATCTACAGTTAGGATTAATTCTTATTTTCAAAGGAGATATATTATGGAACTTAAAGGCTCAAAAACCGAAAAAAATCTTATGGCTGCTTTCTCCGGTGAAAGCGAAGCAAGAAACAAGTACACCTATTTTGCAAGCGTTGCTAAAAAAGAGGGCTATGAGCAAATAGCCGCCATCTTCCAGCAGACCGCTGACAACGAAAAGGAACACGCAAAGATGTGGTTCAAGGAACTCGGCGCGCTTGGCAAGACCGCTGAAAACCTCGCGGCTGCCGCAGCAGGCGAAAACTACGAGTGGACGGACATGTACGCTAACTTTGCAAAGGAAGCTGAAGAAGAGGGCTTTACTGCAATTGCTGCAAAGTTCCGCCTTGTAGCGGCAATCGAAAAAACTCATGAAGAAAGATACCGCGCACTTCTTAACAATGTTGAAATGCAAAAGGTATTTGAAAAGGCAGAGGAAACCATGTGGGAATGCCGCAATTGCGGTCACCTCGTTATGGGTAAGAAAGCCCCGCAGGTTTGCCCCGTTTGTGCACATCCGCAGAGCTATTTTGAAGTCAGAAAAGAAAATTATTGAAGAAAAATACGGCGAAATAAAATCGAAGGTATTAGAATAAAAAGCAACGCGGGAACATCCTGCGTTGTTTTTTTCAGTGGTCTTTAGTATACTTTTGATTTTAACGTAAACTATTACGGCGGATTTTTGGTTGACGGCTCTAATTTAAAATGATAGAATTTATATGTAAAATACTCTTTTGGAGGAAAATATGAAAAGATTTTTAAGCTTTTTGCTTGCAGTGCTTATGCTTACTTCTATGTGTGCGCTTCCTGCATTTGCAAATGAAAACGTTGTGTTTTTGAGTACAAGCACCGGCAGTGACGACAATGACGGTCTTACTCCCGAAACTCCCAAAAAGACTTGGAGCACATTTTCAGGCAAGGGCATAATAAGCCTGCTTGAAGCGGGCGGCACCATGGTTGTAACCGGCAAATCATATCTCGGCGGCAACTACGTAATTCCGAGAATGCGCGGACCGCTTACAATTACTTCCGTATACAACGGCGTTGACTATAAAAATCCAAAGCCTGCCAACAATCCTGCATGTGCTTTCAAAATGGCAAGCGGTGCTTCGCTTACTATCCAGAGCGAGGTAACCTTTGACGACATTATCCTCTTCCAAGAGGCAAAGCAGAATACCATTATCGTTGAGGACGGCGGTGTTCTCACAATTACCGACAAAATAGTTTGCCAGACAAACAAAGAGTATTATTGGAACATCGTTGTAAACAAAGGCGGCTCCGCGATTATCAACGGCGGTATCTTCTCAAGTATTACCGGTAAGGGCGATATCACCATCGGCGAAAACGTAAAAATCCATGAAGAAGTTATTGTAGCCCCCGACGCTCCCACCGACGGCGATGCTTTGGCGGTTTTCCACAACTCTAACGGAAATGATGAAAATGACGGTCTCACCGCAAAAACTCCCAAAAAGTCGCTCGGCTCGCTCACAAGCGGTCTTGTTTCGCTTATTCCGCGCGGCGGCACTATCGTTACCGTTGGTAAATCCTACATTTCAAGAAACTTTGCTTTCCCCAAGGTAGAGGGACCCGTTACATTTACCTCGGTTTACGGCGGCGTTGACTATAAGAATCCCGAACCTGCAACAAATCCCGCATGCGCATTTAAAATGGCAAGCGGTGCAACCTTTACAATCGAAAGTGACATGATTTTTGATGACATCATCCTCTTCCAGGAGAATGTTCAAAACACCATTCACGTTACATCAGGCGCAACTCTTATGGTTACCGACAAGGTACAGTTTATGACAAAGCCCGGCAACGAATACCACTTTAGAATTATCGTAGACGAAGGCTCGACCGCGTTCCTTTCGGAAGAGGCTATAAAGAATTTTGACATCCTCGGCGGAGGCGAAGTTATCAACCTTGCAACCGGTGAGAGCGTAGAGCATGCACCTTATGTTGCTTATCCCGAAGGTAAAACTGTACTTGAACTTACCATTGGCTCGGCTACCGCGCACATCAACGGTCTTGCAAGACCTATTGACGCGGCACCTATTAACCGCAACAACCGCACACTTCTCCCCGTTCGTTTTCTTGCAAACACCTTTGGCGTAACAAATGAGGGTATCGCATGGGATGCGGCAACTCGCACCGCAACTCTCACAAACGAAACTGTAAAAATCGTTGTTACAATCGATGCGCCCACAATGACCGTAAACGGTCAGACGGTTGCACTCGACTCACCTGCAATTATCGAAAACGACCGCACATACCTGCCTGTTCGCGCTATTGCAAACGCGCTCGGCGTTGCAAACGAAAACATCAAATGGGACGGAGCAACTTCAACCGCTACACTTACTAAGTAAAAAAACTGCTTCCTCTTTTGAGGAAGCAGTTTTTTATCTGATTTCAATCTCTCCGGCAACGCTTTTTTCAAAAAATACCCTTATTTCTTCGGCTGACATACCGTTTCCTAGAGCAAACATCAGCTTGGTTATGGCGGCCTCGGTGGTCATGTCATAGCCTTGGATAACGCCTACGTCGAGCAGTTTTTTGCCAACCTCATAGATGTGCAGATTACTGCTGTCATACAGACATTGGCTGCAGGTGACAACCGAAATGCCCTTTTCAATGACGCTTTTTACCTTACCCGCAAGGTCTCGGTTGATAAAATGCATACCACCAACTCCGAAAGCCTCTACAACGATTCCGCGGTAGCCCATTGCACAGAGCGCATCAAAAATTTCGGGTGCCATACCGGGCGTGAGTTTGATTAAAAACACGTCGGTAGAAAGCTTGTCAATAAGCCTTGTCTTGCCGCTTTGCTTTGGCAAAACATCCTCGTAAATCTTAAGCCCCGATGTGGTAACCTCTGCCGCATAGCGCATGTTTACACTCTCAAATGCATCAAAGCTTTCAGCGCGCACCTTTACCGCTCGGCAGCCGAGCATTACGCGGCGGTTAAACGCAAGAAAAATCCCCGCTTTGCCGCTTGAAGCCATCAAAAATGCCGTGCGCAGGTTGTCAAATGCGTCTGAAATCGGATTTTGCATAGCGAGTTGCGCGCCCGTAAGTACAACCGGCAGGTCGATGTTTGGAAGCATAAACGAAAGCACCGAAGAAGTATATGCCATTGTGTCGGTGCCGTGAGTGATAACGATGCCGTCATAACCTTTTCTCTCCTCAAATACACACCGCGCAATTGTTATCCATTCCTCGGGTTGTATATTGGAGGAGTCAAGGCACATGAGGTCATGCACTGTGATATCGTAATATTCACGCAGACGGTCAATCTCGCCCGCGAGTATGCCGCTGCCCATGGGTGCAAGCCCGTTTTCTCCTGCGACAGATGCAATAGTGCCGCCAGTGGTGATAAGAAGAATTCTTTTCATAACTTCCTCCGAAGTGTTTTATTTATTATTATGCCCTAAATCTGTTGCCCATTTTTCAAACCATACGCTTTCGTACGGGCGCGGCGGATTCTTTCCGCGGCGGATGTAACGAAATTCTCTGTACCAATAGCGGACAGACGATGGCAGCGAAATTACAAATGGCATAAACGGGCCTAAAATGCAGTTTTGCAGGCTGTGCCCTGCCTCGTGGTTTTTGAGGTGTGCGCTTGGATTTCTGCGTGTCACAAAAAACGGACCGAGACAAAATCCGCCGATGTTTTTGTCAATTTCAAACCAAACGCAGTTTTTCCACATTTTAGGCTTGTGACCTGTACTCATAAGGACAAGCGCCATAACCGCACCGCCAAGCGTTTGGGGAAGTCCCCATGTAAACGAAAGAAAATAGAATAAAAATTTTTTCATGTCATTTTTTGCAAAAAGGGCTGCCGTGGCAGCCCTTTTTATTAATAGCAAACTTTGTCGGGATTGAGAATATTTTTCGGGTCGAACGCCTTTTTGATGCCCTGCATAAGAGCAATCTGGTCATCGCCGTACTGCTTCTTCATGTAGCCCTTCTTTGCATATCCGATACCGTGCTCACCGGATACAAGACCACCAAGCTCCTCGGCTTTCTTGTACATGAGGTCAAAGCAATGCTCAAGTGTCTTTTCCCAAGCGGCATCGTCAAGGTCATCACGGCAGATGTAAACATGGAGGTTGCCGTCGCCCGCGTGGCCAAAGCTTGGGATGCGGACACCTGTTTGCTCTGCAATCTGATGAGTGTATTTGATAAACGCGTCTACATGGCTGCGAGGTACAACAACGTCACACTCGTCCATTTCGGTGGTGGAAGCCTTGATAGCTTCAAGAAATGCGCTTCTCGCCGACCAAACCGACTTCTTGCGCTCGTCGGTGTCAACGATGTATGCGTCAAGCGCGCCGATTTCAAGGCAGAGGTCTGCAACAGTCTGCATATCGCTCTGTACCTGATGCTCGGTGTTTCCGTCAAATGTGAGAAGAATGTACGCATCGTTTTTCTTGTCGGGGAACTTCTTTCCGAGATAGCTTTCGGAGAAAAGGATAGTGTCGCGCGACATATATTCGATAGCGGTGGGGATAACCTTTGAGCGGATGATTTTGGGTACAGACTCAATAGCGGTTTTCATATCAGGGAAAGGAACGAGCAGGCTCACCGAGAACTTCGGCAGCGGCATAAGCTTAAGCACTGCCTCGGTAATAATTGCAAGAGTGCCCTCCGAGCCGATGATAAGGTCTTTGAGAGAGTAGCCGGAGCTGTTTTTAACAACCTTTGAGCCAAGCTGCATGATTTCGCCGTTTGGCATAACTACGGTAAGCGCACGAACATAGTCGCGTGTAACGCCGTACTTAACCGCGCGCATACCGCCTGCGTTTGTGGAGATGTTGCCGCCGATTGTCGCCGACTTTTCACCGGGGTCGGGCGGATAGAGGAAGTCATGCTCCTCGGCAAATGCCGCAAGCTCCATAAGAAGTACGCCGGGCTGAACGGTAACGGTGAGATTATCCTCGTCAAGCTCCAAAATCTTATTCATCTGCGTGGTTTCAAGCATGATGCCGCCGCGTGTCGCAACCGCGCTGCCTACAAGACCTGTGCCGCTGCCGCGAACGGTAACGGGAATGGTGCGCTCGTATGCATGCTTCATGATTGCCGAGATTTCCTCGGTGGAATGCACTCTCACAAGCACATCGGGCATGTGAGAAATACCGCCAAGCTCATCATGGCTGTAGTCGGGCGAAATCTCCTCGCCGTAGAGAACTCTTGCATCGCCTACTATTTTTCGGAGGACGGCAAGGTCATTTTCGTTTATAACATTATACATTTGCTCTGTCCTCCTTTATCTTTTCTATAAGTTTGGGTACGATTTCGTTAAGGTCGCCTACGATGCCATAGTGAGCAACGTCGAAAATAGGCGCGTTTTTGTCGGAGTTAATTGCAAAAATGCAGTCGGACGACTTCATACCTGCGGCAAACTGTACCGCGCCGGAAATGCCAAGGCAGATGATAAGCTTTGGCTTAACGGTTCTGCCCGAAAGACCTATCTGATGCTTTGCGTCAAAAATATTTTCTTCAGCAAGCGGACGGGTGCAAGCCATAACGCCGCCGAGAAGGTCACAAAGTTCCTTTGCCATGGCGCGCTGGCTCTCGCCTTTTGCACCTCTGCCAACCGCAACGATTATATCAGCCTCGGAGATGTCGATATCCTTCGGCTTTTCGGTCTTTTCAAGAATCTCAATATCGCTTGCAAGTGCCGCCTTGTCGATGTTCATAAGCACAATTTCGCCGCTTTCGGTGTCGGAGGGTTTAGGCTCTGCAAACACCTTGTAACGAACCGTGCAGAACTGCGGACGGTTTGACGGAGAGATGATCTGCGCCATAATGTTACCGCCGAATGCAGGACGAATCTGCACAAGGTCGGTATTTTCTTTCATTTCAAGCACTGTGCAGTCGGCGGTAAGTCCTGCGCGGCAACGCGCCGCAACTCTCGGTGCAAGCTGTCTGCCGAGGTTGGTTGCGCCAACCATAATGCTTGATGGCTTTACCTTGTCGATAAAATCATAAAACGCTGCGGTATAAGGCTCAATTCTGAAGTCCTCAAGAGCTGCGTCTTCGTATACAAAAACCTTGTCAACGCCGTAGCGGAGAAGCTTTTTCGCACTTTTAGCAGCATCCTTACCGATAATAAGCGCATATACGGGATGATTAATGGTAGCGGCAAGCTCTTTTGCTTTGCCGATAAGCTCGTATGTAACGCGGTGAATGTTCTCACCCTCGTGGTCAACGTAAACGCAGATGCCGCGCCAAAGCGACTTGTCTACGCCCTCCTTGACCTCGTCTTCAACAAATTCAACAACGCCTGCAGGTCCTTTCTTTACGCAGAGCTTGCACATCTTACATGCGGATGAAATGTCAAGCTTTGCACCGTCATAGGAAATTGCGCCGAAAGGACAAACCTTTACAAGCGCCGCCGCGTTTTCGGCATTGACGAGATTTTGATTAACTTTAAGCTGTCCCATTACAATGCCTCCTTAAACAAGTTTGCGGCTTTTAAGCACGTTGAAAATGCCTTCAGCCTGCTCTTTTGAATCGCCGGTGATAGAATGCTTTTCGGTATTCTTTTCGGGCGGGAAAATGCGTTCAACCTGCGTTGCGGAGCCGCCCAGACCGTAGTGGTTTGCATCCTGATCTTCAAATTCCGCAAACGAGATGAATCTCACCATATCGTCAGTAACCGTCTTTTGCACCTTGTATGAGGGCAGACGGGGAGAATTGATGTCACTGTCAACAGAGATAAGGCAAGGAAGCTTTATAGCCTCTTTAACCACAATGTTGTCGAGCGAAACGGTGAGGTAAACCTTGCCGTCTTTGATATCGTCAACCGAAAGAACGTTTGCAACGCAAGGGATGCCGAGGTATTCAGAAACCTCTGCGCCTACTTGCGCGGTGTCGCCGTCAGTCGTCTGCTTGCCGCAGATGATAAGGTCAAAATCGCCTACTTTTTTAATCCCCTGCGAAATGGTGTACGCAGTCGCAAGCACGTCTGCGCCTGCAAACTTGCGGTCAGAAAGCACAGTGCCGCACTTTGCACCCATGCAGATGGATTCGGTAATAATAGATTTAGCCTGCGGAGGGCCCATGGTGATGGTCTGCACCTCTCCGCCGTATTTTTCAGTCAATGACATTGCCACCTCAAGACCGTAAAGGTCGTATGGGTTCATTTTGCTGGCAACGCCGTCGCGCTTAAGAACACCTGTTACCGGATCAACCTCGACATTACTCGAACCGGGAACCTGTTTGATGCAAACAAGAATATTCAAAAGTCGCACCTCCTATTAATTAATACTTTACCCCTAAAGTATAGCAGAAAAACAAGGTGGTTTCAATAACTTTTCACACATTTTTTGTGAAAGTTACACAGATTGTTATAAATTTATCGTTATTTTTTTAGCAATCCTACAAAATAAACATATTTTATCAATCTTTTCGCAAAAAATGCATATTCTGTGTAAAAGGAGGTAGTGTTATGCTTGTTGAGAGAAGATATAACAGAGATAATGCGCTTGCCTATGCAAGACGATGGGCATTTGAGAGAAATCCATTGTTTTACAATTATACGGGGCAAGGCGGCGACTGTACAAATTTTGTGTCGCAATGCCTACTTGCAGGCAGTTGTCAGATGAATTTCACTCCGATTTTCGGTTGGTTTTACCTCGACAGTGAAACACGCACGGCATCATGGACGGGTGTTGAATTTTTCTACAATTTTATCGTAGGCAACGCGGGAGTAGGACCATACGGTGTAGAGGTCGGCGCAGATAGCGTTAACATCGGCGATGTTGTTCAACTTGCGAATGAGAGTGGCGACTACTATCACACGCTATTTATAAGCGGTGTTTCGCCGAGCGACGGCATTTTGGTTGCGGCGCACTCGGACGATGCGCTTGACCGTCCACTTTCAAGCTACAATTATGCTGTTGCGCGGTTTATACATATAGTTGGAGTGCGTTTTGAAATCGAGTTTCGCTCGGATGCATGCTTTGACGCGCTAATAAACGGCGAAGCGATAGTAACGTAAATAAAAAGGAAGCCATACGGCTTCCTTTTTATAATAACGAATATAAAATCTCTTTCATTTCTTCCTTGGTGGCTGCCATATTGAGCTTGCCGCGTGCGGCTGATGCACCGCGTATATCGTGAATATAATGCGTCATTATCTTGCGTGCTTCGGGGATGGCAAACTGTTCCTCCTTAAACTTGCATACAAGGTCAAGATGGTGTGCCGCTTCAGCAACGATTTCCTCATTTGTCGGGGGCGTGTACGGTTTCCCATCAAAAAATGCGGTAAGTTCATCAAAAATCCACGGGTTGCCCATTGCGCCGCGCGCAATCATTATGCCATCGCATCCCGTTTCGTTCAGCATTGCTTTTGCTGCTTCGGCAGAGAATATATCGCCGTTGCCCACAACGGGAATTTTTACCGCTTTTTTAACCGCGGCAATTATGCCTAGGTCGGCTTTGCCGCTGTACATCTGCGTGCGCGTGCGCCCGTGTACGCATATCATCGAAGCGCCTGCCGCTTCAAGTGCTTTTGCCATTTCGGGTGCGTTTTTGCTTTGCTCGTCAAAGCCTGCGCGTATTTTAACTGTTACCGGCAGTTTTACCGCTTTTACCGTTTCGCTTACAATTTTGGCAGCAAGAGGAATGTCGCGCATAAGCGCACTACCCTCTCCGTTTGAAACAATTTTGCGCACGGGACAACCCATGTTGATGTCAATCGCTGACGGTATTTTTACATAGTCTGCAAGAGTTCCGTCAGAGATGCGCCGCGCCGCTTCGCTTACAAAGTCCGGGCGCGAGCCGAAAAGCTGGAGTGCAATCGGTTCTTCGTCTTCGCCAAACTCGCAAAGTTTTGGCGTCTTTTTATCACCGTAGCAAATTGCCGCCGCACTCACCATTTCGCTGCACAGATATTCTGCGCCATGCGCCTTTGATATGATGCGGAACGCGCGGTCGCTCACTCCTGCAAGCGGTGCAAGGCAAAGCCCATGAGGTATGTCTATTGTTTGTATCTTCATAAATTACCCTTTTAAACTTTATATGTAAATGATACCATTTTTGGTTATGCATGTCAACTTTTTTGCCAGATATTTAGGACTATTCAACCTATACCCACACATGGTAAAATAGTAGCACCGAAAGGAGGATTTATGAACAAACTTACAAAAGCAATCACTCTTGCGGCGCTCACTGCTACACTTGCACTTGGCGCTGCTGCGGCTGACGGCGGTATTGTAGATGTGGATACGCGCCTTAACGTGCGCACCGCTCCGTCAACATCCGCATCTGTAAAGACAAAACTTTGGGACGGGCAGGTGATAACTCTTCACGAAAAAGAGGGCAACTTCTGGTATGCCGAGTATGCACCAAACTCATTTGGCTATGTTTCTGCTGACTATGTAAAAGCACTGAATCTCAAAACTGCAACGGTTGCCGTATCATGGGGTACGCTCAATGTGCGTGAAGGGGCTTCAACCTCGGCTAAAATCAAGGACACGTTAAACAAGGGCGAGAGCGTGCTTGTTCTCGGTACATACGGCTCGTTTTACAAGGTGCTTTATGACGGAAATATTGTTGGTTATGCATCAAAGGATTATCTCACAATAGAAACCACCACCGCTTCAAGAAAGGCGATATCGCTTTCTGTGCCTTCATACAAGCAACTAAACTATTCATCTCTGAAGCTTCCGGGATCCGGCGAGTCGGTTGCGACTCACGGCTGTGCCGTGACTTCGCTTGCTATGACCGAAAGCTACCGCACGGGTAAAGCTGTAACGCCCAAAACGGTTATCGCAAATGAAAAATTCACATCAAGCGGTGCACTTTACTGGCCGAGTATATACACATACGGCGGCAACAGCCTCGCAGCTATATATAATAAACTTGCCGCAGGCAAACCCGTAATTGTGCATGTCAAAAAATCCAACGGGGCGACGCATTTTGCCGTGATTTACGGGTTTAGCGGCGGTGCGCTCACCGCGGCTAATTTTAAAATTTCAGACCCAGGCTCATATACACGCAAAACACTCGCTGATTTATATAATGAGTACCCTATATTTGTGAAGACCTTAAATTGGTAAATTAAAGTTTATGTATTTGTAACACTTCTTTTCATTTCTCATATTCTGCTATCGAGGGGGCAAAAAAGCCTCCCGAAAGGAGAAACCTTATGAATAACAACTGCCTTTGCGGTCTTTTCGATAACAACTGCACTTGGATTATCATCCTTGCGCTCATTATTCTCTTCTGCTGCAATAACAACAACGGTTACGGTTGCGGCTGCTAACTTCCATAAAAAGGGCTACCCTTTCCGGGGTAGCCCTTTACCTTTACTTTTTATTGCAAGTGCAGTTCTTTTCGCCGCACGAGGATGAATGCGGACAACCTATGCACTTGTTACCGCTCTTTTTCGCCTTGTAGACATATCCGCCTGCAAGACCCAATACTAAAGCGATAACTGAAATTATAATAATGTTTTCAAGCATATTAGTTTACCTTTTTCTTAAGCTCGTACTCCGCCTTGAGTTTTTTCTGCGAATTTACAGCAATTGCAGTGATAATGGCCGCCATGGCGATTACGGCAACAAGACCGCCTACAAAGCCTGCACCGAGTGTACCGGTAGTGATAAGTGTACCAACCTGATATACTACAAAGCCTACGGTAAAGCCAACCGCAAACTGGAGTCCGATACCGGCCCAAAGCCATTTTGCACTCTTCATCTCCGCGTTCATTGCGCCGATTGCCGCAAAGCAAGGAGGAGTGAAAAGATTGAACATGAGATATGCAAGAGCCGCAACACTTGTGATACCCATTACCGCTTGAACATCTGCGCCCGCGCCCTCAAGCATTGCAAGCTCGTCAAGGTCAAAGAAGTTGGAAATACCAAAGCAAACTGCAAGTGTACCTACAACATTTTCCTTTGCGATAAAGCCCGTAATTGCTGCCGCCGCAAGTTGCCAGGAAACAATACCCACAACGGGAACTATAAGATATGCAAAAGGTCCTGCAATAGATGCAAGGATGGATGTGTTTTCCATACCCTCTTCCACAGCGGTAAAGCTCCATGTAAAGGACTGCATAATCTGCACAGCGGTGTTGCAGAGAAGGATAATTGTTGCAGCCTTAACTATGTAAGACCAGCCGCGCTGGCACATGGACTTGAACGCGCCCCAAAGACTCGGGAACTTATACTCGGGAAGCTCAATAATAAAGAAAGACTTTCTTGCCTTGTACGCGGTAACTTTGTTTACAAGGAGAGCGCAAAGGAAGATAAGAACGATACCTACAAGGTACATTGTAGGGCCTACCCAAGGAGCATCGTCAAAGAATGCACCGCCAAACAATGCGATAACAGGAAGCTTTGCACCGCAGGGCATAAAGGGAGCAAGCATTGCGGTTGCTCTGCGCTCACGCTCGTTGCGGATAGTACGCGAAGCCATAACACCGGGAACTGCGCAGCCGGTGGTGATTACAAAAGGAATAACCGACTTACCGGAAAGTCCAACCTTCTTGAAAATAGGGTCAAGCACTACGGATGCGCGCGCCATGTAGCCGCAGTCCTCAAGAAGTGCGATAAGAAAATACATTACCATAACGAGCGGCAAGAAGCCGATAACGGCTATTGCACCGCCGATAACACCGTCAATAAGGAGTGCGTAAAGCAGAGGGTTTGCGCCGGAAAACATCTCGCCGATTGTTCCCTGAACGCCCTCAAGAATGCCTACAAGCCAGTCGGCAAGCCACACAGCAGGCCCTGCCTGCGATACCCAGAACACTGCGTACATTACAAGTGCAAAAAGCGGAATACCTACCCACTTATTGGTAATTACAGCGTCTATCTTATCCTGAAAGTTCTTTTCATTTGTGCGAACCTTGCGCTTTTCAACTGCTTTTACAACCTTATTGACAAAATCAAAGCGCTTTCTGTCCGCCGCTTCAACCGCCTTTTTGTCGGTGAGGTCGATATCACCCTGAACATACGGTGCCTTTTGTCCCTTACCGATAAGAGCAACAGCGGCAGCAACTACCTTATCAAGGCCCTCGCCGGAGAGAGAAACAGTGTCAACCACAGGGCAGCCAAGCTTTGCAGAAAGTGCTGCGGTATCAATCTTGGTTTCTTTCTTTTCGTTAATATCAGCCTTGTTGAGAGCAATGACCATAGGGATGCCGAGTTCAAGAAGCTGAGTTGTGAAAAACAAGCTACGGCTCAAGTTGGTTGCATCCACAATATTGATAATGGCATCGGGATTCTCATTCTTTACATAGGAGCTTGTTACGCTCTCTTCGGATGTAAAGGGCGACATTGAATATGCGCCGGGAAGGTCTACGGCGATAACCTCTGCGCCATTTGTGTATACCTTTTTGATAGGATGCGTTTTCTGCTCAACGGTAACACCTGCCCAGTTTCCGACCTTTTCACTTGAACCGGTCAGCGCATTGTACATGGTAGTTTTACCACTGTTCGGATTGCCCGCTAAAGCAATTCTCATTTTGGAGTTCCTCCTTGGTGTATATAAAAAATTCTTATAAGCAGTTCCTAGTTAGTCGCGGCTAACTTGAGGGTAAAAAACTAATCAGCAGATTAGTTCGATTTTAAACAATGATAGCTTCTGCAAGCTGATTGTCGATGTTGTATCTTCCATCCTTAATGGAAACAACACAACCGCCCTTAAGGTGAGAAATCACCGTGATAGGCTCGCCGCTGTAACAGCCAAGCGAAAACAGAAACGCATCAAGTTCTTCATCATCAGTCTCAATCCGCTGAATAATATATTCTTTTCCTTCTTCTGCGGCAATTAAGTTCATAGCGTCCCTCAACATTTTAAGTAGCGTTAGCATCTGCTAATCGTCGGCGTTAAAAAATAATTAGCACCCGCTAACTCGACATAAATATATCACTATTTAAAGGCTTTGTCAATAGTTTTTTGAAAATTATTCCAAAAAAAGAGAACCTTTGATTAAGGTTCTCTTTTCATTAGCCATTAGGTTCTTCAAACTCAAGCATTGCGCGGAACACATCAAGGCAATACTCGTGATATTCCTTGGTCTGCTTACTGTTCCACATACTTGAAAGCGGACTGATTTCGCGCACACAAAGCAAAGTATCCTCGTCAAGACGCTGCATAATCGGAAAATACTTGCCGAAAGGTGTATCCTTTAGGCGGATACTGTGTTCATCATACGCGCCCTCGGGTGTATATCCGAGCACCTCATCAAGGCGCATAAAGCCTGATTTTTCTTCGCCGTTTTCATCCTCCACATAAACGCTTTTATAAAGTTCTGGGGTAAGCAGGCAAATCACGGTGTCACCCGTCCACATGTGCTGTTCAAATGCCTCATAGTTTGCGGAGAATACCTCGTAGTTTACCATAGCGGTGTCGCCGATCTTTGCCTTTTCTGCCGCAATCTCCTCATCCGAAAGGATGTACAAATCAACAAGCGCAACCTTGCTCGCACCGTCGCCGTTGCGGTCGGGGGTAATCTCTGAAAACGCACTCCTGAAATTGAGCGCATCGGTCTGACCAAATTTGTATGGCCCTGCATACATTATCGAAATATCCTGCGCATCACTTGAACACATCTGAAAAGTGCAAACAAGCAACACAACTGCAAAAAATGCAACGATTATAACCGTCCACTTATTGTGATACCAAAAATTATCGAGTTTTTTAAAAAACTTATTGCCCGGCTCATACTTTGGAACTAACTTTTCGTCGTGATTGTTCATGCTCCATTACCCTTCCTTTCAAATCCGTGTACCCAGTCAGACAGACAATAATACAAAAGATAGATGACCGAGCTTATTATCCAAGTTATAGGATACGCCATAAAAACATATCCTATTTCACCCACAAAATGCATCACACTCATTACATAGATAAGTCGAATCACGCACCAAACTCCAAGCATCACGCTCATAGGCACAAACGCTTTGCCTGCACCGCGGCAAACCGCCGCAACCGAATGCGAAAACGCAAGCAGAAAATAGAATAGCGAGGTTGTGCGCGCGTGCATTACGCCAAGCTCGATAACACGCGGTGTTTCATCAAAAAGTGCCATGAGATTTGGCGAAAAGATGTAATAAAAGATACCAATTATCTCGGCAAGCACCATTGCCGAAAGTATGCCGAAGCGTGCGCCTTTTTTGGCGCGATCATACTGCCTTGCACCGAGATTTTGACCGATAAATGTGGTCAGCGCCATATTGAATCCGGTTATCGGCATAAATGCAAAGCCCTCGATCTTCGCCTGTGTGCCAAACGCCGCCATCGCCAGTTTGCCAAACGAGTTAACCTGCGATTGAAGCACGACGTTTGCAAGTCCGATAACCGAGTTTTGCACGCCTGACGGAAGTCCGTAGCGCACAATTTCGCCGAGTATCTCACGGTGGAACCGAATTTTTGAAAGCTCCACGCGGTATTCAAAATTCTTTTTGCAAAGATAGCGCAGGCAAAGGAAAACGCTTGCCGCTTGGGAAATAACCGTTGCAATTGCCGCCGATTTTACGCCGAAACGGAACACGCCGACAAACAAACCGTCAAGTACGACATTTAATATCGAAGAAAAAATCAAATAATATAGCGGGCGGCGGCTGTCGCCGAGTGCATTCATAATTCCTCGGCAAACATTGTACATTACCATAGCAAGCGCGCCAAAAAAGTAGTAGCGGAAATACTCTATCGCCAGCGGAAGCACGTCAATATCCGTATTCATCCACTCAAGAAATTTAGGGGTAAAAACCACACCAAATACCGTAAGAAAAACTCCGCTTACAATGCCGAGCGCAATGTCTGTATGTATTGCGTGCGTAACGCGTTCACGCTGCCCTGCACCGAAATACCTCGAAATTACAATTCCGGCGCCAATAGCCAAGCCCTCAAAAAAGCTTATCATTAAAAAAATAAGATTTCCCGATGAGCTTACCGCCGCAAGCGCTTCGGTACCCAAAAACTCGCTGACAATAAATGCATCGGCAGTGTTATATAGTTGTTGAAAAACCTGGCTCAAAAAAACAGGAAGAGCAAATTTTAAAATCATCAAATAGGGATTTCCATTGGTCATATCAACCGATTGCCCTTTTGAATGTGATACAAAACGCATGGTCTAAAACCTCTAAAATGTTGTTATACCCATTGTAACACATCCGCAAGGCAAAAGCGATAGTTTTATACAAAAAAACAACTCCCCGAGGGGAGTTGTTTTTCGTTTGTTAATCAGCTATTAGCCATTTCTGTCGAGGAAGTAGGTCTTCGCTGCTTCTGCATAGGAGATGATTGCCTTACAGAGACCTGCAAGTGCTTCATCGCCGCTCGA
>JAZNOM010000010.1:0-2689 GCA_045580835.1 Eubacteriales bacterium
TAATTACAATCCTTTTTGCATCTCAAGCGGATTCCATTTGCCGCCGAGATAGCGGACCAAAAACATCACAAACAATATCAGGTTGTGCGCTATCATGCAAGCCCACGCGCTGACAAGTCCGAGGCTGAAAAACTTTGTGCAAACAAACGTGCCGACGATTCGCACGCCCCACATACCGATAATGTTGTAAACAAACGGCGCCACCGTGCTGCCCACGCCAAGCATTATGCCCTCTAGAATTATTGCCGCGCCAAACACCGGCTCCGAAAGCGCAACCATGCGAAGCACCGTACTGCCAAGCGCGATAACAGCCGCATCATCCGAGAACAAATCCATCATAGGCTCTGCAAAAACAAGCAAAAGCGCGCCTGAAACTATCATAAGTCCGATTTCGACAATCAAAATCACCTTTGAAAAATCGCGCATACGCTCCTTGTCGCGCGCGCCGAGCGCGTTGCCTGCGAGCGTTGCCGCCGCAGTTTGCATACCGTAGCCGGGGATGTAAAACGCCGACTCAACGGTGTTTGCAATGGTGTGGGTTGCGGTTGCGACGTCGCCAAGCGAATTTATCATTGAGGCAAAAACCACGTAGCCGAGGTACGTGCCAAATCTTTGAAACATGTTTGGCAGCGCAACCTTAAGACACGGGCGAAGTATCTGCATATCGGGCAGCATACTGAAGCCGCGCGGCGAAATCTCCTTGTGACAAAAAAGTGCCAAGGTAATAAGAACACCGCCAACGGTGAAGGAAATGGCGCTTGCAATCGCAGCACCGTTTACACCAAGCCCTGCCCCGTAGATTTCAAGAGGGCTGCCAAACACGGTGACAGTGCGCGTATTATATATAAGGAAGAAATTAAGCACGACGTTGACGATATTTACAAGCACACCGACAAGCATCGGAGTTTTCGTATCGCCTGCGGCGCGAAGCACCGTGCCGAAAATCAGCGTTGCCGTGCGGAAAAGCATCGGCGCGTAGAGTATCAAAAAGTACTCCGCCGCCATTTTGCGCAACGGCGCGTCTACCTGCATAAGCACGGGAACCGCGCGGTGCAGCGAGGTTGTAAGCACGGTGAAAAATACGCCAAGCACAAGTGCCATGAATACCGCCTGCGCCGAGGCGCGTCGCGCTTTTCCTTTGTCGGATGCGCCAATGCTTTGCGATATGTAGGAAAGAAAGCCGACGCCGAGCGCCGAAACCGAGCCGTTGACAAGCCAGTTTACCGTGGTGGTTGAACCGACCGCGGCGGTTGCCGCAGTGCCGAGCGAGCCGACCATGGCAGTGTCGATATACTGCACCGCGGTCTGCATAAATTGCTCAAGCACCGTCGGCCAAGCAAGCGTAATTATCGCGGGCAGCATATTCCACTTTATATTTTTGAAAAATGGCATTTATTTTTTAGTAAAGATAATTCTTTCGTCGCCGCCCTCACTCATAAAGTAGAAGGAAAGCGCGCCGTCAACGTTTTCAGCAATGCAGATTTCCTTTTCGGGATATCCGCCGCCTGCAAGCGCATAGAGGGTGTAGCCCTCTCCGTCAGAGATGTAAACGCCGGCAACCTGATTGTCGCCGCGGTTCATGTAAAACGAGCCGTTATCGCAAAGAACAAGCGTATAGCCCTTATCGTCTGCGGTGTAGGTTGCGTCCTCGCCGCCGTTTACGGCGTGTACAACCTTTTCGCCCATTACGATGTTGTTGTTTTCGTCAAGTGATACCGAAACGGTCTTGTCATCGCCGCTGTACTCCTCGCCCTCAACCTCAAGAACTGTGAGGGAAAGTGCATTTTCATCAAGAGCATACGTGCCGTATGCCATTTCGCCCTCCTGACAGAGGTAGAAAATGCCGTTTTTGTAAAGCTCAAGCATAAAGATTTCGTCATCTTCTCTTGCAAACCATACGCCGCTTATTTTGCCGCCGTCGCGGTCTACGTTAAGCACAGGAGTGTCAAACTCTCTTGTAAACGTGATTTTCTCTGCTTCCATGCGGTCAATATCGTTAAGTGCCATGCCGTTTTCGTCGGGAGTGCCGGTATAAAGCGGCATATATGTAAAGCTGCCGTCAGCGTACAAAGAGCCGATACCAAGCTTTGCATTTTCTACAAACTCACCACCAACAAGGTTAGCCGCAAGCATGCAGGAGGTAGAGGTTACGCCCTCCTCCCACTCGTCGGTGTTTACGTAAACATCACCGAAAAGACTTTTTGACTCATTGCCGCTGTAAGCGTTCATTGTAAAGCGGTAGTAAGTGCCTGCCGCGGTTTCATCTGCAAAAAGGCGCATAAGATACTTCTCGCCGCCAAGGTTTGCACCGTACCAGCAGCCAAGAATGTCAGTTATTTCGTATACATCAACGCGCTCCGCTTCTTTTTGAAGCTCGGTCGTTTCGTTTTCGTCAGTTTCGTCATTGTCAACTACGGTAGCGTTGCCGCAAGCGGCAAAAGACGCAAGTACCATAATAAGTGCCAGAATAAGTGCTATTTTTTTCATAATAGTGTCCTCCATAAAGCGAATACATATATTTTACAATATAAATCTGAAATTTACAACAATAAATTAAAGTTTATGAGCACTAAGCGAAAATGATTATCAAACCTGTAGGGGCGATTATTAATCGCCCGAAAAGCCGCCATTAGATGTTTTACAAACGGGCGAATGATATTCGCCCCTACGGATTTGTGCGTTCCAATTT
>JAZNOM010000011.1:0-7640 GCA_045580835.1 Eubacteriales bacterium
AAAATGAAAGGAAGGTACTGAAAAAATGAGTACAATCGACATTGCAGCAAAGGTTAGGAGTTTGAAAGAGCTTGAAGCGCTTATTGCTGAAGCCCAGGCAGAAGCAGAGGGCATCAAGGACGAGTTGAAAGCAGAGCTTGAACAGCGCAACACAGACGAACTTGATGTGGATATCTTCAAGATACGCTACAAGGCAGTAAAAAGCAGCCGCTTTGATTCCACAGCGTTCAAGGCAACGCACAAGGACCTCTACGAGCAGTACACCAAGCAGACAGAATACCGCCGTTTTTCTGTCGCATAAAAGAAAAGAGCCTTACACAACCGCCGAACAAAGCAACGTGTAAAGCACTTTCACCACCCACAAGAGCGGGCTGTGTATGTATTATACCTTGCCCGCTCCGAAATGTCAATAGTTTGGAGAGAAATATTATGGCGTATTTGATAGAAAAGAAGCCACAACCGCCCCGAAAGCTGTTGAATATATTGGAACAGCTTAATATAACGGTTTTGGCCGACAGCAACGGAATGTACTTGCAAGATAAATTCGGAGTATCATTCAAGAAAGGCGGCAGAAATTTCATCGTTTGCAAGTCTGATTTGCCGTCAGACGTTCTCAGCCTCACTCTGATGCACGAACTGGCGCACTTTATCCTCGGGCATTTGTTGGAAGAAACAGCTTTCAGCAGCGAGCAGAAAGAGTTTGAAGCCGAATCGCTCGGTTTTATCTTGTATTCATATTTGAACAACCCGTTTTATTCAAGAAAGGCAGGTATAGTACAATGAATTTAGAAAACTGGCCAACGCTATTTGAAGCGCTTGAGGCAAAGAAAGAGGCTGATATATTGATAAAGCAGAGGATTGGGCTGTTCTTAAGTAAGCCTGTTCAGCATGTTTTTTTAGAGTTAAGATGCAGAGAATTTCAGCCAAAAGACAGCATTTGGCTGATAATTAATGCTTTTAACTACGGTTACATATTAGGCAAACGTGCAGAACGTCAGCGTAGGAAGGGTACAGCATAATATAATACATATCGGAGCGGTACAAGCCGCTCTTTTGTTTTTATACCCCTAACTCATCGAGATTTGCACGCTGAGCGAGTTTTGCGCTTTTTGAGGGTAATTATACATAAAATTTAAAACGCCTTAAAACGCCGTTTTTTGAGCTGTATTTGCGCTGTTGGTTTTGTGGGGTATTTTCTCTGTAAAATCCCGTGCAGTTAGAAAAGTCCCTTTGCGCCGGTCTTCCTTTGCACTCCGATGAATGCAAAGAGAGGGGGGAGCCTTTATGCCGGGGAAGTATTACCGTTCATCGAAAAAAGAAAACTTTTCTTTCAATTCGTCATCGGTGAATTGCGAATAATACGCATCAGCCCGAGCCATTGCTATAAGCTCGAGACTTGTAATCCCTCTGCGTTTATATCTTCCGTAGCCGTCATGATATAAGCCTTTGATACCATATCCCAGATTATGCCCAATCGCTTGCACGTTCTTCCATACTCTCAGCGTTCTTAACGCCTTGGCCTCGGTCGTTCTCACACGTTCCCTTGAAATACCCAATTGTTTCCCGATAGCCTCAAGCGTTGAATTGTTCTCAAAGCGTTCGTGCAGTATTACCCTTTGCCGCTCCTCGAGCTTGTCAACCTCTGCCCAAATTTTACGCTCTGTAATACGCTTGTCTACATCATCAAAAGCCAATGCAGCCGATTCATCGGGGATTATTTCGTAATATGAAAGGTCCTCACCCTCTGCAGATTCGCCGGCATAATCAAGACTGTCCGCAATGTCGATAATATCCCGCCTTTTCTTTGCTCTGATATGCTTATCGCTCAGCAGAGAAAAGCGAAAATAGCTTGTCAGCTTTATATCTTTTTCTGGGTCGTATGCCTTTATAGCTTTCAGAAATGCCGAATAGGATTCCTGCCGCAAATCGTATTTGTCCATGCCCCTGCGCTTGAATACGTCCGCATTTCTGTCAAAAAGGCTGTCTGACAGTTTATACATCACCTTGTAGACCTTTTCCCACAGTATCGGGATAAGCTCGTCAGCGTTTCCGCTTTGGATTATTATGCATAATTCCTCATTAGTCATTGACAAAACCCCTTTTCAGCAATATAATAAATATACGGATATTTACATATTGCCTTGCACGGTGCGCAAATCCCTTTTGCATTGTGCAGGGTGTTTTTTATGTTTATTCTTCAATAACGAATCGTTATCGAGTTTAGACCAGCTCGGAGCGGATATGCGTTATAGGTTCTTTGCTTGGGTTCTCTCACTTTGCTCACAGTTCAGCGAGAAATTTGAGCAGTGACAGTATGTAGTGCATCGGCCAGGGCTGAGGGGCACTGCTCCCCCTATATGCGTGCGTGTAACGATGTCAACTATTGACCGTATATGCGTGTGTAACGATGTGTTGATGAGGTCGGTCAGACCGAGGGCGGCGAATTGACCCTATATGTGTGCGTAACGATGTGCGAAAATGCCAACCCGAGTTGGCAAAATCGCCCTTGCTCTCTCGCTTCGTTCTCGCTTCAGCGGCGGGCCATTGGTGTTCAACCGCTCCGAGAACGTCTCAAAATGTGCAATCGATTGCACAAAATCTACATATCGGAGCGCAAGAGCTGCAATCCAAAAAACTTATAAAAATCAATGCTTTTTGCATTGCAATCCAAAAACTTGCAAAATTTAAAAGTTTTTGGAATTGTCACTCTTTTAAAAATTTGTATGCCTACCGCTGTATGGGTCGATATTTGCTCCGACAGCAAGGCTTTCAAATTTGTCCAGGTCATAAGAGTGTTCGCTGTTTTCCTTTTGCGTCGGTACCGCCATAGCAAGCTTATCATTCCACCTTCTGCCGTTAATCCATGTTGCAGGGTTTGGAATGTACTGCACATTTTGCCACTGTCTTGAAAGCTTCTGCTCGGCGATTGCTTTAAGCATCGTGTCGAGCAGGTCACTATCGGGGTTCAGCTTTGAAAATGCCGTTAACGCTTTGTCATATCCACACTGTTTCGGGTAAGCGTTCCAAAAAGTTTCAAACAATCCGTTGATGTTGTCGCTTTCCTCTCGCGCGTGCGCGCGCGCAGAAGAAGATATATTTATATTATTGTTTATTTCTTCTATATTCTTTACTTGGTGTTGGTCGATTGTTATTTGACTGTTAGTTGATTGTTGTTCGATTGTTAAGCTGTCTGTTGGTCTCTCTTGATATCTGTTATAGTTTGTTATAGTAATTACTTGAAATTTCGGGTATCTTTTGGCTGTTATTTCGCCTGTTAATTTTAAATGATTTATTGCTGTTCGCACCTCTTGTATACTCAAATTTAGACTGTTAGCTATATTTTCATAAGAGGTTGCAATTTCGCCACGTTTTATAACTACGCCTTCAAAATTGACATCTTTATAATTTGCCCTTAATAACAAATGAAAAAAAACATCTTTGGTATTTTGATTTTTGTACCACTCCCAACTTAAAATACTTCTATAAATTTTAATAAATGTGTTTTTTTCTTCCATATAACACCGCCTAAAGAATGACCCTCAAATCCGCTCAGAAATAGGCTTTATAAGCCCACTGGGAGCGGCTTTCTCTGTTGTTATGTAGGCATTATCGAAATACTCTGCAAGCGACTGCTGATTGATTAAGATTTTGCCTTTGCTGCCTATTCTGACAGCCTTTACAGCTCCCGAGAGTGCAAGCTGTCTGACGTGGTTCTTTGTTATGCCGAAATTTGCGGCGGTTTCCTTTATCCCGAGCATTGTCGGGACTGCTTTGGTGTTAGTGTTCATCTGCTGCGCTCCTTTCCTTTTTTAATTCCGCCAAAATGCTTTTGACCTTGCTGACCTCTTCGGGTGCAAAAGGTTTCCTTAATCGCCTCGAAAAATTTCCGTCATTCATTCCGAGACGTTCGCCAACTTCCCACAGCTTAGCGCCCGACTGTTTAATCATTGATTTGATTTCTGTTCCTGTCATTTTTTATCTCTCCTTTAAATTGTTGTTGACATTTCGTCACAATTATGTTATGCTCTAATTATAACATAACAACAGCAACAAGTCAACAGATTTGTTATTTATTTTTTATAACATAACGTATCTGTTATTCATAAGGAGCGTTTATATATGATAGATAACGAACAGTACAAAAGAGCTATTGCGCAGCGCATTAGCACATTGATTTCGACCAAGTTTATCAAACAAAAAGATTTAGCACATGCCATCGGTGTGACCGACAACACAATTTCTTATTTTTGCAAAGGTACACGAACGCCAAATATACAGCAGATTATACAAATAGCAAGATATTTCGGTGTTTCTGTTGATTATCTTCTTGGATTGACGGAAAATCAAACAACCGATGAAGATGTTAAGACTGCTTGCAAGGTTACGGGACTAAGTGAAGGAGCAATAAAAAATATAGTAGCCGCAGGCGATGCTGATTTTTTGGATTGCTTATTATCAAATATTGATTTGGATTTGATTGATAGCATAAACAGCTTTACGGCTATCAAAGCGGTTTCGAGAATATTTAGAGAGGAGTGCATTATATCGTTTTGTTATCTAAACAGTATAAACATAGAAGGACGTACAATAGATGATTGCTTTGAAATGCTAAAGCACGAGAAAGGTTATATACTTTTTGAAAACGATATAAATTTGAGATTTGCTTCAAATATTGTAGCTGATGGCGTCAATACTCTTTGGGATTCATGCGTCAAACTTGATATTGACCAAGATTACGAAGAGTACAAAATCAATACAATGACTGCTGGGTATATAAAAAAACTGATACCAGCGCTTGAGGTTAAAATGATTGAATACCTGGAAAGCATTGGACAGAGAAAACATATCAAACAAATGATAGAAAAGAGTGTAAAAAATGCCCAACATAACACCGAGGAAGAATAAAAACGGGGAAATAGTATCTTACCGCATACGAGTATTTAAAGGCTATGACAGCAGCGGAAAACAGCTCAAGCCGTATGTTATGACGTGGCGCCCCGCTCCGAACATGACAGCAAAGCAAATTGAAAAAGAGCTGCAGCGCACGGCGCACGCTTTCGAAGAACGTTGTCGGAGCGGTCTGCAGAGTGAGAATCCAAAGCTAACACTTTCGGACTTTATCCCTCAGTATCTCGATATAGTAAAAGGCTCGCTTTCGCCTGGTACGCTTGAGTATTACAAAGGCATAATAGATAATTATATCTTGCCGGCTCTCGGCCACATGAAATTACAGAACATAAAGCCGGTACACGTTCAAGAGTTTGTCAAGATTCTATCGCAAAGCAAAATCAGCGGAAAGAATCACGCTTCAAAAAACGGTCAAACCGTATCGGCAAGCACGGTCAAGCGCAAACTTTGTGTTTTGCAATCCATAATGAAACAAGCCTGCAAGCTCGAACTGATACAAAGCAACCCTGCAAGCGCCGAAAAGCTGACTTTGCCAAAGGTTACCGCTCCGAAAATAGAGATTTTCTCAAAGCAAGAAGCGGCCGAAATGTTGGCTTGTCTTGAAAAAGAGCCTTTGCAGTTTCAAGTGTTGGTACAGCTTGCAATCAAGACGGGCGCACGCCGTGGCGAACTTATAGCGCTTAAATTCAGCGATTTTGATAAAGCAGCAAACACCGTCACGATATCCAGGGCGGCGGTTAAGCTCAAAGGCGAGCCGGTTATTATAAAACCGCCTAAAGATTACGAGGTGCGCACCGTAACGATAAACGCCCATTGTATCGAGCTTGTAGAAATGCTTGAGGCGGAAAAACAGCAAGAAGCGGAACGGCTCGGGAGCGCCTGGCACGAAAACGGCTATTTGTTCACGCAATGGAACGGCGAAATGATATCACCGCATACACCGTCAAACCAATTTTCAAAATTCCTCGCAAAAAACAACCTGCAGCATCGCAAATTCCACGCCCTGCGCCACACATCAGCAACGCTGCTGTTATATGGCGGCGTTAATATAAAGCAAGTGCAGGGAAGATTAGGCCACTCAGACCTTGAAACAACACAAAAATATCTGCATTGTCTGTCAGAAGCTGACACCGAAGCGGCGAACGTATTGAGCAATCTTCTCGGTGAAAATGATAACGTTGTGAATATATAAAAATAGCGGGACTTTCCTTTGTTGGATTGTCCCGTAACTTTTTATAATTTATCGTAGCTTTTAGCGGCTTTTAATAAAAATGTTGTCCAAAAGTTGTCCTTTGGAGCGGTTAAAAGAAAAACAGCCGATTTTCTAAAATCAAGAAAACGGCTGAATTTCGATGTTTTTTCAATGGTCCGCCCGACAGGAATTGAACCTGCGCACCCACGGTCGGAGAGTTATTTAGTGCTTTTCACCACTTTTCAAAACTTGTCAAAAATGCCTATTTTGTGCGGTTTTCTTGCTTTGGCTTTTTGTAGCTTTGTGTTGCTTTTGTTGTCCTTAATGTCCAAATGTTGTCCTTTTGTTGTCCTCAGTCAAGGGGGTAGATTTAACCGATTCCCTATCGGAGCGGCTTGTTATTTCTCAAAAAACAAAGACCGCCAGGAATGACGGTCTTGTTATTTACGCTACTCTGATAGGGTCTGTAACAGCTTCACACTCTGCAACGGTGAACGGGTCTATATCGATACAGTCGGTCGGGTCGAAGTGCCCCGATAAATCCCATGCAACAGTATCATTCATCACGGTCAGAGCATTGCGGAAGAAATCGAGGTCACGCAGACGCTCCCACACGCCGCCTTGCTCAACCAAATGTTTGACAGAAACCTTTCTGACGGTGCCGTCAAGCATATATGCATATACCGTAAAATCTGCACCGGGCAGTGCTTGAACAACTACGGGGAACATTTCATTTTGCATAATAACGCTCCTTTCGGTTAAATCAGCGGATTTATTCTGTTAAGCGGTTGGTTTTGCTTTGCAAGCTCCCAATTCTGCATAAGCTCGTCACGGTGTATCTCGCACCAAGCCAAAATGAGCTTTACCTGCTTGTTTGGCAAACTGCCTTTTATTACAGCGCCGTTGATTATGTCAACCAATGCTTTCATGCCTGCATATTCAACGTGAAAATGCGGCGGATTATGGTCTGTATAGTACATTGTGACTCTTATTCCGTAAAATAAACTTATCTCAGGCATTTTTATTCTCCTTTGCTTATAATTCTATATCCTCGCCCGTATCGGCTTTATATCGTGCTTGTACGGCATTTTTGATATATCCGTTAATACTTTCGCCTTTATCCTTTGCAACGTCCTGCAGAGCTGTTTTTGTGCCTTTTTTGATTGATAATGCAACGCGGTCGTAGTTTTCGGCGTTCCACTTGTTTTTTGTAGCTGTGCTTTTCATTCCCATTTTATCGCCACCTTTCCAGTTTACTTAATTATATCACAATTTCAATACTTGTGCAAGTATCATATTGTACAAAAATACTTGCGCAAGTTTGTGCAATATACCACTTGCAATACTTGTGCAAGTATGCTATAATATAGACACAGTCAAGGGAGCGGCGAACGCTCCAAAAATGAAAGGAAGGTACTGAAAAAATGAGTACAATCGACATTGCAGCAAAGGTTAGGAGTTTGAAAGAGCTTGAAGCGCTTATTGCTGAAGCCCAGGCAGAAGCAGAGGGCATCAAGGACGAGTTGAAAGCAGAGCTTGA
>JAZNOM010000012.1:0-1667 GCA_045580835.1 Eubacteriales bacterium
CGCCTGTGCCCAACGAGATGTTGAGTCTGCCAACATAAGAACATCGAGGCCCATTTGGCGATAATATTCAGCAAGTGTTACCGCAGTATAAACCGAGGCTTCACGGGAGGCAACCGGCATCGAGGATGTGTTGCATATAATAATGGTTCGTTCCATAAGCGAACGTCCTGTTTTAGGGTCGGTCAGTTCGGGAAACTCTGTCAGTGTTTCAACAACTTCACCTGCACGTTCTCCGCAGGCAGCAATAATAACGATATCTACATCTGCATATTTTGATGTGGTATGCTGCAGTACCGTTTTACCTGCACCAAACGGTCCGGGAGTGCAATAGGTGCCGCCTTTTGCTACAGGGAAGAAGGAATCGATAAGGCGCACCTTGGTTTCCATTGTTTCGGCAGGAGCCAATCTCTCACTATAACATTTTACCGCACGTTTAACAGGCCACTTAAACGACATGGATACGGGTATTTCACGACCACGCTCATCGGTTAAAACTGCAATCGTTTCCTTAACGGTATATTCGCCCTTTTCGGCAATGGATTTTACCGTATAGTTTCCAAGCAGATAAAAGGGAACAAAAATTTTATGTGTAAACGGGCCTTCGGGCACGGTTCCGATGTATTCGCCCGCACGAACAACGTCGCCAACCTTCGCAGTCGGTGTGAATTCCCATTTGTTCTCTATATTAAGCCCGTCTGCGTAGATTCCTCTTTCCAAAAACCAGCCTGCCTGCTGAGCTAAAACAGGAAGCGGATTTTGCAGTCCGTCATATACCTGACCGAGCAATCCGGGGCCGAGATCTGCCGAGAGCATATCTCCCGTAAATTCAACCGTATCCCCACATTGAATACCATCGGTCATTTCATAGACCTGCACTTGAGCAACATTGCCTTTTATACGGATAACCTCGCTTTTAAGAGCAGTATCACCCACAAAAACATAACATATTTCGTTCATAGAAACATTGCCGTTGAATTCTACCGACACCAAGTTTCCGTTTATGCTTACTACCTTTCCTTTATTTTCGGTCATTATTTTGCCTCCAACCGATCTCCATTCAAAATGGAGTCGTATATATTTTTGTATGCTTTTTCTCCGCTCTTTGCATCAAACTGCCTTATGCGAAGAAGCAATTTTAATTTAAGTCCGTAATAGAAGATATAATCCTCGGAGAAGCTATCCATAGGTCTTAGCGTTTCTAAGATCTCCAAACGGTAACTGTTTAAATATTTTTCTGCCTCCATTGGATTTTCGATTTCTAAAGCCACGTTTGCCGCTTTGATATACTCCACAGGAAAAACTCTGTTCTCCGTATCGAATGGCTTCTTCATTTTCTCTGCCCGAACTTTTCCAAGCGCAAACCGAAGGTTTCTCTCGCTTTCGTTCCAGACATCAATCAATGCAGAGCCGGAGTTCTCGCTGTTTTTAGGAGGTGATAGGGTAAGCTTACTCAGCATTTCCTGCGACCTTTTCCCTAAAAATCGGTTGCAAAGCTCTGTAAATCGTTCTTCGGTAATCGGAAGTGGAGTATTTTCACTTATCCCATCCAAAGACGGCAACTGCGATATTAAATAATATTCAGCCATAGTTATTACTTCGCCTCTTTCAAAAGCTCGGTAACCTTGGGGCTAAGATAATTTGAAAGCATATCCACAACCGCCTCTGCA
>JAZNOM010000013.1:0-4533 GCA_045580835.1 Eubacteriales bacterium
ATGTATGCAAGCGCATCTCCAACCGCAGGTGCCAACCCCGTAAAGATTGTTATGGCGCATCTTGGACTTAAGAACGTTGCAGGCGACCTTACGCTTGGGACCGTTAATTTTGTAATTCCCGAAAATGCTACAGCAGGCAGCAGTTCAATTTCATTTACTGATGCACAGATATATTACGCAAATGATGGGGAAATCTACAGCATGAGAGCTGAAACCATACCTTGCGTAATCAGAGTAACGGAATGAGTGAACTTTTAAGAATGGCAGATGCCGCATACAAAGAGTTTATGGCACCGCTTGTGCCGACTGTAGATAAGAGTAGGATTATCGGAATAAGAACGCCCAAACTTCGTGCGTATGCAAAAGAAATGCCGCATAGCGAAAAATTTATGGCAGTTTTGCCGCATGAATACTTTGAAGAAAACAATCTTCACGCATTTTTGATTGAACAAATCAAGGATTTTGATAAGTGCATAAAGGAACTTGACCGTTTTTTGCCGTATGTTGATAATTGGGCAACCTGCGACTCGATGCGCCCCAAATGCCTGAAAAACAATCTCAAAAGGCTTGAACCTATTATTGATAAATGGCTTGTTTCATCCCATACTTATACCGTTCGATTTGCCATTCAGCTTCTAATGCTTTATTTTCTCGATGAAAGCTTTGACGAAAGTCATCTTGCAAAAGTTGCCGCTATAAAAAGCGATGAATACTATGTAAATATGATGATTGCATGGTATTTTGCAACCGCACTTGCAAAGCAGTATGACAGTGCGGTTAGGTATTTGGAGAATAACTGTCTTTCTAAATGGGTGCATAACAAGACTATTCAAAAAGCGCGCGAGAGCTATCGTATAACCGATGAGCAAAAAGAGTATTTGAAATCACTTAAAACAAAAAAATAATAAAACCGTCGGTTCAATACCTTATTGAACCGACGGTTTTATCTTTTATTCAAGTCCGCTGCTAAAATACATTTTTTCAGAAGTACAGCCTTCGGGGAGCACAATAGTACATCCTATGTCTGTAAGATTTTTGTTATAGGCAAACATTTCATCTGCTTTTTGAACAGAACTGAAATCAAAGCTGCTTAAATCAACCTTGGAAAGGGATTTACAAGATGTGAACATATCACTCATATCAGTAACGTTTGAAGTGTTAAAACTTGTAACGTTAAGAGATGTCAAAGACTCACAGTTGCCAAACATCCCCTTCATATTTGTTACCTTTGAGGTGTCAAAGTTGCTTAAATCGAGCGTAGTCAATTCATCGCAATACTCGAACATGTAATGCATGTCGTTAACCTTTGAGGTGTTGAAACTGCTTAAATCAAGAGAGTCGAGTGAGGTAAGCTGAAACATCATTCTCATATCGTAGACCTTTGAAGTATCAAAGCTTGACAAGTCTACACTGTTAAGGCGGGTGCAATAAGAAAACATCGCTCGCATATTTCTGACATTGGAGGTGTTGAAGAAGGAAAGGTCAAGCTCTCTAATGCCGTCACTGCTTGCAAACATACTGCGCATATCTTCTACTAAATCGGTGTAGAAGCAGTTATTAAAATTAATGTATTCGGCATTATAATAGTCCCTGAACATTCCATTGCAGGAGACAGGCGCGGTAACTCCGCCTTCACCGGCTATGAACAGATTGAAGTCACCGTCCACCCAAGCCATAACAGAGCCGTTTTTATCCTGTGAAGCATCCCATGCATCGGCAGGCATATCCGCGAGAGTGTCAAGAAAGGTAATGGACATTATCTTGTCTTTTGTAATTTCCGTTGTGCCGATAACGTTTGTAGAAAATGCCTCGCTTTCGCCGCCGTATCTCAAAACATTTTGAGGAATAGGGCGAGAAGGAGTTTGTTCTTCTTCGGTTTTCTTTTCGGTTTCTGTTACTTGATTTGTTTCATTAAAAGTGGTGTCAGCGGTATCCTCGGTGCATATCGTGTCCTCGGTGGATGCTGTATATTCGGTGTCACATGAACAAAGACTTAATGCGACAAAAATCGCCATAAGTAACACTAAAACTTTTTTCATTTAAATTCTCTCCTCATTTGATTTATTTTAGAGTATGATTTAACATAAGCAGGAGGCTTTGTTTTTTATATTACGCTTTCATAAGCTCAACCAAAACGTTTACCATGGTTTCCATCGACTGCACCGAGATAAGCTCATGTACACTGTGGAAGTTCAAGCCGCCGGTGGGTAAATTGGGGCAGGGGAGTCCCATGAATGAAAGTCTTGCACCGTCCGTACCGCCGCGAATTGGTACGCATACGGGTGAAAGACCGTTCTTTCTCATGGCAGCCTCGGCGGACTCAATAATATGCATGTGGGGCAAAATCTGCTCCTTCATGTTATAGTAGCTGTCTTTCATATCAAGCACAAAAGTGCCATCTCCGTAAATTGAGTTCATGTAATCAACAAGATTTTTGATAAAGGACTTGCGGCTTTCAAACTTTTCGCGGTCATGATCACGGATAATCATGCCAAGCGTCGCGTTGGTTTCATCGCCGCAGATATTTGCAACGTGGTAAAAACCCTCATAGCCGCAGGTATGTGCAGGAGTTTCAGCCGCAGGCATGCGCGCAACAAATTCGCAGAGCAAAAGAGCCGCGTTTTTCATCTTGTCCTTTGCTTCGCCGGGGTGAATGTTGATGCCGTGTACAGTGATTTTTGCTGATGCCGCGTTAAAGTTTTCAAATTCAATTTCGGGTACTTCGCCGCCGTCAACGGTGTACGCCCATTTTGCACCGAATTTTTCAACGTCAAAGTGGTCAGCACCGCATCCAATTTCCTCATCGGGAGTTATACCAACCGCAATTCTGCCGTGCGCGATTTCGGGGTGAGCTATGAGATATTCCACTGCAGTAAAAATCTCGGCTACGCCTGCCTTGTCATCAGCGCCAAGCAGAGTAGTGCCGTCGGTTACGATAAGGTCATGACCTACGTATTTTGCAACGGCAGGAAACTTTTTGAGTGTAATAGTGGCATTGCCAAGCTCAATGTCGCCACCCTTGTAGCGGATAATTTTTGCCTTTACGTCATCGCCGGGGGCATCTGGCGAAGTGTCCATGTGAGCGATAAAACCAATTGTGTCGCGGTTCTCATAGCCTTTTGTAGCGGGCAGCCAACCGTAAACGTATCCTTTTTCATCCATGTGCGCATTTTCAAGTCCCATTTTTGCAAGCTCTTCAGCGAGATATGCACCGAGCACTTTTTGCTTTTCCGAACTTGGAGTGGTAGTGCTGTTTTCGTCAGATTGTGTGTCAAACGAAACATATTTTAAAAATCTGTCTTGTACAAGCATGATTGATACCTCTTAAAACTATTATAGTTAAAGTATAAAGCATTTTAAGAAAAAAGTAAATATTATTTATAGTTTTCTTTGGTTCTTTCTTTTTAAGAAAGAATACCCTTGTCTTATAATAAAAAAGGCTTGCCGAAGCAAGCCTTTTTTAAAATTATCTGCTAATTACTCAGCGATGGATGCGTACATGAAGAACTTGTATCCAAGAGGCGAAGAGAAGAAGCCTTCGATCTTTTCGCTGCACATATAGATGTCAGTGTAGTAGTAAACAGGACAGATAGCGCCGGTGGACATAAGAATGTCCTCAGCCTGGTGCATGAGGTCGAAACGCTCTGCAGGATCGTTGGAAGCCTTAACCTGAGCGATGATTGCATCGTAGGACTCAGCCCAAGTCTTGCCGTTGTAGCCGGCATAATCCTTGTGAGCATCCTTACCGAACTGGCTGTCGTTGTTGCCGGATTCGGTAATCCACATGTCGAGGAAGGAAATCGGGTCGTTGTAGTCACCGAGCCAGCCGTTACGAGCTACAGAGTACTCGCCGTTCTTTCTGGTGTTAAGGAAGGTTGCCCATTCCTGAGTTTCAACCTTAACGGTGATACCGTACTGACCCCAAGTTTCCTGGAGGTAAGCAGCAACAGCCTCGTGGCCGGTACCTTCGTTAGTGATGTAGGTGAGGGTGGGGAAACCGGAAACTACGCCGTCAGCAACGGTGAACTTGCCGGAGGAAGCAGCAACGCTTTCGAGGAGTGCAACTGCTTCTGCACAGTTAGCAGCGTAATCTTCCTTAGCTACGCTGTAGTAGCCCTTACCATCGCGGTTAACACCGTTGTTGTCGATGAACTGAGTGCCATCGGGCTCGGTGAGACCCATTGCAACGAAGCCGTTAGCGGGAACCTGACCTGCCTTACCGATATCGGTGCAGACATAGTTACGTTCGATCATAAGACCGAGAGCCTTACGGATAGAAACTCTTTCTTCTTCAGTGAACTGTGCAAGAGCAACGTCGTTCATGTTGAAAGATACATAGTATGTACCGAGCTGACCTTCAACGAAGTATTCGTTGGGGTAATCCTTTTCGAGAGTTTCGATTTCGTCCTGAGGAACGGAGTCGATGAAGAGGTATGCGCCGTTCTGATAGTTAGCGAGAAGGGAAGTATCATCGTCATTGAAAGCGAAGATAAGCTTGTCGGTAACTACGCTGTCAGCATCCCAGTAGTTTTC
>JAZNOM010000014.1:0-32791 GCA_045580835.1 Eubacteriales bacterium
TGTGGGACTTATCGACCATACTGCGGCAGCGGACAACTTTACAAGAGGAGATGCGTTTGTTGCTTGCTATAAAGCACTTTCTTCCAAGCGTAAAGGAGGGGAAGTTGTGGCAGATAAATTCATTAAAGACGGTGTTATCACCGAAAAGGCATACGGTTATGCAAAGCGCATTGCAGACGGCGAGGTTATTACTGTTGCATGCGTCGGTGACAGTATAACCCAGGGAACAGGTGCTTCTGCTACCCATAGTTATCCTGCTCAGCTTCAAAAAATGCTTGGAAAAGGTTTTAAGGTAGTCAACTGCGGCAAGGCTTCATCTTATGTAATGGATCCCGATTCCGAATATAATGAAAAGAGCAAGATCTCCACACTTTGGTATCCAAACACGGCGGAGTATACAAAGTACAAAAATTCCGGTGCAGAAATTGTAATTGTTATGCTTGGCACAAACGATGCGCGCAGCATGACCGATGTTAAGGCCAAGGGCGATTTTGTTTCCTCATACCAATCACTCATAGCTGACCTTCGTTCACTTGATACTGTAAAGAAAATATACCTTTCCACAATGATTCCCGCACCTAACGCGGATATCACATATCAGGGAACGGTTTATGTTATCCCGCGCCTTATCGAGAGTGTCGCAGATAGGTTTAAACTTCCTCTTGTGAAAACTCATGAAGTATTGCACGATTATTATAATGTAATGCTTCCGTATAATGATTCCGTACACCCCACAAACACAACTTATTCTGCTCTTGCCATCAATTTCTATAATGAAGTGTTTGGTCACAACAAGGCACTTCCCGAAATCCAGAAAGCGAAGGATAATGTTGTCTTTGTTTCAAACATGGGCGGAAGTGCCATGGGCGGTACGTCCGAAACGGATGCGGTAAATACGCTCGGTCTTGCGGTTGCAATGCTTAAAGAAACAGGCGGTACAGTGGTTGTTTGTGGACCTCTTACCATGAAAGTAACATATCTTGTCGAGCACGATAAGCCTATTGTAATCACCAGCGTTTACGACGGCGTTGATTACCGTGAAAAGAATGGCGCTGTCATCAACATGAGCGGTAACCTCACGCTTGGCGGAGATACGACGATTGACAGTATCAAGATAAATTCAACTAAAAGTGCGCTTGCTATTAACTGTTGCTATAACAATCTCACTGTTGGGGAAGATGTGGTTTGTACACTTGCAAATCCCTCTCATGTAAATACTTCTGTTAATGTCGGCTACCGCATTGGCTCAAGTGCACTCACCGCAGAGGATGTTTCCTGCCACGAGGATTGCACCGTCAGCATCGCAAGCGGTACATGGGGACTTATCCGTGGCGGCAATATGCGTACTGCACCCGGCAATCCTGTCGGTACAATTGATAAGGGGGTAAAGGTTAATATCCATATCAGCGGAGGCGAATATCCGTATACCGGCGTAAATGCAACCGCAGCCGTTGGTATGAACGGTTGTGATGGCACTGTAAACTTCAGCATCACCGGGGGCAATTTTGCCGGCGGCGTATACGGAATTCACCGTATAGGCAATAATACCAGCGGTACAAAAGCAAGGTTTAACGGAGATATCAGCATGTCTATTACAGGCGGAACTTTTGACAAAGAGGTAGGACTTTATCATACATCCGATACGCCTACTGTGCAAGGCACGGCATACCTTTGCGCTTCAGATTCTTTAAAATCTGTTATAAAGACTAATGGATTTGACGGCATAGATTTTATTGAATAATTTTTCAAAAAAATATTGACAACTCCACTTTAGCGTGATAACATAATGACATAAACAAACCGTTGATTGAGAGTAGTATCCAATACAACTTCATTTCAAGAGAGCCGCAGGTGGTGAGATTGCGGTAATGGAGCATTGGTGAATGGACTCATGAGGGCAAACCGAACCGAAAGGTGTAGGGGCGACGGAGAGTGACCGTTATATCGCTATGTGTATGTCAGTACACGAAAAGTGCGTATCACAGATACGAATTTGGGTGGCACCGCAGGTTTTTACTCCTGTCCCATTTATATGGGACAGGAGTTTTGTATTTGAAAGGGGAAAAATTATGAATTTTAACGGAATTGACTTTGATACATATTTTAAGAATTATCCGAGCGAAGACGGATATTTCGGCAAGTACGGCGGATGTTATATCAGTGATGAACTGAAGAAAGCGATGGCGGAGATTACCGAGGCATATTTTACAATTTGCAAGTCGGCAAAGTTTATAAACGAGCTTCGCAGAATCCGCAAGGATTTTCAGGGCAGACCTACCCCAATTTCGCATCTTGAACGCCTTTCGTCCTCGCTTGGAAACGTTCAGCTTTATGTAAAACGCGAGGATTTGAACCATACCGGCGCGCACAAGCTTAATCACTGCATGGGTGAAGCGCTTCTTGCAAAGTATATGGGCAAGAAAAAGGTTATCGCTGAAACGGGTGCAGGACAGCACGGTGTTGCACTTGCAACCGCGGCGGCATATTTTGGGCTTCAGTGCGATATTTACATGGGTTCTGTTGATATTAAAAAGCAGGCGCCCAACGTTGCGAGAATGAAGATACTCGGTGCAAACGTTATTGAGGTAACACACGGTCTTGCAACGCTTAAGGAAGCGGTTGATGCGGCGTTTGAAGCGTATGCAAGAGAGTATAAGGATGCAATTTACTGTATCGGCTCGGTACTTGGTCCGCATCCGTTCCCCATGATGGTTCGCGATTTCCAGAGTGTCGTTGGTATTGAGGCAAGAGAGCAGTTCGTTTCCATGACGGGTGAGCTTCCCGATGCTATCGTTGCATGTGTAGGCGGCGGCTCAAATGCGGCAGGATTTTTTGCAGGCTTCCTAAATGACCCCGTTGATATTTACGGAGTTGAACCGCTTGGACGCGGAGAAAAACTCGGCGACCACGCCGCAAGCCTTAAATACGGCACAGAGGGTATTATGCACGGCTTTAACAGCATCATGCTTAAGGATGAAAATGGCGATCCTGCGCCCGTATATTCGGTTGCAAGCGGTCTTGATTATCCTTCATCCGGTCCCGAGCATGCATTCCTCCGCGACATCGGCAGAGTTAACTACGATGTTATCGGCGACGAGCAGACGATTGATGCATTCTTTGCGCTTTCGCGTCTTGAGGGAATTATTCCCGCAATCGAGAGCGCGCATGCAGTTGCATACGGCGTAAAACTTGCGCAGAAAATGGGCAAGGGTTCTGTGCTTATCAATCTTTCCGGCAGAGGCGATAAGGATATGGGCTTTGTAATTGAAAAATACGGAATAAGATAAAATAAATGGCAGTTTTCAAACTGCCATTTATTTTTTGTAAAATTAACATTCTTTTAACATTTTTTAAAAACTTTAAAAACACTTGTGCGATAAAATGATGTCACAAATCAAACGAAAGAGGTAACACAAATGAATAACGACAAGAATTTTATTGCACAGAACATCCGCGCACAGTATACCGCAAAGCAGTACACCGAGCTTGACGAACTTCGCGCACTTGACGCAAAGGTTAAACGCCCTGCAAATGTGTTTGCATACACATTTGGCAGCATCGCCGCTATCGTTATGGGCAGCGGCATGAGCCTTGTGATGACCGACATTGGCGCAATGCTTGGCGTTGCAAGTTCTATGCCCCTTGGTATCGTAATCGGAGTGGTTGGTATGCTTATGGCACTAATTAATTATCCTATGTATAAGAGAATACTTACATCTCGTAATAGCAAGTACGCACCAGAAATTCTCGCACTCAGCGAAAAAATTATGAATAAATAAGGAGATAAAACAATGGCAAACTTTTTGAAAAAAGCTTTTGAAGACATGAAGGAAAGCGCAAAAGCGCAGCACGAAGTAGATAGGGCGAACTTTGCAGCGGCAAAGGCAGAGTCGAAGGCACAGTGGGAAGAAGCGAAGGCCATGGGTAATCCCGAAACTCACAAAAAGAGGATGCAGGAGAAGCGCGAGGAGCAGATAAAGGAAGCAAACGAGCGTAAAGCTACTGCCGAGGAACGCATTAATGTAGCCAAGAACAAATAAAAACGGGGTAAATCCCCGTTTTTTTAACAAAACTTTAACATTTTCGTGCTATAATAAATGCAGTAAAATGCGGAGGTACGTCATGTTTAAAATTTTAGTTGTTGAAGATGACAGGGAGCTTAATAAATCTGTATGCACTTTTTTAAACAGAAGCGGATATGAGACAACAGGATGTCTTGGTGCTGAAGATGCGTATAACGCAATGTATGATAATGTTTTTGACCTTATCGTATCAGATATAATGATGCCCGATATAGACGGCTTTGAGTTTGCAAAAACTGTACGCACACTAAATGCGGATATACCGATTTTGTTTATGACGGCGCGTGATGATTTTGCATCAAAACAGCGCGGCTATCGCGTCGGAATTGATGACTACATGGTAAAACCCGTTGACCTTGACGAGATGTTTTTGCGAATCGGCGCGCTTCTTCGCCGCGCAAAAATCGCATCCAGCCGTACACTAACGGTTGGCAATTTTAAAATAGATATGGATGAGCGCACCGCATATCTCGGCGAAGAAGAAATCAACCTTACTGCGAGGGAGTTCAGCCTGCTTTACAAATTACTTTCTTATCCCAAAAAGACCTTTACACGCACACAACTTATGGATGAGTTTTGGGATGCCGATACCCCGTCCGGACCTCGTACTGTAGATGTTTATATGACAAAACTACGTGCCAAACTTGCCGATTGCAGCGACTTTGAAATCGTCACCGTTCACGGCCTTGGATATAAGGCGGTGATAAAATGAAAAAAGACAGTCGTATTAAAAATGCTTTGAAGTGGCTAAATAATTATTTGGTTTTCTTTTTGCTTGTGGCGTTTGTTATTACCTGCTGCACAATGCTGTTTGTTTCTGTTTTGGCAGATACTCTTGATGTATCACTTACCGATGATAATATCGGCAGCGCTGCAAAACTTACTTTTTTAAACGTGCTATTAATAAGTTTTATTTTTGCATCGGTTGATACTTTGCGCAGAAAGCTTACGGTTGACCGACCGGCAAAGCGCATTACCGATGCCGCGGAGAAGATAATGCAAGGTGATTTTTCTGTCAGAATAAAGCCGCAAAACAGATTTGCAACCGACGATAAATTTAATGAAATTATAGAATGCTTTAATAAAATGGCGGAGGAGCTTGGCAGTGTAGAGACCTTGCGTACAGACTTTATTGCAAACGTTTCTCACGAGATGAAAACGCCGCTCGCGGTGATTCAAAATTACGGCATGCTTTTGCAGGATAAAACTGTATCCGAAGAAAAACGTATTGAGTATGCAAAGACGGTGACAGATAGTTCGCGCCGCCTTGCCGACCTTGTAACAAATATTTTAAAGCTTAATAAACTTGAAAATCAGCATATTTATCCCAAAGTTGATAAATATGATTTAAGTGAGCAGATTTGCGAATGCCTTTTACAGTATGAGAGTGTGTGGGAAAAGAAAGACATTGAGATAGATACCGATATTGCGGAAAATGTTATTGTATACGCTGATTTTGAGCTTTTATCACTTGTATGGAACAATCTTTTTTCAAATGCTTTTAAGTTTACCGAAAACGGCGGGAAGGTGTCAGTTTCGCTTTCTGCTACCGACCATCATGCGGTTGTAAAGGTTACCGATACGGGATGCGGAATGCCACCGGAAGTCGGCGCACATATTTTTGAAAAGTTCTATCAGGGAGATAGCTCGCATGCGTCTTCCGGCAACGGGCTTGGACTTGCACTCGTCAAGCGTGTAGTTGATATTATCCACGGAGAGATAAGCGTAGAGAGTACGGTAGGAGAGGGAAGTACGTTTACAGTAAGCATACGGAGAAAATGAAATGACTTTCAAGAGAATTAAAGATAAGATTTCGAAAAATCCTGTTGGTAATCGATATATTAATGACGTGAAGTTCAGAACAGAGGTATCCGTTAATGCCTCGCTTTTGTTTAATCTGTTTTATATCATAATCAATGTTGTTTCATTTTTTCTCTATCATTCGATGTGGTTTGTGGTGCTGGCGGTATATTATTTTATACTTGTGATAATGCGGTTCCTGCTTTCAAATTATATCCGGGTAAAAGGTATAGGAAATAACCGCCGCGGTGAGCTTATGCGTGCAAGGCTTTGTGCTTATATCCTTTTGACGGTTAACATTGCACTTTCGGGTGCGGTGCTGATGATACTTTATCAGAATAAGGGATTTGAGTATCATGGCATTTTAATATACGCAATGGCGACTTACACGTTTACAATTACAACCGTTGCAATAGTAAATCTTGTAAGATATCGTAAATACAACAGCCCCATTATGACAATAACAAAAATAATTACTTTATCGGCGGCGCTTGTTTCAATGCTTTCACTTGAAACTGCAATGTTTTCGCAGTTCGGTGGTGATATGTCGGCAGAGGGACAGTATTTAATGATAGCGTTGACAGGTGCAGGCGTAAGCATAACTATAATTTCGTTGTCGATATATATGATAACTCGTACAAACCGTGAAATTAAATTCAGGAGAAATAAAAATGGACAATAATACATTTAAATATACGTATTCTGCAAAACAACAAAAAGAAATTGAGTATATACGGAGCAAGTATGTGCCGCGCAAAGAGGATAAACTTGAAACTCTCCGCCGACTTGACAAAGGTGTGACTAACAAGGCAAATACCGTGTCAATTATACTCGGTGTTATTGGAGCACTGGTAATGGGGGGCGGAATGAGCCTTGCAATGGTGTGGGAGCATTTTGTTTTGGGAATTGCTATTGGCGTTATAGGCATTGTACTTGTTGCGCTTGCATACCCTGTATATAAGCGAGTCCTCAAAAAGGAGAGGGAACGTATCGCCCCTGAAATCATGCGTCTGACAGATGAACTTATGAAATAAAGGCAGTATTTAACTGCCTTTTTCTATTGACAAATATAATGGCGTATGCTATAATACATTTAACAATTAAGTTAAGTGTTAAATGAAAGGATGGTAACATGGGACTTCAAAATACAATGCGTGCGCTTGCTGATGTGACAAGGCGTGAGATTTTAAACTTGTTAAAGCGCGGTAAAATGTCTGCAGGGGAGATTTGTGAGCATTTTGACGTAAGCGGTGCGGCGATTTCGCGCCACCTATCTGTACTAAAAGAAGCCGACCTTATTTTTGATACTCGCGACGGAAAATATATCTATTATGAACTGAATACTTCAGTGCTTGAAGAGATTTTACTTTGGATAAGCGAATTGAAAGGAGAAAGCCATGATTAAAAGAAATTTATCTAAAATTATAATTTCATCTGTTATAATACTTTTACCTATACTTGCAGGACTGCTGCTTTGGGATAAGCTTCCCGAAGAGGTTCCCACGCATTTCGGACCCGACGGCACTGCAGACGGATGGAGTTCAAAACCTTTTGCAGTGTTCTTTATGCCCCTTTTTATCCTTGCGGTACACCTCATATGTGTCTTTGCAACCTCACTTGACCCCAAGCATAAGAATATTACAAACAAACCCTTTGGACTTGTGCTATGGATTTGTCCTGTGCTTTCTGTGCTGACAAGTGCACTTATGTACTTGACGGCACTTGGTTACATGGTAAACGTTACAACTATAATGATGTTGTTTATCGGAGTTTTGTTTTTTGCAATCGGCAACTATCTTCCGAAATGCCGTCAGAATTACACCATAGGTATCAAAATTCCGTGGACACTCAATGACGAGGGCAACTGGAACGCAACTCATCGCTTTGCAGGCATCCTTTGGGTTGTGTGCGGACTTGTCCTTATGGCTTGCGCATTCTTTAAGTTTGCATGGATTGTGTTTATTTGCACCGTGTTCGTTATGGTGATTGTTCCTATGGTGTATTCGTATTTGTACTATAAGAAACATAGATAAGGAGTACCTATGAAAGATTTAAAGAAATGGAGCATTAAATTTAACGCTTTAGAAAGAACAGAAAATGTCTTTTGGGAATGTTTTTATTTATATGAAGCAGAAGAACCTGAAGAATTTGCAGAAGTATTTTTATATGGCAAGGAAAATGTAATTCTTGAATTTGAAAAGATAGTACATGAGGTTGCATTGCCGGATTACGACCAAGAATTCGTATCGGTGTACTTAAATATTTATGTAGGCGAGGATTTGATAGGATATTTTAAAAATATATTTTTATCAGATGGAACACAATTTGATGAAGCGTTTGTAATAGAGTAATAAAATAGCACCGCAAAGCGGTGCTATTTTACATATCATATCTTATTAAATCTTCAAAAGTTTCGCGTCTGATGCCTACTCTTGCTTTGCCGTCTTTGACAATTACTACTGCAGGGCGGCAGATTCGGTTATAGTTTGATGCCATAGAGTAGTTGTATGCGCCAGTACAAAGCACTGCCAAAATGTCGCCGCGCTCGGGCGAAGCGACCTTGACATCCTCTTGTATCAAATCACCGCTTTCGCAGCATCTGCCTGCAATGGTGCAAACAAAGTCGGGCGACTTGTCCGCTTTTGATGCATTCAGCACAGTGTATTCCGAGCCGTAGAGTGCATAGCGCGGATTGTCGGTCATACCACCGTCAATCGAAACATAGCTCTTGTAACCCGTGATAGTCTTCACACTTCCGATTTGGTAAAGGGTAGTGCAAGCGTCCGCAACAATACTGCGTCCCGGCTCAAGCAAAATTGCGGGAGCGGCAATGTCAAACTTTTTACAGCAAGCGTCAACATGCTCGCCAAGTTTTTTGATGTTGTCGGCAATATTAATCTCGGGATGCGACTCAACGTATCTAACTCCAAAGCCGCCGCCGAGGTTTACGTATCTTGTAACAAAGCCGAGCTTTTCTTTTGCATCAGCCGCAAATTTCAGCATTATGTCTGCTGCATCGCAGAATGGTTCGCTTTCAAATATCTGTGAGCCGATGTGGCAGTGAAAGCCTTCAACATCAACATTCTTAAGTGTCAAAGCAAATTCAAGTAGCTCCATTGCCTGACCTGTTTCAATTGCAGTGCCAAACTTGGAGTCAACGCGACCTGTGTTTATTTTCGCATGAGTATGGGGGTCAATTCCGGGAGAAAGGCGAATTAAAACGCGCTGTTTTATGCCTTTTTCACCTGCAATGCGGTCAATTGAGATAAGCTCGTCGCGGTTGTCCGCAACAAAGCGGCCTATGCCCACATCAATGCCGAAGGCAATATCTTCATCGGTTTTATTATTTCCATGGAAATAAACATATTCAAGAGGGAACCCTGCGGCATTTGCCACATAAAGCTCGCCGGGCGAAACAACGTCTGCCCCCATACCTTCACTTTCGATAATTGAGTAAAGCGACTTGAAGCAGAATGCCTTGCCAGCATAAAGCGGCTTTGAGCCGCGTGGAAGATACTTTTTAACCGCATCAACATATGTGCGGCAATTTGCGCGCACTCTGTCCTCATCAAGTACCATGAGCGGTGAGCCGTATTCTTTTACGAGGGAGGTTGCATCAAGTCCTGCAATGGTCAGATGTCCCTTTTCGTTTACTGATAGATTGGAATATAACATAATTTTAACCTATTAAATCCTGCATTGTGTAAATTCCTGCCGCCTTGCCTTTTATCCACTTTGCGGCGGCAAGCGCGCCGTCTGCGAAAACGCTGCGGCTCATTGCGCTATGTGAAACGGTGATTATCTCGTTTTTAGTTGCAAGTATAACCTCGTGTTCGCCAACAATGCTGCCAGCGCGAACTGCGTGAATACCGATTTCATTCTTTTCACGTTCGCGTCTGCCGCTTCGTCCAAGCATAAGAGTGAGTTTTTCACGCACGCTCTTGATTGCATTTGCAAGCATAAGCGCGGTACCGCTCGGCGCATCAAGTTTTGCCGAGTGGTGCTTTTCAATAATCTCAATGTCAGCGTCAGGGAGCACCTCGGCACTCTTTTTTGCAAGCTCGCAAAGAAGTGCAACGCCCATTGACATATTTGCCGAGAAGAATACGGGAACTTTTTTTGCAAGCTCGTTTATTCTGTCAAGTTCTTCTTCTGTTTGCCCGGTGGTGCAAAGCACAACCGGAACGTTGAACTTCTTTGCATACTCCGCAACTTCAACTATTGCACTGTGATGCGAAAAGTCGATTATAACATCTGCGCCGATGTCATAAGCAGGGAAGTCGGTAAGCTGCACCGCGGTTGAAAGTTCAAAACTTTTATCAATTGCGGCTACAATCGCCATGCTGCCGTCTTTTTCGATAGCAGCTTTAACTTCCTTACCCATGCGTCCGTTTGCGCCGTTTAAAATTACTTTCATTATACGTTTATACCGACATCGCGCATTGCTCCAAGCAATACCGCTTTGGTATTTTCCTCCATAGGTGTAAGGGGCAGACGGAGATAGTCCTCGCAAAAGCCCATAGCCGCCATTGCCGCCTTAACGGGAATGGGGTTGACCTCGCTGAACAGTGCGTCAATGAGGTAGTGATATTTGTACTGAAGTTCCGCCGCGCCTGCAACATCGCCGTTAAAGAAGCGGTTGCAAAGTTCAACAGTTTCTTTAGGCAAAAGATTTGAAATAACCGAGATAACGCCGCAGCCGCCAAGCGACATAAGCGGAACGATCTGGTCATCGTTACCCGAGTAAAGGTCAAGCTTGTCATGTACAAGCGACATTGTTTCAACAATTTTAGAGATGTTGCCGTTTGCTTCCTTGATAGCAACAATATTTGGGTGGTCAGCAAGTGCCGCGTATGTTTTAGGCTCAATGTTTACACCGGTGCGCGAGGGAACATTGTAAAGAATTACGGGAACAGTGCTTTCGTCTGCAATCGCGGTGTACATTTTGATAAGGCCTTTTTGCGTAGCCTTGTTGTAGTAGGGAGTTGTAACAAGGATAGCATCAGCGCCTGCTTCGCAAGCGTGACGGGTAAGCTCAAGCGCATAAGCAGTGTCGTTTGAGCCTGTGCCTGCGATAATCGGCACGCGGCCTTTTGCACGCTCAACTGCAAAGGAGATAGCGGCGCGGTGCTCGTCATCGGTGAGTGTAGAAGCCTCGCCGGTGGTGCCGCAGACAACAAGCGCGTTGATGCCTTCGTCTATCTGCCAGTCAATAAGTCTGCCGAATGCATCGTAGTCGATACCGTTTTCGGTAAGCGGAGTAATGAGCGCAGTTGCAACGCCCTTAAATACTGTGTTTTTCATATAAAACCCTTTCTTTATGGTAGAAAAACAGCCAATCCGTACGGATTGGCTGTCAGTAAATACATTTTGCTAAAAAGAATTTCAAAATCTATTAACCGATAGCCCTCCGCGAGTGATTTCGCGACAGTCGCACACATCTTATTATGTGCAACCAGCACGGCATTTTGCATATGCCGCCTTCGGCGTCCGCCTCTTTCACAGTGACAACGGTTTGCAAGACCTATTCCGTCACGGCTACTAACGACCAAACGCGCCTCTACCATTTGATAGAATTGTAATACATAATTCGCTATTTGTCAACACTTATAGGGAAAAATATTGAATTTGTTAAGGCATCATGTTATAATGATTTCATCAAAGACAAAAAAATGGATTGCGAAGCGTTGAATACTATAAAAAGTGGGAGAAACATGTATGAAAATATTAAAAATAAGCTCTATGATAGTACTTTTATTGCTTGTATTACGATTTGTTACACTTTTAGATATAATTAGTTTTGATTTTGGTATTATATCGGAGTTAGGGAGATATGTTCACGGTTGGTTTTTAGGATTAATCGGCTTGGTTATTAACTTTGTTTTGTATAATAAAGCACATGAAAATAGAAAATGGAAAACTTATTCCTTGGTGAGTGTGCTATTCAGTGTTTTTGTGATTTTCCTTGAATTGTTATTGCTTTATATATTCAGCAGAATATGATTTTGTCATAACATGATACTAGCATAATATAGTAGGGGCGATTATCAATCGCCCGTTTTGTCATCCTGAGCAACGCGAAGGATCTGCAAGCCGTAGGCTTGTCTAAGGCGAGCATAGCTGACATCGAAATAGACTTGGGTTCACTCGCCTTCTGTGTTTGCGTTTTCGCAAACACATGAGTTTAGATAACTGTTTTACAAGAACTCGCTACGCGAGCCAGATTCTTCACTTCGTTCAGAATGACAGCAAAACCATACACCGCAAAACAGCACCTCGAAAGAGGTGCTGTTTTCATACATGTCTTATCTCTCTAAAAACTTATCTTTTATCTTCTCATTAAATTTTCAAAATAATGAATTTTTTGGTTGCAATCGTTACATAAATGGGATAAAATTATATACGAGGTGATACATATGAAAAAAGCACTCGTTTTTGCACTTGCTGCAGTTACACTTTTGATTTGCGGCTGTGAAATTGAGCTATTGGAAATGACCACTACTGAAGTTAAGGTAGAAACTACCTTGGTAACCACCGAAACAACTGTAGTTTCCGAGATTGCAGAGCCTGTTTCAAATCCAATGAGTTTTATGTTCTTAAGCGGTGCAGGCGGCTGGCGGACAGAAATAATATTGCACGAAAACGGCAGTTTTAACGGAGAACATTATGACAGTGAGATGGGTTCTACTGGCGACGGATATCCCTACGGAACATGTTATATATGTAAATTCACAGGAAAGTTTAAAAACTTTGAAAGAATAAATGATTATACATATTCAATGTCTATAGATTACATAAATACCGAACACAAAATCGGGGAAATATGGATTGAAGACGGTATACAATATATCGCAAGCGGGCCATACGGACTTGATGGAGGTAAAGATTTTCTACTCTACACGCCCGATACTCCGGTATCTGAATTACCGATGGATTTTATGATTTGGATGTATGCGGCAACCGATGTTACAGACACACTTGATTGCTATGCGATACGCAATCTTGCAAACGACCAAGGGTTTGCACAACCTAAATGGTAAAAGACTACTTGCTAATAGTAACTTGAGCATATTCGCTTGTATAATAATGCAATATGCAAAACAGCACCTCGGTTGAGGTGCTGTTTTGATATATCTTATCTCTTTAAAAACTTATCTTTAATCTTCTCATTTTTCTGGTCGAAGAGAGTCATCATGCGGTATGCGCCTGCCCAAGCGCAAAGGCAATCATTGTAATGACCGCGTTCTTCGCAGGTCGGACGGTATTTTGTCCAGCGGCAATGGAAGAAGCCCTCGTTCTGTGAACCCAGCGGACGAACTTGACCGTGGAAAGTGCGCTTCTCTTCGGTAGCGATGCCTTGGATAGCGTTTGCCCACATTGCATGCGCGCGCTTTCTCCAACGTTCGTCGCCGGTATAGTGCGCGAGAAGCAAAAATCCTGTAACTGCCGCTGAACCCCATGAGTCTATGGTATGATGCTCGGTGGAAACGCTTGTGCCTCCCTTGGTAGAGTAGCCGTACTGTGTAAATTCGCTCTCTTCACCGTAAAGTACATCGTAGTGGAACGCCCATGAGAAGAAGTAGTATGCCGCCTTTTTTGCGCGGTCGAGATATTTTTCATCGCCCGTTTCTTCGTAGAGAATAATCGAAGAATTGATAAACGGATATGCGGTTTCCTTGTCGATACTCTGGCAGTCAAGTGCACCTGCGGAGCATATGAATTTGTCAATATCGCGCTCAAAGTAGAAATCGCTTGCCTTAATTGCCGTTTCAAGATACTTCTTGTCGCCCGTTATGCGATAGGTTTCAAGCATACCAAGCACCATAAAGCCGCCTATGGTACCGTTTGGCATTACGCATTCGCCGTCAAGTGTCCAAGCTTTGCCGAAAGCAAACTTTTCGGAGTAGTTTTTGCAGAAGAAATCGCAAAGCTTAACTGCAAATTCCTTGAATTTCGGCTTATCAATACCGTTTTCTTTAAGGAGGGTGTACATTCTCGACATTTCAGCCGCGCCCCAACCAAAGTTGCAGATATCGGGAGTTGCAAAGTCGTATGTTTCGGTTTCAAAATACTGCTGGAACTGTGTACGTATAAGCCCGTTTTCTTGTTGCTTATCCGCCCAAGACTCAAAAATGCCGATAGCAATGTCAAGCTGTTCCTTGTCGCCGCGCTCAATTGCGTCTGCGGCAAGCATACGGGAGTTAAGGAGTCCCTGGTCTGCCCAACCCATCTCGAAGCGCTCGTCAAAGCAACCGATTTCGGTATAGTAGGGGTCAGCCATTCTGCGCGCCATTTCCTCGCCCGTTACCTGTGCGCCGTGCTGAGAGCGGAAAAGGCGGGGCGCATAGTGGGTGATAATCATTTTGTGTCCCTTGTAGTCATAAAGCAAGGCATTTGCATATTTTATGCCGAGCTCCCAAACTTCTTTCGGTGTAAGGCATACATTGCGTTCAAGGTCAAACACCTCTGCCGCACGGTCAAGCAGATTTGCTGCCGCGTAGTTTTCATACATTGGCTTGCACGCGAAAACGTACATGGTAAATGTGATTTTTTCGCCTGCCGAAAGTGTGATGTATTCATCGTAACGCTCGGTCAAAATGTTTTTGCTGGAATATGTGTAGGGAGCCTCAACCACGGGGTGGTATATTCTCTGTGTGAATGTACCGTCCTCGTTTTTGATGAGCGAGCATGCCGAGCGAAGCGAGTCACTGTTACAGTCACTTGCAAAGATTGCGGTACCAAACTCCTTGTCCTCACAGAGTGAGCAAGAAGGAATTCCCATGCGGTCATATGCAAAAATCCAAGGCTTGCCGTCGCGTATAAGACCAATTGGAGTGTTTTCGCGGCAACCGTCATTACCGTTATAGTTTACACACGGTATGAGGTAACGCGAGGGAACAAAAGCGGTCTTTACTTCAAAAATATCGCGGAATGTAACGTCGCTGCCGCTTACGTTTTCGATAACACGGACTACTTTAACAAGTCCGTCGCCCTCGTCAATATATGTATCGTTTACTTTTAATTCTTCAAAATCGCAGGCGTCAATTTCACCGCCGCCGATAAGTTCAAATTTTGCAGGGCAGATGTGGCAGACTGCATCGTTTTTGCTATCGTCCAAAACAAAACTGCCATTAGCATATTTAACAGAAAGCATATTAATCTCTCCTTTCATGCTTATACTCTATCATAACTGAATTCAACGAACAATGCAAAATATTTTCAAGTTTGTGTTATTTTTAGTATAGATAATGTTTATAAACAATGATAAAATAAATAAAAACGCTATTATAAGGAGATAAAAATGAAACTTGTATTGCTTACGGCTTTGGGAGTCGGCGGTGCTACTGTTATTGGCTCAATCATTGGCTTTATATTTAAAAAGATATCTCACCGCTTTTCGGATATTGTACTTTCTTTTGCCGCGGGCGTCATGCTTGCAGCGGCAGTGCTTGGGCTTGTTATACCTTCAATTGAGTACGGCGGAAAATATGGGGTTATTACCACCGTAATCGGTATATTTGCGGGCGCACTTTGCTTAAATCTTATTGACAAGGTCGTACCGCACCTGCATAAAATAGTGGGAACTGATATTGAGAGTCATAACAATGCAAATTTAAGTAAAGTCCTTCTGTTTGTAATGGCTATTGCAATACATAATTTTCCCGAGGGTATTGCGGCAGGTGTAGGATTTGGTACGGGTGATACAACGCAGGCACTTTTGATAGCAGGCGGCATTGCGCTTCAAAACATCCCAGAAGGCATGGTTATAATTTCGCCGATGCTTGCCGCCGGAGTACCGCCTAAAAAGACTTTTATCTGTGCCATGCTGACAGGGCTTGTTGAAGTTATCGGAACATTGATTGGATACTTTGCCGTAAGTGTTTCCGTAGTTATTCTTCCTTTTGCGCTGGCTTTTGCGGGCGGTACAATGCTTTATGTAATAAGTGACGAGATGATTCCCGAAACGCATGCACACGGAAGCGAGCGCGGTGCAACATATTCACTTTTAATAGGTTTTTGTTTGATGCTTGTGTTCGATGTTTTGCTTGGATAATTAAAAGAGCCGTTTTAGCGGCTCTTTTCTATTGCACAAACAGAAAAAATATGATAATATTATTATAATTGTGAATTTATAAGGAGGGGAGCGAATGAAGCTTATTATTGCCGAAAAACCAAGTCTTGCGCGCAATATTTCCGGCGCAATCGGCAATCAGCAAAAGAAAAACGGCTATTTTGAAGGCAATGGCTATATCGTAAGTTGGGCGTTTGGTCATTTGTTTTCCCTCTGTGATATCGAGGACTATCTCGAGAATCCGCCTGCGGATGCGCGATGGACTATTGACAATCTCCCGTGCTTCCCAAAAGAGTTCCGCTTTACTTTAAAGCGTGGAGCGGACAAGCAGGTAGACGCAGGCGTTGTCCGTCAATTTGAAACAATTAAATATCTATGCAATCGAAACGACGTTGACGCTATTATAAACGCGGGAGACGCTGACCGAGAGGGCGAAATTATCGTTCGACTTTGTGTTATGCACGCACTTGAAGGAAGCAAGCCTTTCCTTCGTCTGTGGCTTCCTGACCAAACTAATGAAACTGTTCGCGCGGCTCTTGAAGAAATGAAGGACGAAAGTGAGTACGAAACGCTTGCAAACGAGGGTTTTGCGCGCACTTATATTGACTGGCTCTACGGCGTAAATCTAACCAGGTTTGCAACGTTAAAAACAGGCAAGCTTCTCCGTGTGGGCAGAGTTATCGTGCCTATTGTCAAGGCAATTTACGACCGTGACATGGCAATTCGTCACTTTGTTCCCGAAAAGTATTATGTCGGCAGAAGTGCCGAAGAAACCAAAGGTGCCGTTGTCGAGCTTACAAGTAAGGTAAAGTTTGCCGCAAACGAGCTTGGTAATGTGCAGGAACTTTGTCAAAAATATAATCAAACCGGTGCAAAGGTTGTAGCGGTTAAGCGCAAAAAAGATGAAATTTTACCCGGCAAGCTATACTCGCTTTCAAAACTGCAAAATGTACTTGGCAAAAAATATAAAATGTCAATGGGCGAAAGCCTTGAAATAGTGCAAAATCTTTATGAGCGCGGGTATCTTACCTATCCCCGTACAAACTCCGAGTATCTTGCAACTGCAGAGCAGGGCAAGGTTAAAAAGATACTTGAAAATGTGGCCGCACTCGGCTACCCCGTAGAATTCAAGTTCAAAAAGTCAATCTTTGATGACTCAAAAATCGAGTCGCATTCCGCGCTTACTCCCACGTATAAAATCCCTAAAAAAGGTGACCTCAGCGAAGCGGAAAATAAGGTTTATTCAACTGTGTTCCGCCGTTTTGTAGCGGTATTCTGCGCACTGGAATGCAAGGCGGAGAAAACAGAAATTAAAATCGCAGTTGGCGACATGGAGGAATTTACACTTAAAGGTACGGTAATTCTGGAGCCCGGTTGGACAAAATACGACGATTATTCGCAAAAGGATAAAGTGTTACCGCCGCTTGAAAAAGGCGACGATGTAAATATCGACTTTATTCCTGCCGAAAAAGAAACGACTCCGCCAAAGCATTATACTATAGAAACACTCAATAACTATCTGAAAAACCCTTTTAAAGAGGATAAAGCAGCGGCAAAAGACGGTGCAGAGGAAAGTGACGAGGAGGATTACAAGGCGATTTTTGAAGGTCTCGAACTCGGCACAGAGGCTACGCGCACGGGTATTATTGATAATGCGCGCAAGAGCGGATATATTGAGCTTAAAAAGGACGTTTATTACATCCTGCCGGGCGGCGAGTTTTTGATTCAGTCACTGCTTCAAATGGGAATTTCTATGGATAAATATAAAACCAGCGAGCTTGGTAAGGCGCTTAAGCAGATTTTCAAAGGTAATATGACCGTTTTGGGCGGTGTCGAGCTTGCCGAAAGGGAAATAAGCGAGATTTTTGCAAAGCGAGATATGGCTCCCGAGGACGATTTTGATGACGGATTTATCGGTGACGAAATTTGCGATTGTCCTTTCTGCGGCGGCAAAATTCGCCGAACAACATTTGGGTATGGTTGTTCTAACTATAAAGAGGGATGTAAATTTGGAGTAAGCCGTGTAATTTGCGGCAGAGTTATTTCAAAGAAAAATGTCTATATGTTGTTAAAGCAGGGCAAAACTTCAAAGATAAAAGGCTTTGTTTCAAAAGCTGGCAAGCCATTTGATGCTGCGCTTAAACTTGAGGATAAGCAGGCAAAATTCGATTTTAATTAAGGTGCTTTTATGATTACTTACGAACAAATTAAAAACAATGATGCGGTCAATGTTTATATTGAAGAAGCAAATTGCTCGCTCTCGGCACTTGGGTATACCGAGCATAGCTATGCTCATGTAACAAAGGTTGCGACCATCGCCGGAGATATTTTGGAAAAACTCGGATACGATGAGCGCACGGTTGACCTTGCACGAATTGCAGGTTATATGCATGATATCGGCAATGTCATAAATCGTGTTGACCATTCTCAAAGCGGCGCGATAATGGCGTTTCGTATTCTCGACAACCTTGGCATGGAGCCTGAAGAAATATCGCGTATTATCAGCGCAATAGGTAATCACGATGAGGGAACGGGCACCCCGGTTAACGAGATTTCTGCTGCGCTTATTATCGCAGATAAAAGTGATGTGCGCCGCAGCCGTGTACAAAATGACGACCATTCTACGTTTGATATTCATGACAGAGTAAATTATTCTGTTTATTCAACCAATCTTTCGCTTGATAAGGATGAAAAAAAACTTACGCTGTGCCTTGAAGTTGACACCTCGTACGGCTCGGTTATGGATTTTTTTGAAATTTTTCACGGTCGTATGATAATGTGTAAAAATGCCGCTATAACGCTTGGACTTTCTTTTGGAATTACTATAAACGGACAGTCAATGATGTAAAATTTCGTAAATTTTTTACTATTGCGGAATTTTGTCGGATATGGTATATTGTAATTAACATGTAAAATGCATGTAAACCTCTTGTAAAATAAGGAGAACAAAATGACAATTTTTGATGTTTTCACCCTCCTTGGCGGACTTGCTTTGTTCCTTTACGGAATGAAGGTAATGGGCGACGCACTTGAAAAGAGTGCAGGCAGACAACTCAAAAACATTCTCGCAAAGCTTACATCAAATACTTTTAACGGCTTTTTGCTCGGCCTTGGTGTAACCCTTGTAATTCAGTCGTCATCCGCTACCACGGTTATGGTAGTTGGTTTTGTAAACGCCGGCATTATGACGTTGCATCAAGCTACCGGTGTAATCATGGGAGCAAACCTCGGTACATCCGTAACTGCATGGTTGCTTAGCACTGCAGGCATTCAGGGCGGCGGCATACTTGAATTTTTTAAGCCGTCAAGTTTTTCTCCTGTTCTTGCATTTATAGGCATTTTGCTTGTTATGTTCCAAAAGAATGCAAAGCGTAAGGATATCGGTCTTGTTTTTATAGGTTTTGCCGTGCTTATGACCGGCATGGATCTTATGTCTGGTTCTGTAAGCGGACTTAAAGAAAGTCCTGCATTCCAGAGCGTTCTTACAAAGTTTGCAAATCCCATTCTTGGTATCGTTGTTGGTACTGTGTTTACTGCAATTATCCAGTCTTCTTCGGCATCGGTTGGTATTTTGCAGGCGCTTTCTATGACCGGTGTTATTTCTTACTATACCGCTATCCCGATTATCATCGGTCAGAACATCGGTACTTGTGTAAGTGCAATGATTTCTTCTATCGGCGCAGGCAAAAATGCGCGCCGCGCCGCGCTTGTTCATCTTTATTTCAATATTGCAGCGGCTATCCTTGTCGGCGGCGGTTTCTACCTGCTTAACGCATTTATTGACTTCAATTTCCCTGCAACGATTGATCCTTTTGGTATTGCACTTGTTCATACAGTATTCAAGCTTATCGCTCTTGTATTTATTATGCCCGCTTCCCGTGTGCTTGAAAAACTTGCAATGATTACCGTGCCGGATTCCAAAGACGATGCAGAAACATCAGAGCTTCTTGACGAACGTCTTCTTGCCACCCCTGCAGTTGCTATCGAAACATCTCGCAAGGTTGCTATTGATATGGCGAAACTCTCCGTTCGCTCTCTTAAAAATTCAATTCTTCTCCTCAACAACTACACCGATAAGGGATTTGAGTCAATCAAAGCAGAAGAGGATAAGGTCGATAAGTACGAGGATACTCTCGGCACATATCTTGTAAAAGTCAGCTCGCAAGAGCTTACCGAGGCTGACGGACACGAGCTTACCAAACTTCTCCACATCATCGGCGACTTCGAGCGTATTTCCGACCACGCTGTAAACGTTGCAGGTACAGCACAGGAAATGGCTGAAAAGAAGGTCACCTTCTCTGACAAGGCACAGAAAGAAATCAACGTTATGATTTCAGCGGTTCAAGAGATACTTGATAGCGCACTTGATGCATTTTGTAACGGCGATATGAAGCAGGCGTTTACTGTTGAGCCGCTTGAAGAAGTAATTGACTATCTTAATGCAAAGATTAAAAAGCGCCACGTCGCAAGACTTCAGCGCGGTGAGTGTACCATAGAACTTGGTTTCGTACTAAATGACCTCATCAATAATCTTGAACGTGTTGCAGACCATTGCTCAAACATTGCCGGTTGCGTAATTGAAATGGAGCATGATGCACTCGACCTTCATGACTATCTTGAAAAACTTAAGAGCGAAGAAAATTCACGCTATACAGAGATGTATAACGATTACAGAGAAAAATATGTTCTTCCTCCCAAGGACGTAATTGCATAATGGAAAAGGTATTTATCACCGGTGCCTCGCGCGGCATAGGCTTTGAAATGGCAGTGCAGTTTGCTAAAAGCGGATATAAGGTTTTTGCGATTTGGCATAACTCTCCCGAAAAGCTTGAAAGTGTCGGAGAACTTGATATTACTTTGGTACAAGGAGATGTTTCAAGCCTCGCATCCATGCAAAAGGTGCATGATGAAATCGGAGATGTTGATATTCTCGTTAACAATGCGGCGATTTCCCATTTTGGACTTGTAACCGACCTTACAGAAGCAGAGTGGGACAACATCATAAATGTTAATCTTAAATCCGTGTTTAATACTACAAAGGTGTTTTTGCCCGGCATGATAAGTAGAAAATATGGAAAAATTATTAACATTTCTTCAATTTTCGGTGTTGTGGGCGGTTCTTGCGAGGTTGCGTATTCAACTGCTAAAGCAGGTATGATAGGTTTTACAAAAGCACTCGCTAAAGAAGTCGGGCTAAGTGGCATACAAGTGAACTGTATTGCACCCGGAGTTATTGCCACCGAGATGAACAAACGCTTGTCCGATGAAGATATGGCAGCACTTGCTGACGAAACTCCGCTCGGGCGTATCGGAACCCCCAAAGAAGTCGCCGACCTTGCACTGTATCTTGCAAAAGACACATTTATTACCGGCGAAACAATTAATATCGGCGGCGGATTTATGCTATAATAAAATAAAAAGACCTGCTCAAAACGAGCAGGTCTTTTTGCTTGACATACTATTATATTTCTCTCAGCAAGTCCAAAAAATCGTTTATATACGGAAACACTTGCTTGCTTTGCAAAACGTAGGCATAGATATCACGCGTATAGCCTTCAATAGGATAAAAGACAACGTTTTCTGAATGCGTTTCGGACGATGGTGCTGGACCGATGGCTACTCCCATACCGAGTGATACAAGGCGACTGACATAATTCGGGTCATCACTTTGCAATGTGATATGCGGAGTAAAACCGAAATCTTTGCAAACGCTCATTACCGTTTTATGCATCGGTCGTTGTTCGTTCATTGCAATAAAAGGTTCGTTTTTCAGCATATCGACCGTAAGATTTTTACACGAAGATAGCGGATTGCTTTTATGTATTGCAATGGTAAGTCCTTCCGATATGATTAAGTGCTTTTCATATTGGGGAAACTTTATATTATAGTCCGCTATTATAATATCAAAACCATTTTTTATTGCATTTGGATTGTGATTGATGTTAACGTCTATGTCTGAATGAAGTTGCTTGAACTTTTCAATTATTTTCAGCATATGTCGGCGTTTAGCATCAATGAAAACAGAGAGTGTTCTTTTTTTTCGTGTGTTTGATACCGAAGCAACCGCATCGTCAACAAGCTCAAGCGAAGCGGATGTTTTTGAAAAGAATTCTTTGCCGATGTCGTTGAGCTTTATTGAATTTGCTTGCCTTGAAAAAAATGAAGTGCCGAGTTCTTTTTCAAGGCGGTGAATGCTTTGAGATACTGCGGAGGTTGGCACACCGAATTTTTTTGCCGTGACTGAAAAGTTTTCGCTGAGAGCCGCATCACAGAAGTATCTGAGTTGTAAAAGCTCCATTAAATTCTCCTTTTACTATATCATATATAATGTAGTATACCATGATATTTCATGCTTTACAAGGGTGTATTGATATTTTATAATTACTTTGTAGATAATTTTATACTAAAGGGAGAAATACAATGAAAAAGCTATTGATTATGCTTGTGATTTCGGTATTACTCGTGATTTCGGCATTTGCGGCAGAAAACACAGTATACGTTAATGACGGCGGAACCGGTGACGGTTCGAATGTAAGCGCGCCTTTGGGAACACTTGCAGATGCATATGCTGCTCTCGGCGATGATGGCGGTATGATTGTTATTACTGACAAACTCTCGCTTACCTCAAAGTTTACAGAGCCTGAACATAGCGGAAAAATAACAATTACGGGCGGAACTCTTGCGGTAAACAGTATACGTTTTGTTCTCAACGGTGCAACCACCTTTGAAAATCTCACCATACACGGTAACGGAAGTTACTTGAGTCTTATTGCACAGTTCAACCCGATTGTTTTCGGTGATGGTATTACTGTTACGGGATTTGGCAATTTTTCGTCGATTGCCAAAGGAATAGTTATCCTTGGCGGTGTGCTTTCCGGTGAAGGAATGTATGCCGATAGCACTCTGCGTGACAACGATACGAATATTACAATAAAAAGCGGCAAGGCAATTATAATATCATTTTGTCGCAATATAGATGAAGCGTTTACGGGAACCGCAAATATCAATATCGAGGGTGGAACGCTTTACAACATCTATTTGGGTGCTGATGGAGGTACCGGCGGAAACGTAAAAATGAACATCAGCGGCGGTACTTTTATATACAACATTTATTCAAGTGCAAAGATCAGTAAGGTTGCCGGAAACATTGATATAAAGGTTACGGGCGGTGACTTCAGTTCAACCTCTCTTACACGTTTTGACGGAAGTATGACGGGAACGGCAACTACGTCTGTGATAGATTTCAGCGAATATAAGGACTACAGCGTTGTAGCATCTAAACTTGAAAGTTTTACTACAGTAATTCCTTATAAAGAAACTACAACTGTCAATTTAGACACTGTATATGTTACTGATGGCGGAACTGGCGACGGTTCGTCCAAGACAGCACCTCTCGGCAGTCTTGCAGAAGCATATGCGGCTCTTGGCGATGATGGCGGTACGGTTGTCATTGCAGAAAAACTTACCCTTACTGAAAGTTTTAAAGAACCCGAACATAGCGGAAAAGTTACAATTACCGGCGGAACTCTTGAAGTTCCCAATATGCGCTTTATTCTTAACGGTCCGACTACATTTGAGAATATTACATTGTACGGCAATGAGAAGTATCTTCTCATCGTTGCACAGTTTAATCCCATTGTGTTCGGTGAGGGTATTACCGTAAACGGTTTCGGTGATTTTACAGCGGCGGCACAATCGATAACAATTGTCGGCGGTGTGCAGTCCGGTGCGGATAAGTATAACGACAGTTCTTTGATTGATAAAGATACAAGCATTACCGTAAAAAGCGGCAAAGCGCTGATAATCGCAGGTTCTCGCGGTGTCAGCACTGCCTATACCGGAACTACAAATCTTGATTTGCAGGGCGGAACATTTTACAATATCTATCTCGGTTCTTCGGGCGGTTCGTTTAAAAATGCAAATCTCACTATCTCCGGCGGTACATTCATTTACAATGTTTATTCAAGCGCAAAAATTAGCAAGATTACCGATAGCGTCAATGCGAAGATTACCGGTGGTGACTTCAGTGCGGCTACTTTGACACGCTTTGACGGCAGTGTTACCGCAGAGGGAGGTACATCCGTAGCTGACGTAAGAGGTCTTGCCGACTATAGCACTTTGGTAGGAAAAATGGAAGGTTATAAAAAGATTATTACGCCTGAGGGTGAGATTTATCCCGAGGAGAAAACGGCAATTCAGGACGCATTCCTTTACGGAAGCTTTACGGCTTCTGACGGAACGGTGCTTCCTTATCGCTACTATTTGCCCGCAGACTATGAAACAAGCGGCAAGGATTACCCCGTATTCCTTTACATGCACGGTAACGGCTCCAGAGGAACCAACAACACCTCTCAGCTTAGTTCTTACTCCATCAAAAATGCAGTTTACGAGAGCGACTATGAATGCATAATGATTGCACCGCAGTGCCCGTCAAGTCCTTATGAGTGGACCCTTTACGGAACAGTCGGAAAGGTTAGTCATTATCCCGGAAGCGAAAAATACGCAGAGTTTTTGGAAAGCGGCGAGCCTTACGGAAGTAAGTATTTCTGTGCGGCTACTGAACTTCTCGATATGTTTCTCACCGATTACCGCGTAGATACTTCCAAAGTATATCTCGGCGGTTCTTCCAACGGCACGGGCGCGGTATGGAACTTCTTGACTCTCTATCCTGAAGTTTTCGCGGCAGCAGTACCCGTTTCGGGCGCGCGTGCTACCGATGATTATGCTCACTCTATTGCACACCGTATGAAGGATATTCCTATATGGGCATTCCACGGCGACCTTGATACAAGCTCTTCGGGCAGTCCCGTAGAAGGAACACGTGCCATCGTCAAGGCTCTCAGAGAGGTCGGAGGTAATATCACATATACCGAGGTTGAAGGCGGAGATCACAGTAACATTTGGAGAATCGCGGCAGAAACTCCCGGTATTGTAGATTGGTTGTTCTCACAGACCAACGATTCTTTTGAAAATACTCTTTCCGGTGAAAAAGGTGAAGCGCTCCCCGCTCCTGCAAACCTCAAATGGAATACCAATGTTGCTACATGGGATACCGTTGAAAACGCAGGTGCTTATAGGGTAACATTCTATGTTGACGGTGTTGCGGCGAAGTCGCTTTTCACCAATAACAACTATTACGCCCTCGATCTCGACACGCTCGGCGACGGCGAAATCACTTTTACAGTACGCGCGCATCCCTCAAAGAACGCTTATAGCATAAGTGATGAAAGTGCGGCAAGCCAAGCTTATACTGCGGAGGTAGATATAGGAGAAGTCGCTGATTATAACGGCGACGGAACGATCAATATAGCTGATGTTGTTTGTCTTGTAAAGGCAATAGTTAATGATGTGGCTATTAATAACGGAGATTTAAGCGGTGACAGAAAGGTATCTCTAATCGATGTTATTCGTTTGATCAAGTATATTATCAAATAACTAAAAAATGCACGGCAAAGCCGTGCTTTTTTTAGTTCAAAAACATTTTCATTATATCAATCACTTCATCGCGCGAGTCAAGCTCTGCAATTTGGATGATACGTTTGAGTCGGTATTTTATCGTGCTTTCGGATACATGCAGAATTTCGGCAATGTCAAAGTATTTGTAGCCGTTTATTATGAGTTTAAGAAGGTCAATGTCAATAGCATCGCAAGCTGAAAGAATTCTGTCTGCAAGAAAAATTCTCGATACGCTTGGGTCGTTATGCACATTCAATGCAATGTCTGAAAAAGCATACGATGTGCCGAGCGTTTCTTTTTTTACCGGTAGATTATCGGTGGTGTCACCGATGACAAAATCGCAACGAATCTTTGTGCTTATGCTTGAAATGTTTGGCGAAGACGTCAAGTGATGGCATATTTTTACGGTCTGCTTGCCAACCTCAACACAGTTAAGGCGCGCCATGGTAAGCGTTTTTTTGCCGCTTGAACTAACCGTCATATCACCGAAAGAGCAGAGAAAGAGGTCTTCGGGAACACGTATGCCTTTTTCTTCGAGCTGATGCAGGAGAATAACTGCGCTTGCATCGTTTGAGCAGATAACTGCATCGTAGTTGCGGCAGACCTCCATAAAGCGTTCGCATGCGCTGTTCATAAGTCCGTCCGCGCCCATGTAATAGAAAACGTCATGTTCACGGCATTTATCATATGAAAGGAACGCATCCTTTTTAATCATATCTGTTGCCGAGTCGGTACTTACCGCAAAGAGGGCGATGCGCTCTTTTTTATACGCGCGCATGTATTCAATAAGTTGATATGTAGCCTCTCTGTAATCCATAAAGACATAGCTTGCATGGCGGAAAGCATCACGTGAAGCACCGCCTATAACAATGGGTTCAACGCCCATGTCTGAAAGGATGGACGAGGCTTCTTCTATCCACGCACGTGAGGTTGACAGTACGCCCGCGCAAACGGGCTTTTCTTCACTGAAAGCGGCAACTGCATCTTCTATTCCCATTGTAAAAACGGAGTCGCCTTTGCGTTTAGCTTCCGAAAATATACCCTTAAGATAAAGCGCGCACCAGTGTGTTTTTTCTGCACCCGATTGGCATATAATGTTTATTTTCATGACATTTTCCTCCCGAAAAAGAGAGTGTATAATATTGGCTTAAAATTATATCATCAATTTCAATGATTGTCAAGACTAAAATGTCAAAACCGCAATTTTTTAATTAATATTGAGCATAGTCGCTTAAGGTGCTAAAATTAAGGTGTATGAAACAAAAAACAAATTTTCAAGGAGATTTTGAAATGGCTAAGAAGACAACAGCACAGTTCCAGGACTTGGTCATCCCGACCTACAAACCCGGCGCTTATGAATCTCTTCCCATGTTCTTTGAGAAGAAGCCCTATCAGGGTGCGAGCGGACATCTTTATCCGATTCCGTTTACCACAAAGATTAGCGACAAGAAGCAGGACGTAACCTACAATGCCGCTATCCTCGAGAACGAGTACATCAAGCTTGAGGTTCTTCCGGAAATCGGCGGTAAGATTCAGCGTGCGCTCGACAAGACCAACAATTATGACTTTGTTTACCACAATGAAGTAATCAAACCCGCAATGGTTGGTATCGCAGGACCTTGGGTTTCCGGCGGTATCGAGTTCAACTGGCCTCAGCACCATCGTCCCACTACATATATGCCTCTTGAGGCAACCATCACCGAGCGTGAGAACGGCGAAAAGACCGTTTGGGTAGGTGAAGTTGATCCCCTCCTTCGCATGAAGGGTATGGCAGGTATCACTATTGTTCCCGGTAAGTCTTATTTCAAGGCAGAGGTACAGGTTTACAACCGTACTCCTTATCCCCAGCCTTTCATGTGGTGGGCTAACCTCGCAGTAGAGATTGATGAAAACTACCGTGTTGTATTCCCGCCGGATGTTGAGTGGGTAAATGACCATGACAGACGTGCTATTCTTGAATGGCCTATCGCAAAGGGTGTATATCACACCGCTCGTCCCTTCGATTTTGGAAAGGGCACCGATATCCATGTTCTCGGCAATGTTCGCGTTCCTTCTTCTTACCTTGTATCCAAGGGACAGAGCGACGCTGACTATATTTCCGGCTACGACCAGGCTAAGGAATGCGGTATCGTAACCGTTGCTAACCACCACATCTCTCCCGGTAAGAAACTTTGGCACTGGGGTAACCATCCTTTCGGTGACAAGTGGTGTGCAAACCTTACCGATAATGGCTCTAAGTATGTAGAGCTTATGACCGGTGTTTACACCGACAACCAGCCTGACTTTACTTGGATCATGCCTTATGAGACTAAGACATTTGAGCAGTACTGGTACCCTGTAAAGAATATCGGTGAAGCAAAGAATGCAACTATTGATGCTGCAATCAATGTCGAAAAGCGCGACGGCAAGCTCTTTATCGGTGTATACGCTACCGGCGAATACAAGAACGCAAAGCTTGTTATCAAGCACGGCGACAAGACCATCAAGGAAACTATTGATGTAATTTCTCCTGAAGTTACCTTCACCAAGCTCTTTGATATCAAGGGCCTTGATATGAAGAAGGTTTCTGTTGACTTTACTGATGCAGACGGCGTTAAGCTTGTTGACTACCGCCACTATGAGCGTGGCCACAAGAAGCCTATCGAGCCCAGAAAGCCTGCACTTCCTCCTAAGGAAATTAAGACAGTTGAAGAACTCTTCATCAATGGACGTCACCTTGAGCAGTACAAGCACTTCGCATATGAGCCCGCTGATTACTTCCTCGAAGCACTTGAGCGCGATCCCGGTGAAAGCCGTTGCAACACTGCAATGGGTAACATCCGCCTTAAGGAAGGTCGCTTTGAAGAAGCTATCGAGTACTACGATAAGGCAATCGCTCGTCTTACACAGCGTAACGACAATCCCTATGATGTAGAGGCTCTCTATCACAAGGGCATTGCTCTTCGTTACCTTGGCAGACTTGACGAAGCATACAACTACTTCTACAGAAGCATTTGGAGCTATGACTACATCGCAGCTGGCTACTATGCACTCGCAGGTATCGACTGCATCCGCGGCGACTTTGATCAGGCTCTCAAACACCTTGACCTCTGTCTTGATGCTGGCACAAAGAACCTTGAAGCCCTCAAACTCAAGGCTGAAATCACCGGTGACAAAGCAATCTTCGAGCAGATCAAGGCAATTGACCCGCTCTTCGATGTACTTCCCGATAAGCACGAGTACTATATTGACCGTGCAATCGAGTACATGAACGCAGGTATGAACGATAAGGCTATCGCAATTCTTAAGAAGGCTAACAACAAGGCTCCTCTTGTTAACTACTACCTCGGTTATCTCACCGGTGACAAGAAGTACTATGACAAGGCTGATAAGTGCGACTGGTCTTGTGCATTCCCCGCACGTCTTGATGATATCGCAATTCTCAAGGCTGCAAACACCGGTATGGCTAAGTACTATCTCGGTAACCTCTACTATGACAGACGCCGCTATGAAGAAGCAATCGCTCTCTGGGAAGCTGCTGATAAGGAAGTTGGCGGTTTTGCACCTGCATGCCGTAACCTCGGTCTTGCATACTTCGATAAGCGTGAAGACTTCACCGCAGCAGAGAAGGCTCTCTTCAAGGCACTTGAACTTGATGGCGGAAAGAATGACCGTATCTTCTTTGAACTTGCACAGCTTTATAAGAATGGCGGCAAGAGCGTAGAGGAAAGACTCGCTCTTCATGAAAAGTATGCAAAGATCAGCGCAGTACGTGATGACTGCACACTTGACCACTCCATCCTCCTCACCGAGCTTGGCAGATACGATGAGGCCAAGGCACTTCTCGATGCTCACTGGTTCCACACTTATGAGGGCGGCGAAGGTAACCTCACCCGTCACCATGCATGGCTCATGACTCTTGTTGGTAAGAAGTTTGCAGAAGAGGGCGATCTTAAGGCTGCTATTGAAGCGTACAAAAACGGTTATGTATTCCCGCTTTGCTACGGTGAAGAGAAGAACTACTTCGCACAGGAAAGCCACCTCAACTACGGTCTTGCTATGGCTTATAAGGCAGCAGGCAATAAGCGCGAGTATGAAAAGTACCTCAAGGCAGCTTGCAAGGATACTGCGGCTCCTTCCGAAATCAGCTACTTCCGCGTAAAGGCTCTCTATGAAGCAGGCGAAACCACCGCTGCAAGAAACCTCGCCGAAGAGATGATTGCAAATGGTGAGCAGGCTATCCGTGATAAGGATATTAACAACTACTACGGTGTAGGTTCTCCTTGTCCTTGTCCTTTCGAGTATAACTTCCCCAAGATTAACACTGTTAAGGGTCTTGTACTCAAGGCGTTCGGTAAGCTTGCACTCGGCAGAGTAATCGAGGCAAAGACAGATATTGAAGAAGCCAGAAAGCTTGACGTTACCAACTTTGCAGTTGCAATGTTTGATATTTTCTGCAAATAATTCTATATAGAAATAAAACCCGACTAAACACCGGGTTTTATTTCACATATACAAGATTTGTACAAAAATTTCACACAAAAAATTAAAAATTATTAGTGACAAATTGTACAACTTGTAGTATAATTGTCTTATAATTCCTATTTTATGGAGGGTAATATGAAAAAGTATTTAAGTCTTTTATTTGCAGTTGTTTTTTGCGTTATGATGGCAGTAGCTGTTAACGCTGCTGACGTTTATGTTAACGACGGCGGCGCAGGCGACGGTTCCAGCGCAGAAGCACCTCTTGCAAGCATGACCGATGCTATTAACCTTATCGCGGCAGAAGGCGGCACTGTACATATCGTTGACACTTACACTTGTGCTGACGAGTATGTTGAGCCCGAGCACGCAGGCGATATCGTTATCACCGGCGGCAAGTATGTATTTACAAACGGCAAGTACAATCGTTGGTACTTAAGCGGTACCGGTTCCACCACGTTCGAAAACATCACTTTTGAATACGGTGCAGGTTCCACTTCGCTTTTTGTAGCTCGTTATAACACTCTTGTTATGGGCGAAGGTATCACTATGCCCGAAACCAGCGGTTATGTAATCGGCGGCTACCAGAAGACTGACGATTACAAGACACTTGAAGAGATGGTAACAACTCTCGGTCTCGCTACCGATAAGGATTCAAATGTTACTGTAAAGAGCGGTTCTTATCACCTCGTTGCAGGCTTTAACCGTGGCGATGATGGAGCAAGAACAACCACTACTGCTTTCACCGGTAAGTCTAATATTACGGTTGATGGCGGTACAATGAAGACCGTTTACGGCGGTAACATTAACTGCAATGCCACCTCCGGCGGTGCTAACATCACTATCACAGGCGGCGATATCCTTGCAGGTGTTCGCACTGCAGGTGAAGCGCAGGTAATGGCACAGGTTGTTGGTGATGCTAACATCAACATCAGCGGTGGTAACATTGCAAATCTTGTGATTAACAATGTTCTTGGCAAGACCAATATCGAAACCTCCGGCGGTATCATCACTAATGCAGAAAAGTCGCTCCATGAAAATCTTACTGATCTCGTTACTGACGGTACAACAACTCTTACCGCGCTTGAAGGCGCAAAGGTTTCTCAGATGCTTGCTGACAAGTTTGATGAATTTGTCGGTGAAATCTTTGTTCCCCAGCTTCCTGTAATTGATATTCCTGAGGATACCACTGCGGTTGCAGAAACTACCGCTGCAGTGGAAACCACTCAAGGTATCGAAGCTCCTGCAGAGGGCGGCGTTAATCCCATTATTATTGTAGTTATTGCAGTAGTAGTGGTAGCTGTTATTGTAGTTGTAGCAGTAGTTGCAAAGAAAAAGAAATAATCCGGTGTAATCTAAAAAAACGAGCTCTTTGAGCTCGTTTTTTTTATAAAATATTAGTTTAGGATAACGATTAAAACAAACAAATTGCACCTCTCATATATTGCAATATTTGCACATTAGTTGTATAATATGCTTATAAAACTATATTTTGGAGGGCATTATGAAGAAACTTTTTACTATTCTTTTTTTAACTGTTCTTTGTGCGGCAATGGCTTTTGTAATATCTGCGGCGGACGTTTATGTAAATGACGGCGGAACCGGCGACGGAACTACTGCCGAGACTCCAATGGGCAGCATTTACGATGCTTTTGCGGCAATTGCGGATGAAGGCGGCACTGTTCACATTGTAGAAACTTATACAAGTGCCGAGCCGTTCGTTGAACCTGCACACTCTGCACCTATTACCGTTACCGGCGGTGAGTTCGTTTTCCAGTGCGAAAAGAACCGTTGGTATCTTAACGGTGAAACTGTTTTTGAAAACATCAAGATTACCGAAACAAACGTTAAAAACGGCGCAGTTATCGTTGCGCAGTTCAATCCTATTGTAATGGGTGAAAATGTAATCACTCCCGAAAAGACATATCTTCTCGGCGGTCATCAGCTTGACGGAATGAAGACAGATACCGAAGCTGCACTTGCGGCAGAGGGCAAGACTGTTGACAAGGATTCTTATGTTACCGTAAAGAGCGGTACATATCATGTAGTTTCCGGTTTTAGCCGTGGTGCTTCGGATGCTTTTTACACCGGAACTTCTCATATTAGCTTAGAGGGCGGAAAAGTAAATCTTCTTATGGGTGGCCCCTGCAACGGCAGTACTGCAAACAATGCTGAAATCAATGTTTCGGGTGGCGAAGTTTCAACTCTTTATACCTCCAGCAACAGCTCTTTTAGACTTAACGGCGATTGCATTGTAAATATAAGCGGCGGTACAGTAAACAAACTTGAGCTTACTAATATAATGGGCAAGGGAACTGTAAATGTGAGCGGCGGTATCATAGCAGCTGCAAGCAAGAGCGTTGCTGATGAGCAGTATTTGGTTGACGGTACAGTAACCCTAAATATTCTCGATGGTGCAGAAGTACACATGGTAGTTTCCAATGCGTTTGATGTTGTAAACGGTGAAGTTTCTATCCCCAAGCCTCCCGTTGTGACTGCCGAAGTTACTACAGCGGCGGTTGAAACTACAGCGGCAGAAACTACTGCAGCGGTTGAAGCACCTGCTGAAAACGGTGAATTTAATCCCATTATAATTGTTGTAATTGCCGTTGTTGTTATAGCAGTAGCGGTAGTTGTGATTGTAGCAAAGAAGAAAAAATAATAAAAAATGACTCCGAAAGGAGTCATTTTAGCCTGATGACAAAGTCATCAGGCTAAGTGGAGGATGAGAAACGCAGGCAGATTTTTGGATTTTTGTTTCGTCGGCGTACATGTGTACGGTAGAGACAAAAATCCAAAAAAGCAAGTAACGGCAAGGGCTTAAAAAGCCCTTGCCGCATTTTGTTTTTAACACAAAGAGAAAGATTATTTCTATTTGTTCGCTTCGCTTTTATTTTTTACTTGCGCTCTGACGTGTTTG
>JAZNOM010000015.1:0-15587 GCA_045580835.1 Eubacteriales bacterium
GGTTATGGTGTGTTTAGCGATTGCGCATCTTTGGTTTCTCTATACGGCTACACTGACAGCACGGCAGAAACCTATGCAAAAGAAAACAGTATTACTTTCGTTGCGCTTGACACTCCTTTCCCATATCATGTATCACTCTCCTATCCGAGTAGATTTTTAATATCCAGTGATAAATCTCTACCCGGTACACCCTCAATCTTCAAATCGCAATATATCGCAGAATTGCAGGCGTGGGCAGAGGAATTTGGTTACGGAGATATAATAACCAAAGAAAAGGCAAAAGAGATTATTAACAAATGTATCCCCACTGCGGTTTATGCAGACGAGTCTGTAGTGTTGACACGTGACGAATATACAACACTTGATGTAATGCGCGACATTATCATGCTTTACTCCACTCAAAAAAGCTTGAACCAATGGGAAAACGAGTATTTATCAAGTGCAGATGTAATCAATCTGTCCGAAACACGCAAAAAAGTAGCGAAAATCATGGCGGAATATTCAGATTATGCTCAAAATGTTGAGCGTAATCCTATAGCCACCGTTTTGTATAACGCGTATTCCTGCGGACTGGTTCAACTTGCAGGGAAAAATGTGTACAAGGTCGCAAAATCATATATTAAAGACACTTATATCCCTGATGTTCTTGCGGAGGGCGGTATTGAGAAAGCCTATGAGGTAATATGCGAGGATGTAGTTGCGTTAAGAGATAGCGGCATAGCGGCGTTTTCAGGAATTCCAAGCGAAGTTTTTGAAGAGATTAAAAACAAATCATTAAAGAAAATTGGCAAAGATGCCATGTCACAGCTTATTGAAGAAGTAGTAACCTATAACGATTCTGCTGAAATGATTTATGATTTGTATAAAGGCGTAAATTCGTATACCAAAGACCTTAAAGGTACAGGTTTGATTGCCCAGTATTCTCCGGCAACTATTTTTTATGTTCAACTGTTGAAATGCGGTAAAAAAATAATGGACACCATTGTTGACGTAAAAGAATCGCAGTATTTTATGCTCAATTACTATTTCAAGCGTAAGCACCCGTCTGTATACGATTCGATAGTATACGAAAGTGGAAATGTAATTGATGCTACCGGCTATAACATGATTAGAAATTCTATTAACAGTAGTTTAGCCGATGAATTGATGGAAAACTGGTATGCAACAACATCATTTTATATTGATGACGAAGAACGGTTGGCACTTATAAATATGGCAAACAGTGCCATAGCTATTCAGAAGCTTGACACCGATTCTATGCGAGAAAGTGTTGTGAAATATTGGGTAAATGAACTTGCTAAAGAAAACAGCGAAGTTTATCAGGTTCAGTATTCATTCAATAAAGAATCATCGTTTAGCGTTGTTGACAATAGCGGAGAGGTTATAGGTAGCTATAATTCAGCAGACGGTTATACAAGTACATCGGACAAAAGTGATTATATGGTAACCGTAGATAATGAATCGAATGCCGTAGTTGTCACTACGTTAGATTCCGACCTTAGAGTTGTTGCAGAGAATCAGTCGACACCGTCTGTGGTTACTGTGGTAACAAATGATAATGCCGTTTATTCTAAAGCATATTCAAATTCCTCCGCGACGGAGAGTATTACATATAGCGTTACAAATGATACAATTAATGCGTCAGACGCAAACGGTGATATCGTATCATCTAACGGTGAATACTCAAAGGCACAATCAATAGTTGACTGTGACCTTGCCGCTTTGCAAATTTGGTACTCAAATAACGAAAAAGCGTCTGCAGTGTACAACGATTTAGAGTTTGACAGCATTGGCGCTTACGGCAGCACAATTACTTGGTCTTCCGATAACGAAAATGCAGTTGCAGCGGACGGAAAAGTTACGCGGACAAATGAAAATATAAGCGTAACATTGACGGCAAATATCAGCTATTCTGATATTTCTGCAGAAAAAACCTTTGTTTTGACTGTTATAGGAACAGCAGGTGATATCAACGGCGATGGTGTCATAAACATTTTTGACTGTCTTACAGCTTTAAGTGCGCTTTTGAATGATACAACTGCTGAAAACGCAGATATGAACGGCGATGGAAAAGTAAACTTGATTGATGTTATTAGAATATTAAAAACAGCCGTACTTTGATTGTAAGGATCCCCTCGCAGAAATGTGAGGGGAATTTCTCTTTTTCTCAACTTTTTTTCATAAACCCCTTGACAAAAGCTATTGCGTGTGTTAGTATGTTATCAGTTTAGCACGCTAAAGTGATAAAACAAATTACATTTACATAGGGAGACCACTAAAATGAAAAAGATTCTTGCACTCGTACTTGCACTTACAATGTGCGCACTTTGCTTCGCGGCATGCGGAGAAAAAGATGATAACACCCTCGTTTGCGGCGTTACCATTTTTGAAAATATGAACGAAAAAGACGAAAACGGTAACTGGACCGGCTTTGAATCCGAGTTCGCTATGGAAGTCGGCAAAATTATCGGTATGGATGTAGCTTTCCAGGAAATCGACTGGGAGCAGAAGTATAACGAGCTTAACTCCGGCGCAATCGACTGTATCTGGAACGGCTTTACCGCTAACTCCAGCGACAACGGCGTTAAGAGAAGCGACCTTGTAGACTTTTCTTACGGCTACATGCTCAATCAGCAGTGTATCGTTGTAAAGGCTGATAACCTTGCAAACTTCAAGAGCGAAGCTGACCTTGCAGGCAAGAGCGCGTGTGCTGAAGGCGGCAGTGCAGGTGCTGCTTATGCCGAGAGCGTTACCGATAAGGTAAACACTGCTCCCGCGCAGATTGATGCATTCCCCGAGGTTAAGTCCGGCGCGGTTGACTTTATCGTAGTTGACATCCTTCTCGCTAAAAACCTTTGCGGCAACGGCGACTATGCAGACCTTGCAATCGTAGAGGATATTGAACTCGCATCCGAGATTTACGCTATCGGCTTTAAGAAGGGAAGCGACCTCACTGCTAAAGTAAACGACGCTATCAAGCAGCTTGATGAAAATGGCAAGCTTATGGAGCTTGCAACAAAGTACGGTTTTGAAAACGTTCTTAATGTTTCCGAAACTATTGAATAAGCCTCCAAAAACATAAAGGAAATAAAATAGTATGGGTTTTGTAGAAGTTACGCTGAGCTTGCTTAAAGGACTTGAACAAACCTGCCTGATTTTTGCGCTAACACTTGTGTTAGCGCTTCCTTTAGGTTTGGTGATTTCTTTTGGCTCCATGTCAAAGTTCAAGCCGCTTAGTTTTGTAACAAAGATTTTTGTCTGGATAATACGCGGCGTACCGCTTATGCTTCAGGTTATTGTAGTTTTTTATGTACCGGGATATTTGCTCGGTACTCCTCTGTTTTCTCGCTTTGGCTCGGTTATAGCTGCGTTTGTTATTAACTATGCATGCTATTTTTCGGAGATTTACCGCGGCGGAATCGAGAGCATTTCAAAAGGGCAGTATGAAGCAGGTCAGGTACTCGGCATGACAAAGACACAAATCTTTTTCAAGGTAGTGCTCATGCAGGTAGTAAAGCGTATCCTTGCGCCTATGTCAAACGAGGTTATCACGCTTGTAAAAGATACCGCGCTTGCCAGAGTAATCATGATAGTGGAGCTTATAAAGGCGGCTCAGGAATTTGCAGCATACGGTCTTATGTGGCCGCTATTCTATACCGCAGTTTTCTATCTTGTTTTTGTAGGTTTGCTTTCTCTCCTTTTCGGATATTTCGAGAAAAAACTCGATTATTACAAGGTTTAAGGGGGACGGAGCATGGCGTTACTCGAAGTAAAAAATATTAAGAAAAACTTTGGTAAAACCGAGGTTCTTAAAGGCATTGACTTCACCCTTGAAAAGGGTGAAGTGCTTGCAATCATCGGCTCTTCTGGAAGCGGAAAAACCACGCTTCTTCGTTGCCTTAATTCGCTTGAAAGAGCTGACGGCGGTAGTATTTATGTGGACGGCGAGTCCGTTTTTGAAGCAGGTGTTGAATATACTGAGGCGCAGATGCGTGAAAAACGACTGAAATTCGGCCTTGTATTTCAGTCGTTCAATCTTTTCCCGCAGTACAGTGTAATTGATAATCTCACGCTTGCACCGAAGCTTGCACTGAAAAATAAAAAGCTTTCTTCCGACGATAAAAGGGCAGAAACAGAAGCAATAGAGGAAAAAGCAAAGCAACTTCTTGAAAGGGTAGGGCTTTCCGAAAAAAGCACAGCTTATCCTTGTCAGCTTTCGGGCGGTCAACAACAACGTGTTGCTATAGCGCGCGCACTTGTGATGCAGCCTGAAATTCTTTGTTTTGACGAGCCGACAAGCGCTCTGGACCCCGAACTTACCGGTGAGGTACTGCGCGTTATAAAGGGACTTAAGGGCGAGGATCACACAATGATTATCGTTACGCATGAAATGGAGTTTGCCCGCAATGTATCGGATAAGGTTATTTTCATGGCGGACGGCGTAATTGAGGAAATGGGAACTCCCGATGAAGTGTTTGGCAATCCCAAGAGTGAAAAAACAAAAGCTTTTTTGTGTAGCTCTTTTGAAAAAATTTAAACATTTTCTACAAAATACTTGACGGTTTTTAAATCGTATGCTACAATTTAGACAGAAAAGGTTGTTTTAACCTCATGTCAATGAAAGAGAGGACTAATCCAATGGGCAAGTTTGTTGTTAAAGAAACTTCTACAGGAGTTAAGTTTGATTTGAAGGCAGGTAACGGTCAGGTTATCGCTACCTCTGAAGTATATTCTTCCGAGTCCGCATGCCTTAACGGCATTGAAAGCGTTCGCAAGAACTGTGTTGGCGAAGTTGAGGACCAGACAGTAGAGAATTTCGAAACTGTAAAGCATCCCAAGTTCGAAGTATATCAGGACAAAGCGGGCGAGTACAGATTCAGACTCAAGGCAAAGAACGGCGAAGTTATCGCTACTTCTGAGGGCTATACCACCAAGGATAGCTGCCTTAACGGTATTGAAAGCGTTAAAAAGAACGCTCCCGATGCAGAAATAGATAAATAATTATAACTACATAAAAAAGGACGCGCAAGCGTCCTTTTTGCTGCTTTTGCATATTTATTGCGCCGACAGTACTAATTTTTTTACCTATACTGCATAAATATTGCATTGCAATTGCCGGCTTACAATGTTATACTATAATTATAAATATACTTAAGGAGAAGTGAAATGAAAAGAGTAAGTGTTGTTTTGTTATTCACTTTAGTGCTTTGTATGCTTAGCCTGACGGTTTTTGCGGCCGAAAACGTTGTTTATGTTTCCGACGGCGGAGCGGGTGACGGTGCAAGTGCAGAAACTCCCCTTGGTACACTTGACGCGGCATATGCTGCACTCGGTGACAACGGCGGCACTGTTGTCGTTGTCGGCAAAGTTACCGTATCTGACCATTTTACAGAGCCTTCGCATAGCGGCAAGGTTACCGTAACACAGGTGTATGGTACAAATGACTATCGTACAGGTACAGATTACGGAATCAATATCGCACAGTGTCGCTATATTTTGAACGGTGCTACTACGTTCTCTAATGTAACATTCCGCGGCAACACGGCGAAGAGCTATAACCACGTTCTTTTTGTTGCACAGTTTAACGATATCGTTATGGACGAGGGCGTTGAGTGCGTAAACTACGGCGATTTTTCTACAATTGCACAGGCTGCAAGTATTCTCGGCGGTGTACAGTCCGGCGCTGACAAGTATAATACCGTGTCAACAGACCTTGATTCTCATATTACGGTGAAAAGCGGCAAGTTTATGATTTGCGGATATTCACGTCAGGTTGACAAGGTTTTTGAGGGTATGGCTCATATTGATATTTCAGGCGGTACCATTGATAATATCTATCCCGGTGCGGCAAACAAAGGCAGTGGTGCCGATGTTAGAATTACAATAAGTGGCGGTACCTTTGTCGGTAAGATAATTACAGGAAGCACCGCTGTTGTTTCAAGCACTCTTAATATCAAAGTTACCGGCGGCGACTTTACCAACTTTATCAGCGCAGACGGTACTGTCGCAACTGGCGGTACATCTGTTTTGGATGTGTCCGAGTATGCCGATGGCGAAGCACTTGCCGCAAAGGCGTCTAACTTCACATCTATCATTACAGATGCCGGAAGCATAACTACCAAGGTTCCTAATGACGAATTTGAATACGGTACATTTACCGCATCAAACGGTATTTCTCTTCCTTATCGTTATTACATCCCTGAAGATTATGCAACAAGCGCAAAGAATTATCCCGTGTTCCTCTATATGCACGGTAACGGCTCTCGCGGAACGGATAACACAACCCAGCTTACCACAAACGGTGCAGCGCTCAATAACGAGGTGTTTAATTCCGAGTATGATTGTATCATGATTGCGCCGCAGTGTGCAAAAAGCCCGAGAGAATGGGTGTCTAACTATGCGGGCAGTGCGGCGTTTGCCGCAGAGCTTGAAAGCGGCGCATACGAAAACGGAGATTATCTCAATGCAGCTGTAGAGCTTCTTGACTATTTCCTTAATAACTACCGAGTTGATACCTCACGCATATATGTAACCGGTTCTTCCAATGGCGGCGGCGCTACATGGAGCCTTACCGCGCGTTATCCTTATGTGTTCGCGGCAGCGGCACCTCTTGCGGGCTGTGAGCTTTATGACGGAACCGATGCTATCGCTTCACGCTATGTACATCAAAACATCTGGACTTTCCACGGTGATGCTGATGCGACACTTCCCGTAGAAGCTACACGCGCACTTGTAAATGCAATCAAAAATGCCGGCAGCACAACTATAAAATATACCGAAATTGCAGGCGGCGGACATAATATATGGTCACAGGCAGCAAAGACAGAAGGTCTTGTTGACTGGATGTTCTCAAAGACAAATTCTGCTTTCAATAACACGCTTCGCGGCGATAGAGCGGAACTTGCAGCTCCCGCAAGTCTTGAATGGAATGAAAATACAGCGACATTTGGTGCAGTAAGCGGAGCAAAGGCATACCGTTTGACCGTTTATGTTGATGGAACGGCTGCAAAGGTTTATGAGATTAATACTACTTCTCAGGATGTTGATGTTGCAGCACTCGGCGAGGGTGAGATTACCTTTGGCGTTACCGCACTTGCAAGCAATCTTGCGATTAATATCAACAGTGCGGAAGCAAAGTCTGTGGCATATAAAGCAGATTCTGTTGATTATATGGACTATGATAAAGACGGAACGGTAGAATTCGAAGATGCTGTTCTTATGCTCAAAGACGGTCTTGATAACGGCAATCTTAATCTGTTATCAGTACTTCGTGTTTTGAAGTATGTTGTGGCACAAGGCTAAAACTTTACAAAAAAGGACGCGCAAGCGTCCTTTTTGTGTATGCAAAGACTCTTTGCGTGACAAATTATTGTATTTGTGTTACAATTCAGTCAGCAAAGGAGTGGTTTTATGCGTGATATAGGCAAAAATATACGTTATGCAAGAATCCGCAAGAAGATGACGCAGGATGAACTTGCCGAAAAGCTTTTTGTGACAAGGCAAACCGTTTCAAATTACGAAAACGGAAAATCTCGCCCAGATATTGAAATCTTAATTTCCGTTTCCAAAATTCTTGAAGTTGAATTAGAAGAGCTGTTGTATGGCGGGGAAGAGCATCCGGAGCGAAAGAGAGAGAGAATTAAGCTGGTTATAGCCGCATGTATAGGGGTGAGTATTTTTATTATGATACTTGCTTTTTCCCCGATATTACACGAACTGTTTAAATATAAGTATATTATATGGCCGATATGGGTAATAGATTTTTTGATTGTTCCGGCTTTAATGGGGCTGCTTGGCTGGATTGTGATGCAGGCGGGAAACGTGTTTTTAAATCTGAAAAAGCCAAACTTTAAGTTGAAAAAATACGTTCATATAGTTTTGGTTGCGGTATGTTGCATTGCCGCACTGCTTGCAATTGCCGTAATAATTATAGCAATTACTCCTCAAGCCTTTACTATTAATATTGCTTTTGCGACTCGGAGCATATTGTTTTTAAGCAAATACCCGTTTGTTTGCATGCTAATCGGTGCGGCAATGTGGCTGACGGAAAAGAATCATTGATGTAAACAAAGTTTATGAGCCACCGCAAGCCTCAAATGGAAGGTAAACATTAATTTACATTAAGAAGAAGGCATCCATCGGATGCCTTCTTTCTTTTAATCCAATTCTTTTTTGCCGGTATAAAGCTCATAGTATCTGCCGCCAAGAGCAAGCAACTCGTCATGGGTGCCGCGTTCGATTATCTCACCTTTTTCAAGTACCATAATCGCATTTGCGTTGCGTACTGTTGAAAGGCGGTGCGCGATAACAAATGTTGTACGATTTTGCATAAGGCGATCCATGCCGTGCTCTATGTGCCGTTCGGTTCTTGTGTCAACCGAACTTGTTGCCTCGTCAAGTACCAGAATCGGAGCTTTTGAAATAGCGGCACGGGCAATGTTTAAAAGCTGACGCTGACCTTGCGAGAGATTTGCGCCGTCACCTGTAATAACCGTGTCATATCCGTTTTCAAGTCGCATGATAAAACTGTGGGCGCTTGCGGTTTTAGCAGCCGCAATAACTTCTTCGTTAGTTGCATCAGGTCTGCCGTATCGGATGTTTTCCATAATTGTACCGGTAAACAAGTGCGTATCCTGAAGCACCATTGCAATGTTTTTACGCAGCACGTCACGTTTGATGTTGCGAATGTTAACATCGTCGATAGTTATCTCGCCGGACTCAATGTCATAAAAACGGTTTAAAAGGTTTGTTATTGTGGTCTTGCCTGCACCTGTCGAGCCTACAAATGCAATCTTTTGACCGGGCTTTGCATAGAGGGAAATGTTTTTGAGTACTGTTTTTCCCGGAACATAACCAAAGGTTACGTTGTTGAGTTTAACATAGCCTTTCATGTCAGGCATGTCAAGCGCATCGGCTGCATCCGGTTCTTCTTCGGCGCGGTCAAGCACATCAAATACGCGTTCCGCACCTGCAAGGGCAGAGAAAACAGTGTTCATCTGCATTGAAAGCTCGTTAATTGGACGCGCAAACTGCCTTGAATATGTTACAAAAATGCCAAGACCACCAAGGTCAAATTTGCCAAGCAGACAAAGTACGCCGCCAACTCCTGCAGTCAGCGCATAGTTTATTTGACCGGTGTTACCCATAACAGGACCCATAATGCCGCCGTAAAACTGTGCATTTATCTGTTTGTGGCGCAAGTCGTCGTTGAGCAGTGCAAATTCGTCAACGCAGGTTTCTTCGTGGTTGAACACCTTTACAACCTTTGCGCCCGAAACACTTTCCTCAACATAGCCGTTTACAGCGCCGAGCGCTGCCTGCTGGGAGGAATAGTATTTTCTTGAGCGCTTTGTAATTGCCTGACCGCCGAAAATAAAAATTGGAATAAATATAACCGTAATTAGCGTAAGCCAGATGTTTGTGTAGCACATAAAGCAAAATGTGCTAACCAATGTAATAGCACCCGCAACAAGACTTGTCAGAGTGTGGTCGAACATCGTAGCGATGTTATCGACATCGTTTGTAAAACGGCTCATGATTTCGCCGTGGCTTTCGTTGTCAAAGAATTTGACAGGAAGTTTTTGTACTTTTTCAAAGAGGTCATGGCGTAACCTTTTCATGGAGTTTTGCGAAATGTGGAGCATTAACTTTGCCTGTGCATACTGTGCAATGATATTCGCGATATAAATGCAAAGCAAAACAATAAGATAGAAAATGATACGCTTAAACTTATCGGTTACGGTTGCATCTGCCATTTCTTCGCCCGAAACGATGTTGAGAATGGGGCGAAGAAGATAAGCGGCAAAAGTGCTGGAAGCCGCGGTAAGACCAACAAAAGTAAGTGCTGCGAACAAAAGATACTTGTATGCGCCGATGTAACCGAGCAGTCTTGCAACAATCTTTTTTGTGTCGCCCTTAGGCTTGGATACTGGCATTCCACGTCCGCCGGGACCACCGGGGCCGCGTCTTGGACCAATTGGTGGCATACCGCTTCGCTTTTCAGGAGTGGTAGATGAGTTGTACTGCTTTTGCAGGTCTTGTAACGTGCGTTTAGCCATTTGCCGCCACCTCCTTACTTTCCATCTGGAGCGAGTAAATCTCCTTGTATTCGTCGCAGCTTGCCATAAGTTCATCATGCGTGCCAAGCCCTGCGATTTTACCGTCGTCAAGCACCAAAATTCTGTCAGCATCCATAACGGATGTGATACGCTGCGCAATAATTATCTTGGTAGAGTCCTTCAGCGTTGTTGCAAACGCGTGACGAATATTTGCCTCGGTTGCGGTGTCGACCGCACTTGTCGAGTCGTCAAGAATCAGAATTTTCGGCTTTTTTAGTAGCGCACGTGCGATGCAAAGACGTTGCTTCTGACCGCCCGAAACATTGGCGCCTCCTCGCTCAATTTCGTGGTCATAACCGTCAGTAAAGCTTTCGATAAAGCCGTGTGCTTGCGAAGTTGCAGCAGCTTCTTTCATTTCGTCAAGTGTTGCTTCTTCATTACCCCAACGTAAGTTTTCTTTTATTGTACCTGAAAACAAAAGGTTTTTTTGCAGTACCATACCAATGCCTTCACGCAAAGAATAGAGTGAGTAGTCGCGTACGTTTGTGCCGTCAACCAACACCTCGCCGCCATCAGTGTCATAAAGGCGCGGTATAAGCGAAACAAGAGTGGATTTGCCGCTGCCGGTGCCGCCGATAATGCCAAGTGTTTCGCCGGCGTATATCTTAAAGCTGATGTTTTCAAGTACGCAGTCGGGAGAGTTTTTGTAGTAGCGGAAGCTTACGTTCTTAAACTCGACCTCTCCGTTTGTAACGGATTTTTCCTTGTGAGATGCAGAGTCATCGTTAATGTCAGGGTCTTCAAGCAAAACCTCTTTGATACGTTTAGCCGAAGCCGCTGCACGCGAGGATGACATAAAGAGCATCGTTACCATCATGAGCGACATGAGAATTTGATTTATGTAGGTGATAAGTGCGTTAAAATCACTGTATTCAAGGTCGCCGAAAATGACCATGTTGCCGCCAAACCAAACAACAGCAAGGGTTGTGAGGTTCATCACAAGCGACATAATAGGTTGGGTTAGAATCATCACATTCATTGCACGCATGGCACTGTCGCGCAGATTGGTGTTTGCGGCATCGAATTTTTCTTCTTCAAAATCCTCGCGCACAAACGACTTTACAACTCGCATATTGGTCAGGTTTTCGCCAACGGTGTTATTAAGCTCGTCAACCTTTGACTGCATTGTGCCGAAACGCGGAAAAGCCACGCGCATAACAACCGCAAGCAGAATGGCGAGCATAGGTATAGAAATTGCAAGTACGGTAGAAAGCTTAGGACTAATCGTTATTGTCATTATCAGTGCGCCTATAAGCATACCGGGCGTACGGAGGAACATGCGAAGCAGCATGTTAACGAAGTTTTGAAGCTGCGTTACGTCGTTTGTAAGACGCGTGATAAGTGATCCTGTCTGGAATTTGTCGATGTTTGCAAAGGAGAATCTTTGCACTTTTTTGTAAACGTCAAGGCGTAGGTCGCTGCCAAAGTTTACAGACGCTTTTGCGCCGAAGTACGCGCCGCCGATGCCCCCAAGCATCATCAGCACGGCAACAACTATCATCAGCGCAGCCATGCCTATTACAAACCAGACAGAGCCGGTGTCTGCAGTAAGATTTGTTTCGGCACGCTTTACGATAAGTGAATAAAGCTTCGGCATTATAACCTCGCCGAGTACCTCTACTATCATGCAAAGCGGACCTAAAATGAAATAAAGCTTGTACGGCTTTATGTATTTGCTCCAGGTTTTCAAAACATTATCTCCTCCACCACATTTTACTTATTTTTATTATATCATTGCTGGATTTTCTGTCAATAAATTATCGTATTTTTCAAAAAAACTTCACATGTCCGGATTTATATGGTATAATCAAATCAAAAAACTTAGGGGGCAGAATGAATATGTCGACTCTTGCTCTGAAAATACTTGCAATATTATTTATGTTTATTGACCATCTTGGCTTTGCCATTGGCTCAAGTACTTTTGCTGCCATGAATTTCAGCGGCGGATATTATTTTTGCCGTGCTATAGGCAGACTTGCATTTCCTATTTTCGCATTTTTGATAGCTAACGGCTTTAAACATACGAAGAATCTTAAAAAATACATACTTCGCCTTTTTGCTTTTGCAATAATTTCAGAAGTACCGTTTGATCTTTTCGTTTCAGGCAAAGTTACTCTTATAAGCTTGTCCGGCTTGCTTCCTGATTTTCGCTTTGATAACGTGTTCTTCACCTTATTGCTTGGACTTTTGTTCCTTTGCTTGCACAGATACTATACTGAAAAATTTGATAAGTATGCATGGGCGGCTAGCTCGGTTACTTTATTTGTTCTTTGTGCATTTGCCGGATTTATAACTTCTGACTACGGCGCCGTAGGTGTTGCGTGGGTAGCATTGTTTGGTCTTTTTGATATTCAAAACAGAGAAAAAATGCCTTTCTTGTTTATGGGTGCGGCGGTGCTTGCTTATTGGAGAATTATCGCTAGGTGTATTCTTGTTGCGATATATCGTCTTACCGCGGTTAATATCAGCACTGTTCCTGTACTTTCGTATTTCTTTGCCGACTCTTGGAATGTTATGTCCTTTATTCAGCCTTTTGCACTTGTTGCTTTCGGATTCCTTCTTATGTATAACGGAAAGAGCGGAATGCCCGAGAATAAATGTGCGAAAAAAGCATGGCAGTACGCTTTCTATTTGTTCTACCCGTTACATATTTTGATTTTGTATTTGATATTTAGATAATGAACTGTAAAATTTGTCCGCGTGAGTGCGGCGCTGACCGCGTTCACGGTGAAAAGGGTTATTGCGGCGCAGACGGCAAGCTTAAAGTTGCCCGCGCCGCACTTCATATGTGGGAGGAGCCGCCGATTTCAGGTGATGAGGGAAGTGGAACGGTTTTCTTTTCACATTGCCCTATGAAATGCGTTTACTGCCAAAACCGTGAAATTTCAAGCGGCGGTGACGGTCTTGAAATTTCCGTGGAGCGGCTCTGCGAAATCTTTTTTGAACTGAAAGAAAAAGGTGCTCACAATATTAACTTGGTTTCACCAACGCAGTATACAAATGAAATTATTTCAGCCATGCAAATGGCAAAGAAAAATGGCTTTGAGTTGCCGTTTGTTTATAACACAAGCGGCTATGAGCGCGTTGAAACCTTGCGTGCGCTCAACGGACTTGTCGATATATACCTTACAGATTTCAAATACATGTCGCAGTCCGTGGCAAAAAAATATTCAAATGCACCTGATTATCCAGCCGTTGCAAAAGCGGCACTAAAAGAGATGATGCGGCAAAAACAAAGATGCGTTTTTAAAGGCGAGTTGCTGAAAAGCGGAGTTATTGTGCGACATTTGGTGCTTCCCGAAAATATAGCTGACGCAAAGGATGTCATTGATGTTTTTGACGAGGTATGCAAAGATAACGCATATCTTTCGATTATGCGTCAATACACTCCTCCAAAAAACTGCGCTTTTAATGAAATTGCGCGTGCAGTAACTGAGGACGAGTATAACGAGGTTGTAAATTACGCACTTATGTGCGGTATTAAAAATATTTTTCTACAAGACGGAGAAAGTGTGTCTGAAAGCTTTATTCCGCCGTTTAACTATGAAGGAGTGTTGAAAAATGGTACTTAATAATGAGCAAATCAAGAGTATTGCGACAAACTGTATTGATGTGCGCACACGCGCAAACGGCAGAGCAGAGTTTGTACGTTTTACCGATAAGCAAAGAGAGGTTTACAAAAACCGCAATTTTATAGGACAACCTCCTTGCAATTCAGGTGTTTGTCTTGATTTTACTTATGACGGCGAGATTATTGCGTTTGAGTTTGATGTTATCTCTCGCACAAGCCGCAATTTTTTGTCAATCGACTTGTATGACGGCGATGTAATGGTACATTCGCTTTTTACATACGCGGACAGCGAAGGTCAGCGCCAGTTTTTCTATAAGTTTGGCGAGAAGAAGGAGCGCAGAGTGCGTGTATTCCTTCCTTACTCCTGCGGTCTTGAGGTATGGAACTTTATTTTAGATGACGGAGCTAAATTTATCCCCACATCTACCGAGGGCAGACTTAAGTATCTTGCAATCGGCGATTCGATTACTCACGGTTATGATACGCATTATACCTCGATGAGCTATGCAACTACTGTTGCGCGTCATTTTGATGCGGTGTATCTAAATCACGGCGTTGGCGGCTATGTGTTCCTTGCAGAAAGCCTTGATGAACAGCTTCCTTTTACTCCTGATGTTATCACCGTTGCATACGGCACAAACGACTGGGGACGCTATCTTAAAGATGAAGAGAAGTATCGCGCAGCGGCAGAAGAGTTTTTTGACAAACTTTGCTCTATTTATCCCGATGCAAGAATTTTTGGCATTCTTCCCGTATGGCGTGCAGATGAGGACCGCCGTCCCGAGCGCATGCCTTTTACACGAGTTTACGAGATTCTGCGCGAGGTATATGCAGCACATAATGTATCGGTAATTGACGGGGAAAAGGCAGTACCGCAGATGAGAACGTTCTATACAGACGGCTTGCATCCCAATACGATAGGTCAGCATGTGTATGCGCAGTATGTAATTGAAGCACTTGAAAAAGCAGGTATTAAAAAATAATGGCAAAGAATAAAGAAAAAGATGTCAAGACCAACGCCATGCGTATTCTTGAAACGCTTGGTGTTGATTTTGAGGTTATCACATACGAGTGTGACGAGTTTATTGACGGTGTCCACCTTGCCGAAAAACTCGGTCAGCCTAAAGAGTCAACTTTTAAAACTCTTGTAGCAATGGGAAAGAGCGGCGGATATTTCGCTTTCGTAATTCCGGTTGCTGAGGAGCTTGACCTTAAAGCTGCCGCGCGTGCCGTTGGCGAAAAGGCGGTAGAGCTGATACCCGTTAAGGATATTACAAAGGTTACGGGATATGTCCGCGGCGGATGCACTGCAATCGGTATGAAAAAGGACTATCCCACCGTTATTGATGAAAACTGCATTTTGTATGATTTAATCATGGTTTCAGGCGGCAGAATAGGCTCGCAAATCCGTCTTTCTCCCGATGATTACATCAAAGCAACAAACGCAAAATGCCTGCCGATAATTTTTTGACAAGAATTTTCAAAAAATTGTTGACAATCGCGTAAAAAACTGTTATAATAACTGTCGTTGCCACGGCAGTTAGATGTACCTTTAGCTCAGTTGGATAGAGCAACTGCCTTCTAAGCAGTAGGTCGGGGGTTCGAGCCCCTCAAGGCACGCCAGTGCAACCTGCCGGAGGCAACAGCTCCCGGCGGGGGCAAAACTTTCCCCCTATGGTGGGTATAGCTCAGTTGGTTAGAGCGCCAGGTTGTGGCCCTGGAGGTCATGGGTTCGATTCCCACCGCTCACCCCATAAAAACAAAAAGCACCTCGTAGAGGTGCTTTTTGTTTTTATAGCAGCAGGCTGCATAATCGAACCCTCTCGTTGCAAGGCAACGAAAGAAGTGTGCGCTACATCAAAGTAAAAGCAACCACAAAGGAAGGCGCACACTTTGGG
>JAZNOM010000016.1:0-4586 GCA_045580835.1 Eubacteriales bacterium
CTATTACTATAACGAACTTGACAACGTGCTCACAGTTGGCTACAACTGCGGCGCGCTCAAGAGCGGCAACCTTACCTCCAAGAGCGACAAGGCGGAGACCGTTAAGATTGACGGTGTAACCTACACCTACAGCATCCCCGGTGCATTCACATTCCCCGAAGGCGAAGAGCTTCCCGTATATAACGGCACTGCTATTGCAGACGAGTATCTCTCTGCTATGGTAAGCGGCGAAAAGAATGCACAGTACGTTGCGGTAGACGATAACGTTATCTATATTCAGACTCCTCTCAACGGCTCCAACTACCGTGCAAAGCACAACTACATCATCACCACCACCAAGGCTGAAGTGATGGCAGAGCTTCTTAAGATGGACGAAGATGATTATGCAAAGAAGATTGCCGATACTTACGGTATCTACGTTTCCGACAACGGCAACATTACCGTTGCAGTTCTTAATACCACAAACGGCAAGTGGGAGCTTGCTGAAATTGCACAGTTTGAGTGCGGCGGTAACTCCAACGGCACTATTCAGGTAACCGGCGACGGTGCAGGCGATTATACATTTAACCACAAGGACAACGAATTTGCATTTAAGTTCGATATCAAGAAGGAACTCAAGAATTACCTTGCGTTTGGCGACCAGTATAACGGCAGCGCCAACTTTAAGAAGGTAATTACCGAAATTCTTAATGGTGGTATGTTTGCAGTTCGCGGCAAGAGCGGCAATGTTTATAATGTTTCCGCTATGTTCGACACCGGCGACTGGGGTATGATTGATAACGGTAAGGTAGAGGACGGTCTCTACTTCTCCGACAACGGCAACAAGACAAACAAGATCGAGTCTACCAGAAAGGCAAGCGTTGAGCCTGCCCGCGTTACTATTTCTGCAAGCACTGTTATCGTTGTAATTGATAAAAACGACAACGTAGGCGTTCGCGTAGGTCTTCAGGGCGCGGACAACAGCATTAAGTTTACCGGCACAAGCGACAGCGTTCCCGGCGGTTTCTTCTACTCCGCTACAAGCAAGCTTATCGTTCTTAAGTTCTATAATCACTCTTCTGTAAAGATTACCGACAATGACGGCGCAACATTTGATGTTGAAAAGTGGTCCGATGCTGCAAAGGCAGGAAGCGACGAAACCTACTACGTAGGTCTTAACGGTGCAGGCGTTGAGGAAGCAAGACTTGATGACGGCACATACGAGCTTACCGTAACAGGCCTCTTCAACCTCAGAACCATGAGAGCAGTTTCTGCTATCAAGCTCAGCGTTGACGATCTTGACGACACTAACATTGACGATCAGGAAACACTCGTAGGTCTTGTTCTCCAGATGGATAAGTACGGCGAGCTTAACGTGGTTAACGAGGATATCGGCGACAAGATTATCGACGCTCTCAATATGGATGCAGACGACGATGAAATGTTTGAAGCTGTTGACATGAGCAATGTTAAGTTTGTTGACGATTGCTCTATCACCGTTGACGAGTTTGGCCTTGATGCAAAGCAAGCTATTGCAGAAATCAATGTAACCGTTATCACTCTCGATGTATCCGATATTGACCATAACAAGTACGATATCGGCAAGCTCGCACTTGATGAGCGTTTTGTAGAAGATAACGCGTGGGATGCAACTTCGGTAGAATACGAAAAGAACGTTGACTACTTTGCATATGGCATCAGCGATCTCAACGCGGTTGAAAAGATTACCGAGCCTACCACCGATGTTCTTGACCAGTACATCATTGACAAGGCAGGCGATGATATGTTCATCGCGGGTGCTGACGATACCTACTTTGAAGATGCCGAAAAGGTTTGTGTAGACCTCTACGCAGCAGGTAACTTCAACGAAGACGACGGCATTCTCACCCTCTATGTTGTAAAGCTTTTCGACAAAGTTGAAGCAGCAGAGTAATTAAACTTAAAAAGTCCCGCTTCGGCGGGACTTTTTGTTTGCACAATACACCTCGCGCTCCAAAATTGAGCCATCGTATGCATATTCTCTTGACAAAGTGGTGATAATGTGATAACATGGTTTTGAAAACAAGGTGAGGTAATAAAATGAACAAAATTGTAGAAAAAAGACGGTATACTCTTGGCGAGGAGATTTTCAGCTCGATAGTTCACGGCATAGGCGCGGCACTTGGCGTTGTTGCGCTTGTGACAATGGTGGTACGCGCGGCAAATCATAAAGATGTATATGCCGTAGTGTCGGCGGCAATTTTCGGCGCATCGCTGATAATTCTGTATACCATGTCAACGCTTTATCATGCACTGACAAACGAAAAGGCTAAAAAGGTTTTCCGCATTTTCGACCACGCAACGATATTTTTGCTTATCGCGGGCACCTACACTCCGTATCTGCTTGTGAGCATGCGCGGACAGATGGGTTGGATACTCTTCGGCGTGCTGTGGGGGCTTACCGCGGTGGGCGTGGTATTTGACGCGGTAATGCTTGACAAATTCCGCAAAATCGAGATGCTTTTATACATCGGCATGGGCTGGTGCATAGTGGTTGCAAGCGGCACGCTTGTTGCATCTCTTGCCAAGGGCGGACTTATATTGCTGTTTACGGGCGGAGTTTTCTATACTGTCGGTATTCTCTTTTACGCAATGAAAAAGGTGAGATATATGCACTCAATCTGGCACTTTTTCGTGCTTGCAGGCTCTATATTCCACTATTTTTCGGTTTATCTTTACGTGCTTTAAAATTAACTTGACAATACGCGGTTAAAAACAATATAATAGTGGTAGAAAATTTTAGGAGAAGTTTTTATGAAAAAAAAGATTTTAGGATTTTTTGCCATTATTATAATTCTTGCATTGCTTTGTGCACTCGGCGCACTTGGTTATGTAATCTATGACCAGATTACAAACTTTGGTGTTCCCGACCGTGACCGTGATACCGAGCAGACCACCTCTGTGGTTGAAACTGCCGATTTGACTTCGGAGCCTGACGAAACCGAAGAAACCAAAAATGTAAGCGGCTCAATTGTTGACATTTTCGGCGGTGCGGAAACCGCTGTTGAAACAACCGCTCCCGTAGTAACCGAGCGCATCGACGAGGAGACTTTTGACGACGGTACAAAAGCGGTTTACTCCTACGATGAAAACGGCAATATGAGCGAAAAAGTGCTTTATGGAACAGACGGCGAAAAGCTTTCGCGCACATTGTATATCTATGTTGACGACAAAGTGGTTTGCGACAAGCTTTACAACGCGGCTGACAAGCTTGAAGTTGAAAACATATACGGCGATGAAGGCATCACCACCACCGTGTTTGAATACGATGAGGAAAACAAGATGGTTGGCGGCATGAGGTATGTTTTTGCAGGCGAAAACTACGAGGAGCATACGCTAAATGCATACGGCGGCGTTACCTACAGCAATTACTATGATGCAAACGGCGCGGTTGTGCTTACTCGCGAGCATCACTTTACTCCGGCAGGTTATCGCGACGGTTATACCGAGACCGACAAGGACGGAAATACCATTCGCTATAACGATGACGGCACCGTACGCGAAGAGGTTACAACTGCGGCTACAACCGTTGCCACAACAAAGGCAAAGCCAAAGCCGAAGCCTGCAACGACTACTGCAGCAACCACAACTGCAAAAACTACCGTTACCACCACGGCTCCGAAGCCTGCCGAGCCTGAGATTTATACCGAAACCTCGGTTTCAGGCAGTGACAAGGTGGTTAAATACTACAACATCGCAAAGGACGGCACAAAAACCCTCTCCAACACCATAACCTACCGTACAATCAACGGCAAAGAGCTGATACTCACCAACATTGACGAGATTCGCGGCTACGGCAGACAGAACGAGTATGATGCAAACGGAAATCTGCTCCGCTACCTCACATATAATGTAAAGTACGGCAAGCGTACTCTCGAAATCTTATATGATGCGGCGGGCAACGTGCAAAAGCGCGTTACATATGAGTATAACGACGAGGGTAAAAAGGTGCGCGAAAGCACCTATGACGCATCCGATAATCTCATGGGATATATCACCTATGAATACATCAAGGCAAATAACGGCACAAAGACCAAGGTTGTTACCTATGATGCAAACGGCAAGGCAATAAGTACGATTGTAAGATAAAAAAACCGTGACGGCTTTGCCGTCACGGTTTTTTGTAACATAAATCGTTGCTTTTGCATATACTTTTAACAAAAGGGCAAAGGAGGAGTATATGTGAACAATCTTAAATGCGGCGCAAAATTTATCGGGCTTACAATTCTGGCTTTCGGACTCGGACTGCTGATGTCCTTTTTTCTGCCCGACGGTTTTTTGGTAGTTATCGAGGCTATAGTCATCATTGGGATAGGGTGTCTGTACTTCTCCTTAAAATAACGCCCCTTCAGGAGGCGCAATGAAAATTATAACCGTAAAAAGTCCGCGCATTTTCCGCGGGCTTTTGAAGAAGCTTTTTGGAAAGTAATAACTAAAGGGTATCACTGTGCGATACCCTCAGAGTGCTGACAAACACGTCAGATCGCAAGTAAGAAATAAAAGCGAAGGGAATAAATAGAAATAATTTTTCACTTTGTGTAAAAAACAAAATGCGGCAAGGGCTTTTT
>JAZNOM010000017.1:0-2115 GCA_045580835.1 Eubacteriales bacterium
GTCGGTAGAGTTTGACGGCAACGTTTCTATGAACGAAATATGCTATGTTTTTGTGGGTGATACCGCCCTTAAAAGCGAGGTTATCCGTATAAAAGGCAACATTGCTCAAGTACAGGTTTATGAAATGACCGATGGTATTCAATGTGGGGATACGGTTGAATTTACGGGAGATATGCTCTCGGCAGATCTTGGCCCCGGATTGCTCGGTCAGATATATGACGGACTGCAAAATCCGCTTCCTGTTTTAGCTCAGCAAGCAGGCTGGTTTTTGGAAAGAGGAATTTACGCAGACGGACTGAATTTGGAAAAGAAATGGGAGTTCACACCGACTGCACAAGTCGGCAACGTTGTTCGTGCAGGCGAATATATCGGCACAGTTCCCGAAGGCCCGTTTTCACACAAAATTTTTGTTCCCTTTTATCTTCTTGGAAACTATACGGTAAAATCCATTGCCGAAAAGGGCGAATATACCGTTAAGGAAACGATTGCAGTTTTAACCGATGAGCGTGGTCGTGAAATACCCGTATCGATGTCGTTTAAGTGGCCTGTTAAACGTGCGGTAAAATGCTATAGTGAGAGATTGGCACCTATTGAAACCATGGAAACCAAGGTTCGTCTTATCGACTCTTTCTTCCCTGTAGCAAAAGGCGGAACCTATTGCACTCCCGGACCGTTTGGTGCAGGTAAAACGGTACTACAGCATACCACATCAAAATATGCGGATGTAGATATCGTTATTATCGCAGCTTGCGGCGAACGTGCAGGTGAAGTTGTTGAAACACTGACTGAGTTCCCCGAACTGACCGACCCCAAAACCGGCCGTTCGCTTATGGAACGAACCATTATTATATGTAATACTTCCTCTATGCCTGTTGCCTCCCGTGAAGCTTCGGTTTACACTGCGGTAACACTTGCTGAGTACTATCGCCAAATGGGACTTGATGTTCTTATGTTGGCCGACTCAACATCTCGCTGGGCACAGGCGATGCGTGAAATGTCGGGTAGACTTGAGGAAATCCCCGGTGAAGAGGCTTTCCCTGCATACCTTGAATCTTATATTGCGGCATTTTATGAAAGAGCAGGTTGTGTTCGTCTCCCCGATGGCAGTACCGGTTCTGTTACCATTGGCGGCACTGTATCCCCTGCAGGCGGTAACTTTGAAGAGCCTGTAACACAGGCGACTTTAAAGGTTGTAGGTGCATTCCATGGTCTTTCTCGTGAACGTTCGGATGCAAGAAAGTATCCTGCCATCGACCCGCTTATCTCGTGGTCGAAATATAACAGCGTTATTGACAAGGAAAAGTTGGAATTCTGCAAGAGCATTCTTCATCACGGTGACGAGATCGGCTCAATGATGAAGGTTGTCGGTGAAGAAGGTACTACTCTTTCTGATTACATTACCTATTTAAAATCCGAAATGCTCGATGCCGTTTATCTGCAGCAGAACTCCTTCGATCTGGTTGAAGCAAACTGCGGAAAACAGCGCCAGCGTTATATTACTGATAAACTTGTATATATTTTAGGCAGTAATTATGCTCTTCAAAATAAAGATGATGCGAGAGGCTTCTTTAACCGTATGCGCCAGAAATTCATCGACTGGAATTACACCGAGTTTGAGAGCGAAGCGTTTAAAAAAGCAGAATCTGAGATCGATGAATTGTATCGAAAAGGTGACGGTAAATTAGCCGCACCGACTGAAAAACTATTAAAGGACGGTGAATGAGAGTGAATAAAGTATATAATCGAATAGAATCTATTACCGGTAACATTATCACTGTCCGAGCAAATGATGTTAAGTATAAGGAATTGGCACAGATCAACACACGCTTCGGCAAGTCCTTGGCTCAGGTTAATAAAATTGAGGGAGATATTGTTTCTCTTCAGGTTTTTGCCGGTGGTCAGGGCGTTTCTACAGGAGATGAAGTGCGCTTTCTCGGTCACGAAATGAGAGTATCTTTCAGTGAAGATTTATTGGGTCGTATATTCAACGGCTCAGGTGAGCCGAGAGATAAAGGCCCTGCACTTACAGAAAATATGAAACCCATCGGCGGCCCCTCTGTTAATCCCACTAAACGTATTCTTGCCAACCGAATGATGAGAACAAACATTCCTATG
>JAZNOM010000018.1:0-18633 GCA_045580835.1 Eubacteriales bacterium
AATAATTATAATTTCAAGTAAAATAAATTAAAGTTTAGCACACTATGCGAATAGCGACAAACACACCCGTAGGGCGGGGGCTTGCTCCCGCCGTTAGCCACGGATTGATGTTGTATCGGCGGCGTGAGCAAGCCCCCGCCCTACACATTTGTAGTTTCCAATTTGCACTTCTAAACTTTAATTTACAGGAGAAAACCATGCAAAAAGTATCGTCAAAAAAAGAAATCACCTTGCTTGCGCTCGGTGCCGTGGGAGCAGGCTTTTTAAGCGGGTTGCTAGGCGCGGGCGGCGGCATAATTCTGTATTTCATACTCGGTGCGCTCTACGGGCGCGGCGCAAAAGAAAACCTTATTTTGTCGTCAACCGCGGTGATGTTTTTCTGCGTGGTGTCTCTCTTTTTCTACAAGGGCAACTCCGCGCTCGGCATATCGGACATTTTGCGTGTAGGCACCCCCGCCGCCCTCGGCGGTTGCCTCGGCGCGTTTTTGCTGACTAAAATCTCCTCGGACAAGCTAAAGCAGTTATTTGCAGTTGTAATAACAATAAGCGGCATACTTATGCTTTTGAGGTGAGTGATGATATTTGCAACATTTTTGATAGCCGTTCTTTGCGGCATGGGGGTCGGCAGCGGCGGTCTGTTTGTAGTGTATCTCACGATGCTGCTCGGATATGAGCAGCTTGCGGCACAGGGGCTAAACCTGTACTTTTTTATCTTTGCAACCGCATTTGCACTGATTATTCACATGCGCACCCGCGATTTGCCAATAAAAAGACTTATATACCTCTGCGGATTTGGAATAATTGGATGCGTTTTCGGCGCGATGCTTGCGCAGAACATAAGCGGAGGTATACTAAAGAGTATTTTTGCAATACTGCTTATAGCCTCAGGATTGATTTCTTTCTTTCAAAAAAACAACGCTACGGAAAAACCGTAGCGCTATTTTTATCTAAGCAAATCTTTTAAAAGCTTCAGCAAATCGGAAACGTTAACATTGCCATCGCCGTTTGTATCAGCGCGGGCAAGCTCAAAAGGATCCTTTGATCCGCCTGCTATAATCTTTGCAAGGTTGAGTGCATCGAGAAGATTAACTTTTTCATCAAAATTAACATCTCCGTAGATGTGACACGGAATATATTCCGTTTCTCCCTTTGGCAAATCCACCTCTTCAAGAGCAGCAACACCCCTCAATGAGTAGTTTTGCACTCTTTTTGAAAGCGGCATTTTGTTAAGCGCAAGCTCAAACACGGTATCTGTCGGCTGCGGGGCGTCGACTCTGGGAAAATCATTTTCAAACCAAAGTTTTTGAACATAAAGTCGGCGCATGGTATACGCAGAATAGTGATATTCCTTCGCGTGATATACCGCGAGGTATTCGCTGCCGTCAGGAGTGGTCGTCACAACCATTGCACCGGGAGAATATACACCGTTTTCATAGCTTGCAAACTGCAGCGGCTCGGAAAATTTTTCCCACTTTGATGCATCCTGCAGACTGTCTTTTTCGGTACCGTTAAAGCGCATAATACCTGTGCAATACTCGTCTGATCTCGTGTGACCTGCCGCAAAAATCACATACAGAGTACCGGAAGGCGAATATACGGGGAACGGTCCCTCCATAATGTTTTTTTCATAATCATACATAGGCGACGAAATAACAAACGCCTTGCCCGATACGGTAATAGGATCGGAAAGCTCACTTATAAACGTGCGCTGAATATGCTGATTTGTGCAGTCCTCTTCTCTGAAAAAGCTGCCGTTTATCATGTACAGCTTTCCGCCGTGTTTTATAATTCTCGGAGAGTTGTAGCTGACTACATCCATATCTACATTTTTTATAACTCCGAGATACTCATATTTGCCATATGGGTCATCCGTTTCCGCGCGCCAGACAACGGGCATGCGCCTGCCGTTTGAAAGAGTTGTTTCGAGCCCCACATCGCAGGTGGCATAAAGATACCATTTTCCCTCAAGGAAATAAAGCTGAGGCGCCCAGAGAGATTTTACCACAGTTTCATGCTCGCTTGTCGCCTGCGCCCATATAAGAGTAGGACGCACATTTCCGATATCGTAAATGTTAGCCGCCTTTGCCATCCACAGTCCAGGTTTGCCGAGATAGTCCTTGGCAAAGGAATAGTAATACCAGCCGTCGTGGTAAACAACCGACGGGTCTGCATAGCCTGCCGTGGGATTTTGGTACTGCCCTACCCCAAAAACCTCTGCATCAAGGTCTATGCCCTCTCCTACATTGAGAGTGCCGCCGCCGACATCTACAATGCCCACACGGTTAAAATCGCCGCCCGCCATATTGAGAGTAAAGCTGTTGCCCACTCCATAGCGATAAATATCGCCGCAGAATGTGCCGCCCTGAATGTTTATTTTCACATCTCCGTTAACGGTGGTGTCATTGTCGTGCGCGGCGTAAACGGGACATTCAAAGCATCCGCCGTAAATGTTAAACGTAGCATTTCCGCCTACATTAGCACGTCCCGCAAGGTAAACCCCATCAACGAAAGTGCCTCCGTAAATATTCATATTGACATCGCCCGTGACGGTATAATTCTTTGTGTCGGTGTCCGATGTGTGATAACTGCCGCCCGCAAGTGTACCCCAAGTGCCGCTTAAAACAGTGAGGTTGACACTGTTTATCGAAACGGTCTTCTCATGGCTTGCACCGACAAGCGACGGATACTTCTCTACTCGCTTCCCCTCGAAAATTCTGCACTCTACGCCTTCGCCTATTGTAAGGTCGTGACCCTCGGCAGAAAGGAAGGTATATTTTTCAAAAGCAAGAAAATCTACATTTTCAAATACGGTTTTGCCACCAATGTAAAGTCCCGCAGAAAGCTCAATGTGCGCATCGGTAAAATCACGGTAATCAAGCCCCATGTATTTTGACGTAATAACGGTTTTTCCGCTTACCGCAGGAAGAGAGGTTGTAGCTTTGAGATATAGGGGTCCGCAAACAACAACCGTTTTGCCGTTTGCACTGTCTACTGCTGCCGCAAGGTCGCCCATCGGAGAAAGCGCGGATGAGCCGTCACCCTCACCGCCGGAGCGCACGAAAACCGCATCAAGAGATGCGTTGCGATTTACGCAGCCCTTATAATCTACGGTTGCGGTCGCAGGTGCAACCGCACCGAATACATTTACACATTTATCTGTCGGATACTTTGCAACTCCCACCTTGCCGCAAAAATCATCGGTGAGTATATGCACAGCGCCCTCGTTGCCGCTGTACTCAAAGGCATAGACGTTGCCGCCAACAGTACCCGAGGTAAGGAGCACATATCCGTTTTCATTGCATTTGTTTGCAACTGCAACAACGTCGCCGGTAACAGTTGCGCCGTCAATATGCAGCTTTACACTCTTTTCTCTTGCGCCCTTGATGTATGCAAAAAGTCCCGAGCGCACGGTTGCATCGGTGAAGTTTTTAAGCGCAATACCGTTGCCCGTAATACCTTCGTCAATGAGGATTTTGCCGTCGGAGCAGCTTATTATACCGGTGCCGTAGCCGTTAAGCGCAACATTTCTTATCTCTGTATTTGTGCCCACATACAAAACATTGTCAATGGTTATTGATGCATCGGCACTCGCGCCCTCGATAATTACCTTTTTATCGCCCGAAATCTTAAGTGCGGAACTGTTTATAGCACCTTTAACGCGTATAACGCCGCCATCGGTCACAACAGCCGTGCCGCCCGAAGAAACAGTGACAAGCGGCTTTACATTCTTTGCGGAAATGCCGCTTTTCACATCGGCTATCGCAAGTCCGTTTACGCACTCACCGTCAACCTCGCCGAAATTTTTAAAGCTTCCGCCGCTGATATTTACAAAAAAGTCTCCGTCAATCTCGCTTGCAACGCTGTCCTGCACTGCACGGACATCACCGCCGGTAAACGTGCCGCCGCTGATGTTTATGCAGATATTGCCTTTAACATATTGGTTGTTGGAAGTAGTGGAATTGTAGCCGGGGCGTGCAACGCCGACAATCGAACACGCAAAAGAACCGCCGCTGATATTTAAAGTCGCATCGCCGAGCAGTGCATCAAAGCCGAGCGGCGAAATCACCGCATTGTCGGAAGCACCCGTCCTGTTTGATATAAACGTACCTCCCGAAATATCAACGGTTACATTTGAAAGCGTGCCTACCGGCTGACCCTCCGCATCACGGTAAGAGCCGCCCTTGACATAATACCACGTACCGCTTTTAACCGAAATTGTATAGTCGGAAAAGCACATTTTCTTTTGCGTCATGCCGCTTTTTCCACCGTAGGTACCGCCGTGGATTATCGGCGCAGTACTGATATATGATGTTGTAACGCCTTCTCCAAAGGTGACATTATTGCCCTCGCAAAAAATCATCGGAGTATCCGTTGTAAAATTAAGCTTTATATTTTCAAAGATTAAAGGTGCGTTGATATAAAACTTGCCGGCAAAATTAATCTGACCCTCCGCATCAGCGGTAACAGTTATGCTTCCGTCACACTTGCATGAAAGTTCTGTCGCATCAGCAAAGTCAATTGAAGAGCATACAACTATTTTTCCGCCGCTGCTCCCCTCAAAAAAAGCAACCGCCGCCTCAAGCGTTTTAAACGGCGCATGCGCCGTGCCGTTTTCCGCGTCATTTGTACTGTTAGCATTGACATAAACAACCGCATCGGCGGCTGATGTGCATATACACATAGCAAACGGGAAAACTAACATAAACAAAACAAATTTCAACAGTTTCATATCACGCCTCCATAACTTTTCTACAATTATTATACAATAATGCGAGCTTTTGTCAATTGAAATAACCAATTTAGGAGATTTTTTCAAAAAAGTCTTTACAAATAAAAAAATGTGTGGTATAATTTTCGAGCAATACCGGAACTCGGCTTTGGGATAGCGGTGCCATGAGGCACTTTTTCACCAACCCTTGGCTTAGTTTGAGGTAAATTATTTTATAGGTGAAAGCGGACTTTCGCGCTTTCAGAAAGGATTTATCATGTTGCTTAAAGACGTAAAGCAGGAAATCATCACTACTTATGCTACCCACGAGGGTGACACCGGTTCTCCCGAGGTTCAGATTGCTATTCTCTCCAAGAGAATCAACGACCTCACCGAGCACTTAAAGTCCAACCCCAAGGACCATCACAGCCGCCGCGGCATGTTCAAGATGATCGGTAACAGAAGAAACCTTCTCAACTACCTTCAGAAGAAGGATATCGAGCGCTATCGTGCAATCGTAGAGAAGCTCGGTCTTCGTAAGTAATTATTTGTTAGAAACTAAACCGAAGTCACGCGAGTGGCTTCGGTTTATTCTCTATAAAAGGGCGGAGGGATTAGCCATTAAATATGCTTTTTTTCGGTGAAAAACGGCGTATTTAATTGCTAAACCGTTCCGCCAAAAAACAAAAAATAAAAATTGGAGGAAAGAAAAATGTTTGAAAACTACAAGGTGTTTAACTACACTCTCGCAGGCAGACCTCTCGTAATCGAGACCGGTAAAATCGCAGGTCTTGCAAACGGCTCCTGCCTTGTTCGCTACGGTGAAACCGTAGTTCTCGCATGCGCAACCGCAAGCGAAAAGCCCCGTGACGGCATTGACTTTTTGCCACTCTCGGTAGATTTTGAAGAAAGAATGTACGCAGCCGGCAAAATACCCGGCGGCTTCTTAAAGCGCGAGGGTCGCCCCGGTGAAAAGGCAATCCTCACCTCCCGCGTTATCGACCGCCCCATCCGTCCTCTCTTCCCGAAGGACCTTCGCAACGACGTTGCAATTTCTCTCACCGTTATGGCGGTTGACCCTGACTGCTCCCACGAAATCGCAGGCATGATTGGTGCTTCCATCGCACTCTCTATATCCGACATTCCGTGGAACGGTCCTATCGGCGGTGTGTTTGTTGGTATGGTTGACGGCAAGCCCGTTATCAACCCCACTCTCGCACAGCGCGAGGTAAGCGACATGGAGCTTACCGTTGCCGCTTCTGAAAAGAAGATAGTTATGATTGAGGCAGGCGCAAACGAAGTCAGCGATGACGATATGTTTAATGCTATCATGCTCGCTCACGAGGAAATCAAGGGACTTATCGGCTTTATCAACTCCATCGTTGCTGAAATCGGCAAGCCCAAATTTGAGTATCCCTCTTGTGAGCTTGACCACGATATGTTCGACGAAGTTTTCGCTTTCTGCGAAAAGGACGTTATGCATGCGCTTGACACCGATGATAAGAACGTTCGCGACGCGCGCATGGTTCCGATTCAGGACGCTATCGTTGCAGAGTTTGAGGAAAAGTATCCCGAAATCGGCGCAATTATGGGCGAGCTTATCTACAAGATTCAGAAGAAGATCGTTCGCCGTTGGCTCCTCGAAGACGGCAAGCGTGTAGACGGCCGCCGTCTTGACGAAATCCGTCCTCTTGCAGCAGAGGTTGGTCTTATCAACCGTGTACACGGCAGCGGTCTTTTCACCCGCGGACAGACACAGGTTCTCACCATTGCAACTCTCGGTTCCATGGACGACGCGCAGGAGCTTGACGGTATTGACGAGCAGACTGCAAAGCGTTACATGCACCACTACAATATGCCCGGTTACTCCACAGGTGAAGCAAAGGCAGCAAGAAGCCCCGGACGCAGAGAAATCGGCCACGGCGCACTTGCAGAGCGTTCGCTCGTTCCCGTACTTCCCTCCGTTGAAGAGTTCCCCTACGCAATGCGCCTTGTTTCAGAAGTTGTTTCCTCCAACGGTTCTACCTCGCAGGCATCCGTTTGCGGCTCTACACTTGCACTTATGGATGCGGGTGTTCCGATTAAGGCTCCCGTTGCAGGTATCTCCTGCGGTCTTATCACCGAGGGTGAAAGATGGATGACCATGATCGACATTCAGGGTCTTGAAGACTTCTACGGCGATATGGACTTTAAGGTAGCAGGTACTCACAAGGGTATCACCTCCATCCAGATGGACCTTAAGATTGACGGTCTTACTCCCGAAATTATCAAGGAAGCTTTTGCAGTTACCCACAAGGGCAGAGATTACATCATCGACGAAATCATCCTTAAGGCTATTCCCAAACCCAGAGCTGACGTTTCCGAATACGCTCCCAAGATGATTACCATGAAGATTAACCCCGACAAGATCCGTGAGGTTATCGGTAGCGGCGGTAAGGTAATTCAAAAGATCGTTGCTGACACCGGCGCGAAGATTGACATTGAAGATGACGGAACCGTATATATCTCCGCTGTAAACCGCGACGCGGCTTATGCAGCACAGGAGATTATCGCAGGTATCGTATTTGAGCCTGCCGTTGGCGCAATCTACGAAGGCACCGTTACAAGAATCATCCCGATTGGTGCGTTTGTTGAATTTGCTCCCGGCAAGGAGGGCATGGTTCACATCTCCAAGATTGCAAAAGAGCGCATCGAAAAGGTTGAGGACAAGGTTGAAGTTGGTCAGAAGGTACGCGTTAAGTTCCTCGGCACCGACGAAAAGAACCGCATGAACCTCTCCATGAAGGACGCACTCGTTGAAGAGCCCAAAGCTGAATAATTAAACCAAATCGCCCATCGAGTTTCGATGGGCGATTTTTATGAATAAAAATTCAAAAAACTATTGACTTGTAAAAAAAACGGTGCTATACTTTTAACATATTTCAAATGAAAGGTCATAAAAGACGTGCATAACATCTCTATGAACAGCACATTTGCATACTTTTATTTTAGCTTTATCTATTATGTAGATAAGGCTTGTTTTGCTGTTCGTAAATCTGTATGTGCATAAAATTTTATTTTGTATACACAGGGCTTACAGCAAAACTGCTGTAAGCCCTTTTAATTATATTCAAATGAAAATGCACGCATTTTCATTTGGTTACAAAGTCGCAAGTCTCGCGACTCGCTCAACCGCTCGCGACTTTTAAGGAGTTTTAAAGTCGGCACATGTCCGCCTTTAAAACAAAATTTTATTATAAGTTGATTGTAAAAAAAATTTATTATATAATAATATAGGAGAAAAACCATGATTGTTATCTTAAAGCAAAATGCAGACAAAGCTCAACTTACACAGCTTGAAAACTGGATAAGAGAAAGAGGACTTGACATCCACAAATCCGAGGGTACAAACTCCACCATTCTCGGTCTGGTTGGCGATACATCAAGAATTGATATCGACCTCCTCGGCGCACTTGAAATCGTTGAAAATGTAAAGCGCGTTTCCGAACCTTATAAAAATGCAAACAGAAAGTTCCACCCAAGGGACACCGTTGTAGATGTAAACGGCATTAAAATCGGCGGCGGCAACTTTGCAGTAATCGCCGGTCCCTGCTCGGTTGAAAGTGAAGAACAGATTTGTGCAGTTGCAGCAGCAGTTAAGGCAAGCGGTGCGGCAATGCTCCGCGGCGGTGCGTTCAAGCCACGCACATCCCCCTACGCTTTCCAGGGTATGCGCGGAGAGGGCATCGAACTTCTTGAAAAGGCAAAGGCGAATACGGGTTTGCCCATCGTAACCGAAATCATGGATGCATCCCAGCTTTCTCTCTTTGAAAACGTTGACGTTATTCAGGTAGGCGCACGCAACATGCAAAACTTTGAACTTCTCAAGGTGCTTGGCAAGCAGTCAAAGCCCATCCTCCTCAAGAGAGGTCTTTCCAGCACAATTGAAGAACTTCTCATGAGCGCAGAATACATTATGGCAGGCGGCAACGAAAACGTTATCCTCTGCGAAAGAGGTATCCGCACATTTGAAACCGCAACCACGAGAAACACGCTTGACCTTTGCGCGATTCCCGTACTCAAGGAGCGCTCACACCTGCCCGTAGTTATAGACCCGAGCCATGCAACGGGCGTTGCAAGACTTGTAAAGCCCATGTCCATCGCGGCAGCGGCAGCAGGCGCAGACGGTCTCATTATCGAAGTTCATAACAATCCCGAAAAAGCTCTTTGCGACGGCAAGCAGTCGCTCACACCCGAGGCATTTGACGATGTTATGAGAGCTGTTGAAGCAGTAAGACCTTTTGCATACAGATTTGACAATTAAGGGAATGATAAACAAAATGAATATATTTATTTCAGGTCTCGGACTTATCGGCGGCTCGCTTGCAAAGGCGCTGAAGGTTCGCACCATGCACAATGTTGTGGGATTTGACACAAACAAAGAAACCCTTGCCGAAGCAATCGACTGCGGCGCAATCAAAAAAATCGGCACCGCCGACGATATAAAAAACGCTGATATCGTAATCGTGGCACTATACCCTGCCGCAACTATTGAGTTTATCAAGAACAATATCGAAAATTTTAAAGAAAATGCTATTATTGTAGACACCTGCGGCGTTAAAAACGAGGTTTTTAACGCCCTTGGCGACACGCTTAAAGGCAAAAAAGTACGCTTCGTGGGCGGTCACCCAATGGCAGGTATTGAGCGCAGCGGCTTTGACCACTCGTTTGCCTCCCTTTTTGACGGTGCTTCAATGATTCTCTGCCCCGACATCTGCCCCGACAACGCGGCGGTGCAGACTCTCTCCGAGTTTTTCGGCGATATCGGCTTTGGCAGAATTACAATCTCCTCCGCCGACCACCACGACAAGGTTATCGCCTTTACGTCACAGCTTGCACACGTTGTTTCAAGCGCGTATGTACACGGCGAATATGCGACCGAGCACAAGGGCTTTTCGGCAGGCTCATTTAAGGACATGACGCGAGTTGCGCGCCTTAACGCAGACATGTGGACCGAGCTTTTCTTTGAAAACCGCGACAATCTCTCCGGAGTAACGGGCGAGCTTATCGAAAATCTTAAAAAGTTCAAAACCGCGCTCGATAACGGTGACCGCGAAGAAATGCACGCTCTGCTTGCAAGCGGCAACGAAAGAAAGATAAAATCCGAAAATCTCTGAAAGGATTTTGCAAAATGCAAATCATCAAGGTAAACACAAGCACATCATACGAAGTTCATATCGGACAAGGTCTGCTCGAAGGCGCAGGGGAGAAAATCTCTGCGCTTTTGCCGCTTTGCAATGCGATGATAGTTTCCGACGATATCGTTTTCCCGCTCTACGGCGAAAAGCTTACAAAATCGCTTGAAGCGGCAGGCTTTGGCGTAAGCCGTTTCGTTTTTGAAAACGGCGAGGAGCGGAAAAGACTTTCCACTATCGAAGCATTGCTTGAACAAATGGCGGCAGAGCACTTTACGAGAAGCGATATCATAATCGCGCTGGGTGGCGGCGTTGTCGGCGACATGGCAGGCTTTGCCGCATCAATATTCCTACGCGGAATTTCATATGTGCAAGTGCCTACCACACTGCTTGCGGCGGTTGACTCCTCGGTTGGCGGCAAGACCGCTGTTGACCTTTCGCGCGGCAAGAATCTTTGCGGCGCGTTCTGGCAGCCGCGCCTTGTTTTGTGCGATACCGACACGCTTAAAACCCTTAAAGAGATTAACGTTCAGGACGGTCTTGCAGAAATGCTGAAATACGGCGTTATCTGTGACCGCGACCTTTTTGAAAAGGTTAAAAAACACAAAGAAAACGACATGGAAGAGCTTATCGCACGTTGTGTTGAAATCAAGCGCGACATAGTTTCTTCCGATGAATTTGACCGCGGCGTACGCATGCTTTTAAACCTCGGTCACACCATAGGTCACGCGGTTGAAGCGGCAAGTGAGTTTTCGCTGACACACGGTCACGGCGTTGCAACGGGTATGGCTATCATAGCACGTGCCGCCGAAAAATTGGGCATGGCAAAGGCAGGCATGGCAAAAGAGATTTGCGATGCGCTTGCCGCTTGCTCTCTTCCCTCCGCGACGGACTACGACACAGATTTGCTTGCAAGCCTTACCCTCTCCGACAAAAAATCAAGCGGCGACTCGATAAGTTTAATCGTTCCGCTTGACATCGGCAACACGGTTATTCACAAGGTGAAGCGTACCGAGGTAAAAGATTTCATCGAGGCGGGAAAATAATGGACATAAGAATCAATCCATGTAAACTTATGGGCAAAGTGCGTGCCATCTCCTCAAAATCGGATGTACATAGAGCTTTGATTGCATCGGCACTTGCAAAAGGCAAAACGAAGATATCGTTTACCACCCTTTCCGACGATATAAAAGCAACTATCAATGTCCTTTGCACAATGGGTGCAAAAATCAGCGTCACGGGCGCTGACGGCGACTATACCGCCTACGTTTGCGGCATCACCGAAATGCCGCGCGGCGTAACACTCGATGCAAACGAGTGCGGCACAACCGCAAGAGTTATTCTACCGGTTGCGGCGGCTCTTTGCGACTCATTTACACTCACAGGTAAAAACGGGCTAACGAAACGCCCTTTCAAGGATTTGTGCGAGTGTTTAGGGCAAAACGGCGCTGATTGCTCTGACTCATTTTTACCAATTACAACAAGCGGCAAATTAAAAAGCGGAATTTACAAAATCCGCGGCGACATAAGCTCGCAGTACATAAGCGGTCTGCTATTTGCGCTGCCACTCCTTGACGGAGACAGTGAAATTCACCTCACCACACCGCTTGTTTCAGCAGGCTATATTGATATGACGCTTGACACTCTTGCAAGGTTTAATATAATAGTAGAAAAGACCTTTTTCGGCTACAAAGTAAAAGGCAACCAAACATACAGCTCCGCCGGTGACTACACCGCAGAGGGCGACTGGTCAAATGCGACATTCTGGATTTGTGCAAGCGCAATAGGCGGCGAGATTACCGTAAACGGGCTTGATACAAGCTCATACCAAAAGGATAAGGAAGTCCTTGGAATTTTAAAATCTGCCGGCAAGGAATTACATGCCGTAAGTTTTAACGGTGAGGACATACCCGACGCACTCCCCGCGCTTGCAACAACTCTTGCACTTGCCAAAGGGCAAAGCGTTATCACGGGCGCAAGCCGCCTTAAAATAAAAGAAAGCGACCGCATAGCTAGCACCACTGCAATGCTGAAAGCACTCGGCGCGGACATAGAGGGCACCGACGACGGATTTATAATCAACGGAGTAGACTCTTTTACGGGCGGCGAGGTTGACGCGGCAAACGACCACCGCATTGCAATGTGCGCCGCAATCGCTTCACAGCGTGCCACGGGCGACGTGATAATCCGCGGCGCGGAATGTGTCAACAAATCATACCCCACTTTTTTTGAAGATTTTGAAAAACTCGGAGGAAAATACAGTGTCATCCATGGGTAACAAAATTAAAATCGAAGTATTTGGCGAGTCGCACTCTGCCGCCATAGGCATGACGCTTACCGGCTTTCCTGCCGGAGTAAAGGTTGACGAGGACGAGCTTTACGGCTTTATACTTCGCCGTGCGCCCGGCCGCGATGCAACATCAACTCCTCGCAAAGAAAGTGACAAACCCGAATTTTTATGCGGTATCGTAAACGGCGTTACCACGGGCGCGCCGATTACCGCCGTGATATACAACCGTGACCAACATTCGCGCGACTACGAAAAACTGCGCCATACTCCGCGCCCATCCCACGCTGACTACGCGGCGCACATAAAATATGACGGTGCAAACGATATCCGCGGCGGAGGCGCATTCAGCGGCAGACTTACCGCTCCTCTTTGTATCGGCGGCGGCATGGCTAAACAGATACTTGAGCGCGGCGGCATTAAAATCGGCGCGCACGCGCTTATGATCGGCGGCGTGTATGATATGCCGTTTGACATGGCAAACCCACGCGATATTTGCGCAGCAGGCACAAAATCCTTCCCCACCGTATCCGATGAAGCAGGCGAAAAAATGCGTGAAGCCATACTCAAAGCGAAAGCTGACGGCGACAGCGTCGGCGGTATAATTGAATGTGCAATAACCGGAGTACCTACGGGGCTTGGCGGTCCGCTTTTTGAGGGTGTTGAGGGAAAAATATCCTCTGCGGTTTTCGGAATTCCCGCAGTAAAAGGAATTGAATTCGGCAGCGGCTTCGACTGTGCAAAAATGCACGGAAGTGAGCATAATGACAGCTTAGCATATGACGGCGACAAAGTGGTTACCAAAACCAACCACTCAGGCGGAATCCAAGGCGGCATTACAAACGGCATGCCTATAATCTTCCGCGTGGCAATAAAGCCTACACCGTCAATTGCAAAAGCACAAAGCACAATAAATCTTGAAACAAAAGAAAACGTCACGCTTGAAATCGGCGGCAGACATGACCCTTGCATTGTCGCGAGAGCAGTACCCGTAATTGAAGCAGTAGCGGCACTCTGTATTTTAGACCTTTTGGAGGAAAACTGACATGGATATGAAAGAAATCCGCGAGAAAATCGACTCGCTTGACGATACGATAAAGGCGGCATTTGAAGAAAGAATGGCTCTCTGTGCCGACATGGCAGAGTACAAAAAAGCAAACGACCTGCCAATCTTCTATCCCGCGCGTGAGCGCGAGATTGTTGCAAGGCTGACCAAGGACATGGACAGCGGCATGGCAACCTACACAAAGGTGCTTTACAACACGCTTTTCGAGGTTTCGCGCTCGTATCAGAGCAAGCGCATTTCAAGCGGCGGCAAGCTCTCCGCGATGATACAAGCGGCAGCAGAAAAGACCTCGCACGACCTGCCCACAACCTGCACCGTTGCATGTCAGGGTACCGAGGGCGCAAACTCCCAGCTTGCAGCTGAAAAACTTTTCTCAATCCCAAATATCATGTTTATGGGTAGTTTTGAGGGCGTTTTCAATGCGGTTGCAAAGGGTTTTTGTCGCTACGGTATTCTCCCCATTTCCAACAACCTCCACGGCTCGGTTACCGAGGTTTACGACCTTATGAAAAAGCACAAGTTCTATATCGTAAAAAGCATCAAGCTCCGTGTAGAACACACGCTTGTTGCTAAAAAAGGCGTAGCGCTCGGCGGTATTAAAGAGGTCTACTCACACTCGCAGGCAATCGGTCAATGCTCCTCCTTCCTCGCATCTCTCGGCGTTAAGGTTACCGAATGTGCAAACACCGCCATAGCTGCAAAAATGGTTGCAGAAAGTGAGCGAAACGATGTTGCAGCTATCTGCAACCCCTCGGCGGCAGCGCTCTACGGTCTTGCGAAAATTGCGGACAACATTGCCGACAGTGACAACAACTACACACGCTTTATCTGCATTTCCAAAGAGCTTGAAATCTATCCCGGCGCAAACAAAACAAGCATTATGTTTACCCTGCCGCATACCCCCGGCTCGCTCTTTTCGATTATTGCAAAGTTTGCAGCACTCGGCGTAAACTTCTCGAAAATTGAAAGCCGTCCCATCCCCGGCAAGGATTTTGAATATATGTTCTATCTCGACTTTGATGCTTCACTCTATGCAGACGGTCTGCTTGAAACGCTTGACCTTTTCGATGCCGAATACGACGGCGGCACCTTCCTCGGCTGTTATTCTGAAATATAGTACGAGGGCGTTCTTTCTTAAAAAGAAAAAACCAAAGAAAAACTGTAAAGTATTTATTAAGTAGCCATGGCTATAGATAATATTTTTACAAAAAGTTTCTGACATAATAGGAGCTTTTATGCAATACGGACTTCTTGGGGAGCATCTCCCCCATTCACATTCGCCGAAAATTCATGGTTTGCTTGGCAATCCCGACTATACTCTTTTTGAAAAAGAGAAAGAGGAAGTCGCAAGCTTTCTTGCCGCAAGAGAATTTGACGGCATAAATGTTACAATCCCTTACAAGCAAACTGTTATGCCGCTTTGCGATGTGCTTGATGGCGCTGCGGTCGAAATTGGCGCGGTAAACACCATTGTCAACTGCGGCGGCAAGCTTTTCGGCTGCAACACCGATTTTGACGGCTTTATCTTTATGTGCAACCGCGCAGGTATTGATATGCGCGGCAAAAAAGTGCTTATCCTCGGCACCGGCGGCACCTCTCATACTGCTGCGGCGGCGGCAAAAAAGCTAGGCGCGGCAAAGATAAGCTTTGCAAGCCGAAGCGGTGAAACAAACTACGAAAATGTATACGAAAAGGTTGCCGATGCCGAAATCGTTATCAACACCACCCCCGTTGGTATGTATCCGAACATCGAAAAAAAGCCCATAGAGCTTTCGCGATTTGCACATCTTTCGGGAGTTGTTGACGTGGTGTACAATCCACTTCGCACGCGCCTTATCTGCGAGGCAGAGTCGCTCGGTATCCCTTTCACGGGTGGTCTTACCATGCTTGTGGCACAGGCGGCGTTTGCAGACAAATACTTTAGAAATGTAAAGCACAGCGGCGGTGAACTCGTTGACATTGTAAACCGTATGCAAAGTTCGCTTGAAAACATTGTGCTTATCGGTATGCCAGGCTGCGGCAAATCCACCGCAGGCAAGCTTGCCGCAAAGCAACTTGGCCGTGAGTTTTTCGACATTGACAAGCTGATTGTAGAGCGCTGTGGAAAACAGATACCCGACATTTTTGCGGAGCATGGCGAAGAATATTTCCGCGATATAGAAAGCAAAATCACAAAAGAATTGTCGGCAAAAGGCGGCGTTGTAATCGCCTGCGGCGGCGGCACGGTACTCCGTGAAGAAAACCGCGCAGCTCTACACCAAAACGGCAAGATTTTTTACATAAAGCGCGACCTTGAAAAGCTCGCTAAAGGCGGCAGACCTCTTTCGCAGGGAGATAACGCCGTTGAAAAGCTCTACGAGGTACGCCGCCCTATTTACGAGGGCTTTGCCGATGTGACGGTGGAGCCTTGCGAAACGGTTGAAAAATGCGTTGCAAAGATTATAAAAAATACGGGAGTAAAAAGATGAAAATTCTTGTTATAAACGGTCCAAATCTTAATATGCTCGGCATCCGCGAGCCTGATATTTACGGTAAAAACACCTACGACGACCTTGTTGAAATGATTGGGGATCACTGCGAGGAAATAGGCGTTGAAGTTGACTATTTCCAATCTAATCACGAGGGCGAAATCGTTGACGAAATCCAAAGTGCCTACGGCGTGTTTGACGGCATTGTGATAAATCCCGCCGCCTACACCCACACAAGCGTTGCAATTTTAGATGCACTTAAAGCGGTTGGAATTCCCACGGTTGAAGTTCATATCTCGGATATAAATGAGCGCGAGGAATTCAGAAAATTCTCATATGTTTCTCTTGTTGCAGAGAAAACCATCGCAGGTAAAGGCTTTGACGGATATATCGAAGCCGTGGATTGGTTGGTAGGATAAATTAAAGGTTTATGATACTAAACTAACATGTCATCCTGAACAATGTGGCTATTACTACCTGCAATCGGGAACTCGTGTTCCGCCGCATCATCCGCCGCAAAACGGCGGTGTAATTTCATCAAGCCGCAGCAGTGAAGAATCCGAAAACCTTGCTTTGCAAGGTTTTTCTAAGACTCGCTTCGCTCGCAGATTGCAACGCTTACGCTCAGAATGACAGGTGGGGTAGTTTCGCTTTCTCCCATAAACTTTAATTCACCTCATTACAATAGCATCAAAAAAGGAACGCTTACGCGTTCCTTTTTGCTTATAATGTTGCCGCCATGACCGCCTTGATTGTGTGCATACGGTTTTCCGCTTCGTCGAATACAATGGAGCGTTTGCTTTCAAACGCTTCGTCGGTAACTTCCATGCAGTCGATACCAAATTTTTCGTAAATTTCCTTGCCAATCTTGGTTTTAAGATCGTGGAATGCTGGGAGGCAGTGCATGAATACGCAATCATCGCCTGCGTTTTCAAGCAGTTCCATTGTCACGCGGTAAGGAGAAAGTTCCTTGATACGTTCTTCCCAAACGCTGTCAGGCTCGCCCATGGATACCCAAACGTCGGTATAAAGCACCTCGGCTCCCTTGGTTGCTTCGATTGGGTCCTCGATAAACTCGAGTGTTGCGCCCGTTTCCTTTGCAATTGCCTGACACTCGGCAATGAGTTTTTCATCTGGGAAATACTTGCCCGGTGCGCACGCAACAAAGTGCATGCCCATTTTCGCGCAGCCTACCATAAGCGAGTTGCCCATATTGTAACGCGCATCGCCGAGGTACACAAGCTTTACGCCCTTAAGCGTGCCGAACTGCTCACGCACGGTGAGGAAGTCTGCAAGAATCTGCGTGGGGTGGAACTCGTTTGTGAGTCCGTTCCAAACTGGTACGCCTGCATATGCCGCAAGCTCTTCAACTATTTCCTGACCGAAGCCGCGGTACTCGATACCGTCAAACATACGACCGAGCACACGCGCAGTGTCGGCAATGCTCTCCTTTTTGCCAATCTGCGAGCCTGTAGGCTCGAGATAAACAGGGTGCATGCCGAGGTCTGCCGCCGCAACCTCAAATGCGCAACGTGTGCGTGTGCTTGTCTTTTCAAACACAAGCGCTATGCTACGACCCTCGCAAAGGCGGTGTGGAATACCCGCCTTCTTCTTCGCCTTAAGTTCTGCCGCAAGGTCGAGGAGCCCCTCAATCTCGGCAGGTGTAAAATCAAGCAGTTTTAAAAAATGTTTGCCTTTAAGATTCATGTTAAATCTCCTTTCCGCACACTTCTTTGATAACTTCTATCGCTTCCTTTAAAATATCCATTGGGATATTGAGCGCGGGGAGAAGTCTTACCTTGTCCTTTGCGGTGAGGCAAAGAACGCCGCGTGCGTTACACTCTTTTACTATATCCGATGCGGGGCGAACGGTTTTTATGCCAATCATAAGTCCCATGCCGACTACCTTTTCAATACCCTTTGCACCGTCAAGCGCAGCAAATACATATTCGCCCTTTGCTTTTACCTCGTCAAGGAGTTTATCGTCAATGCGCTCTACAATGCTGACTGCACCTGCGCAGGCAATGGGATTGCCGCCAAAGGTCGAGCCGTGGTCGCCGTGACCGAGGACTTTTTCCACCTTTTCGCTCATAAGGCACGCACCGATAGGAAGTCCGCCGCCGAGTCCTTTCGCGGTAGAAACAACATCGGGAGTAATGCCATAGTTCATATACGCGTACATCTCACCTGTGCGACCGTTGCCCGTCTGCACCTCGTCAATCATAAGGAGAATGTCATTTTCCTTGGCAAGCGCCGCAGTCTTTTGCACAAATTCACTCTCCAGCACATTTACGCCGCCCTCGCCCTGAATGCACTCGATAAGTATGCCGCAAACCTTATTGTTTTTAACGGTTTCGCACATCGCGTCAAAATCGTTTGCTCTTGTATGAACAAAGCCGGGTGTAAGCGGTTGAAAAAGCTCGTGATAGTGTTCCTGACCGGTCGCTGCAAGCGTGGTCAAAGTACGTCCATGGAAGCTGTTTTCAAGCGTTACAATAGTGCTGTATTCGCTTCCCTTCTTCTCTGCGCCGTACTTGCGCGCAATTTTGATAGCGCACTCGTTTGCCTCCGCGCCCGAATTGCCGAAAAAGACCTTTGCCATGCCCGTTTTCTTGCAGAGAAGTTCGGCAAGGCGGCCGCAAGGCTCGGTGTAATAAAGGTTTGACGTATGCTGAACGCGCATGAGCTGCTCGGAAACTGCCTTTACCCATTCAACATCAGCCGTGCCGAACGAGGTAACGCCAATACCGCTGCCCATATCTATATATCGCTTGTCATTTTCATCGTAAAGCTCGCTGCCGATGCCGCTTGTAATAGCAACATCAAAGCGTGCATATGTGTCTGCGACAAATGCTTTGTCGCGTGTCTTAATCTCACTCATCGTCTTCGCTCGCTTTCTGTGCGTGGCTTGTAACCATGGTACCTGCGCC
>JAZNOM010000019.1:0-3755 GCA_045580835.1 Eubacteriales bacterium
GAAAGGAGGTCAGCATGGAAAAAATCAAGGCAAAGCCTATTGAAATTTTCAAAAACATAATAATTGCGCTGCTTACGCTTACCATGCTGATTCTCGCAGGCATTTACATTGGCGGCTCGCAGTTTGTATCAAACAATGCGGCGATTGTCGCCGCGGACATGCCTGACGGTGCGGTTGCCGTAGGCAACGATGCGCCGCAAAACTCCGCGCTTTACGAAAAAAATCTGCTTGCAATTTCCTACGCCGCAATCAGCTACGCAGGCGGAGGCGGCGCATACGGCTGTGAGCAGGCGGCGCGCGACCTTTTTGAATTTGCTTCAGCCCCTATTCACAATCTTCTTTCTGCAAACGCAAAGATTTCCGAAACCAACAAAGAAGCGTTTGAAAACGCCATTTCGCGCAGCAGATACATTTTTATTTCGCTTGCAAAGCCGCTCCCGTATCAGGTGTTATACGCGCTGACCGGTGAGTACGGCACTGCGGCAGGCAGTGACAGTGCCATAAGCGTTGACACGCTACTGCTTGCATTTGCTACAGACGGCAAGCCCGCGCTTTATATTAAAGACGGCGAAAGATACTTTCTGTCATCCTCGGATTACCGTGTAAACGCTGCCGAGCTTGCGGCAATGGCAAGCGACACGCGCCTTTCCGACTACACGATTTCAGCAAACGCGGTAGCGGTTTCAACGGCGTCTCCGCACACGCAAACTCTCTCACTTTCAAGTGGCAGAGCACCGTCGGGCAAGGCGTATACCGAACTGCTTGAATTGCTTGGATACAGTGCAAGCGACGTTCAGCCCGCTATGCTTGACGTAAACGTTGTGGCACCGCACGGTACAGTGGCTTTTACCGATGAAAAATTGGTTTATACTGCTTCAAAGGATAGCGGTTTGTCGCTTTCAGGATTCCTTGACAATACAAAAAACACGCTTGATATCTCATTTTACGATGTTTTGCTTGCATCGGTTTCGCTTGTTGAAAAACTGCGTGCCGCATACCCTGAAATGACGGGCGGCGGACTTTCGGTATATCTTGACGGTTTTTACCACGGCGACGATACTTACACGGTGGTTTTCGGACTTTCCGATTCTTCGGTTGCGATAAGCGGAAACGCTTTTCCGTATCTTGCAAGGCTCAATGTGTCGGGCGGCAGATTTAAGAGCATTGAGCTTAACTTTATCGGCGCAGAAAGAAGCGGTAAAACCGCTTCTCCTTTCCCCTCCGCTTGGGAATACGCCTACGCCTCAAAGACGAATAATATTTCCGCCTTTTCGCTTTGCTACAAGGCAGATACGCTTCCTGTCGGCGAGCTTGATGCACGCTGGTACTTTAAGCCGATGGGAGTCGAACCCGTACTCCCATCGGCTTAAGGAGGTGCAGAACAATGAGTTGGAAAAACGTTAAAAACCTTTTGATAGTTCTGCTTTTGGCGGTAAACGTTGTGCTTATGATGTTTGCTTACAACTACTTTCTCGCATCCCGATTTACCGATGGCGAAACAGCGGAGATGGCATCTGCGCTGCTTGCAAAAAGCGATATAAAAATATCGGCGGACAAGCTGGCAGTGCAAAAGGACACCGCAGACGTGCTTTTTTGCGCATATGACCGCGAGCATTATCTTGCACTTGCCGCCTCTCTGCTTTTGGGTAAAGAGGCTGACGGAGTTTACATGTTGCCAAACGGTATCAGAGCCGAAACGCTTGAGGGCGATACCGTTTTACTTGGCTATGACATGTCGATAGACTACAAGAATTTTGCGCTTGCCGATGAAATCAACGAGGCGCTTGACGGTGCAAAGCCTATGGATGCCGACGCCTCAAAGCAGATACGCACGGCACTTGAAGAGCTTATTGCATTACCCGAGAACTCTCTTGAGGGCGCGAAATGCACTTCGTTTGGCGACTACACGTTTATCACCGCAGAGCAGTTTGAAAATTCGCTTTCACTCTACGATATGACCTGCGTTTTCGGCATTAAAAACGGCAAAATCGTCTATGCCGGCGGCAAGCATTTCTTTGGCGTACCCCAGGGTAAAGAAGCCGCACAACTTTTAGACAGAGTTAATATAATGTTTAGTGAAAAGCAGCGCGGCGAGGTTGGCACTGTAAGCGACATTTCCCTTTGCTATACCCTCTACGAGGACTCACAAACCGACAGAATGTTGTTTATTCCGTCATATAAAATCACATACGAGGACGGCAAAACAAACACTGTAAACGCACTCAGCAAAGAAAAATATTGACAGTATTGAAACTTTAGAAAAATTATGATATAATTTTGCTGTTAAATTTCCGAAAGGACTCCTTCTTATGGATAAAATCGTAATTAACGGCGGCGCTCCGCTTGAGGGCACCGTTGAGATAAGCGGCGCAAAGAATGCTGCATTGCCGATTCTGTTTGGCACGATTCTCACCGCCGACCGTTGTGTTATAGAAAACGTACCCGAAATACTCGACGTTGACCTTACTCTTGAGATACTTGAAAAAATGGGAGCAAAGGTTCGCCGCGACCACACCACGGTTGAAATAGATACCAAAGATATTCTTCCGTGCCGCTCGCCGTATGAGCTTGTCAGCCGTATGCGCGGCTCTACATACCTTATCGGTGCAGAGCTTGGCAGGTTTAAAAAAGCAAAGGTTGGCATGACGGGCGGCTGCAACTTCGGAATTCGCCCCATCGACCAGCATGTCAAGGGCTTTAAGGCACTTGGTGCGGCGGTTGATACGCGCGGCGGCTATGTTGAGGCTTCTGCCGAGGAGCTTGTGGGCTGTGAGGTGTATTTTGACAAGGTTTCGGTTGGCGCAACAGTAAACGTTATCCTTGCAAGCGTGTTTGCTAAAGGCGTAACCGTGCTTGAAAGCGCGGCGCGTGAGCCTCACATCGTTGACCTTGCAAACTTCCTTAATGCTTGCGGTGCTAACATTACCGGTGCAGGTACCGATACAATTAAAATCAAGGGCGTTGAGTCGCTTCACGGCTGCACATATGCAATTATCCCCGATATGATTGAAGCGGGAACGTTTATGTTTGCGGCTGCGGCAACAGGCGGCAACGTCAAGATAAACAATGTAATTCCAAAGCATCTTGACTCCATCTCGGCAAAGCTTTCCGAAATGGGAGTTTACGTTGAGGAGCTTGACGATGCAATTATCGTTCGCCGCGATGGCGAAATGAAAAATATCAATGTAAAAACCCGTCCGTATCCCGGTTTTCCCACCGATATGCAACCGCAGATGACCGCACTTCTTTGTTTTGCAAAGGGTGACAGTAAGGTTATTGAGGGCGTTTGGGATAATCGTTTCCGCTATGTTGAGGAGCTTCGCAAAACGGGTGCGTACATTGACGTTGCAGGCGAAACCGCGATAGTTCACGGCGGTACTGCCGAGCTTGTGGGCGCACCGATGCGCTCGGTTGACCTGCGTGCAGGCGCCGCCATGGTAATTATGGGGCTTGCCGTAAACGGCCGCACCGAGATTACCGATATCCACACCATTGAGCGCGGTTATGATAACATCGTAAAGAAATTCCGAGACCTTGGCGCAGACATCAGAAAAGTATCATTTTAAAAAACACGCGGCATGATACATGCCGCGTGTTTTTAGTAATATAAATTAAAGTTTATGCAATTAAAATTCCGTAAAAAAGGCGGACATGCGCCGGCTTTTTTACACCTTAAAAACCGCGCGCGGTGAGCGCGGCGCGAGCGAACGGTTTTGCTCCACTTCAAAATGCTTGCATTTTGAAGTGATTAGATA
>JAZNOM010000020.1:0-16736 GCA_045580835.1 Eubacteriales bacterium
AATCAACCTCGTCGGTTCGCTCTCTCTTGCAATGCAAATATTGCAATCGCCACAAACACATTTTGCGCACTCAAGCGCAACATCAGGCGCATTGTTCTCACCCGAAAGGTGTGCAAGCATGATATCTTTTGTTCCGCTTGCAATAAGTTCGGGGATAAAAGCGGCGCAATCCGCGTTTGAAAGATGTCCGCGCGCCGAGCCGATACGCATTTTAAGCCATGCGGGGTACGGACCATCGTGCAACATCTGCAAGTCGTGGTTCGACTCAAGCACAACCGCCGAAGAGCCGAGCAGGTTTTCGCGAATGATGCTTGTGATGTGTCCTATGTCGGTGGCGTAGCCGATTTTTTCGCCGTTTGAAAGTTCTATTGTGTAGCCTACGCTCATGTCGCTGTCATGCGGGGTGGGGAACGAGCGCACCGTAAGACCGCCGATTTTCTCCTCAAATATCGGAGAATGGCAGATTAAGTTGTTTTTTACGTACGAAGTGGTGGCGAGGACCTTTTTTGCAGAGTCCTCGGTAATATGTATCGGTATGCGGAACTTTTTTGACAGCATTTCAAGAGCGCTTATGTGGTCGGAGTGCTCATGCGTTATGAAAATCGCCTTGATACGCTCAAGGTCGCCGCCGACGCTTGCAAGTGCGCTTGAAAGTGCACGAAACGACCGTCCCGCGTCAATCAGAATTTCGTCCTGCCCTGCGCGGATATACGTACAGTTGCCCTTTGAGCCTGAATACAGCGAAACCAGCGATACATTTTCCATACATAAGCCTCCTTTCGATGAAAAGTATTATAATATTATATCATAAAATAATAATTGTTTGCAATAGTAACATAAATTAATGTTTATAGGGGTACATCGTTCTTGACATGCCGTAGGGCGGGAGCAAGCCCCCGCCCTACACATTTGTAGTTCCCAATTTGCTGCGCTAAACTTTAATTTATAGCGGCGCAATCAAAAGAAAAAGCGGCTCTAGCGAGCCGCTTTTTGCTATTGATTTGATTAATATACTTTAATTGCACCTTCGGGACGGATGGACATAACTACGCATGCGCCTTCGCCGAATGCTGCATTCATAACCTTCTGGTAGTCTGCAACGAGTGCGTGGGGAACAAATGCCTGAATGGTGCCTGCAAATCCGCCGCCGTGTACGCGGTAAGCACCGCCCTTGCCCTCAAGTGCGCCATCGGTGAGGCAGAGTGCAAGAGAAAGTCCCTGCTCGCGAACATTCTTTACGGTAAATACGTTCTGGAGGTACTTGTAGGAGGAGTTGCCCGATGCCTTCATGTAGGTGAAGAAGGTGTCAAGGTCGCCGCCCTCAAGTGCCTTTTTCTGAACTGCAACGCGCTCGTTCTCGTTAGCAAAGTGAAGCGCACGCAAAATTGCACGGTCGCCAACGGTTTCGCGGAGGGTGGGGATAGCCTTAATGATATCTTCCTTGTTAACCTCGCGGAGAGCAACCTTGCCGAAGTGTGCGGCAACTGCCTTCATCTCTGCGGGAACAGAAGCGTAGTCATCGTTAAGGTCAGCATGGTTGCCGCCTGTGTTGGTGATGCAAAGGCTGTAGCCTGCTGCGCTCATGTCAAATGCAAGGGGTTCGATAACGGGAGCCTTGGGGTCTGCAAAGTCGATAGCAACAAAGCCGCCTACTGCGCAAGCAGTCTGGTCCATAAGACCGCAGGGCTTGCCAAAGTATACGTTTTCGGAGAACTGTGCAATGCGAGCAACCTCTGCATTGTCAACTGAGCCGTCATTGTAGAAGTGATTGATGATGTTACCAACCATTACTTCAAACGCTGCGGAAGAGGAAAGACCGCTTCCCTTATGTACATTGTTGGTGGTGAAAGCGTCAAAGCCGCCTGCTGCGTGGCCGTAGTTTTTGAAGCCCTGAACCATGCCTGCGATAAGCGCACGGGACTTAAAGAAGTAGTCGGAGTTGGGCTTTTCACAATCTGCAACGGTCATTCTGTCCTCACTGTAGCCTTCGCTGCGGAGACGAACAAGACCGTCATCGTTCTTTGCAGCAACCGCGATGATGTCGAGGTTGATAGCAGCTGCAAGTACACAGCCGTGGTTGTGGTCGGTGTGGTTGCCGGAGATTTCGCTTCTGCCGGGAACGGAGAAGAGAGAAACATCGCGGTCAACACCGTAGTTTTCTTCAAAGTTCTTAATTGTGCGGATGTAGCGAGCTTTCTGCATTTCGCTGTCAGCGCTGTAAAGCTTTGCAAAAATGCTGTCAAGCGCGCCGCTTTCAATATTTTTGATAAGTTCGGTCGTCTTCATAATAAAAACTCCTTTATGTAGTCAAATTTTTCGACTTTAATTCTATTATAAGCGTAAAAACAAAATCACTCAATACTAAATCTTCGAGAGTTTTTCTAAAAAAATCATACTTTTTTACACATAGTATATTTTAACATGTATTTTCCGAATTGTAAACATTTATGTAAAGATTTAGTTTTAGAAATATCGTGAAAAAATGTACAGACAGAGGTTGAAAGAACACAAAAAAATATATATATCGCCAATTTTTCAAATTAAAGGGTTTCATGCTTGATTTTCATGATACTTGTGATATAATATATACTACACATTTTATACAATAATATTTTTCATAGAGGAGATGTTATATAATGTCGGTGTTCAAAAAATGCAGAGTTGCATTGACTTTATCTGCTGTGTTCATCGTCGTATTTGCAGTAATGGCGGTAAATGCTTTTGCCGCCGACGGAGTAACCGTAGATATAGTAAGCTTCACCAGAGGAGAGCAGACCGACCTGCGTTCAAGTGAATTGCTTGAAGCGAGAGTTGAGGGCTATGACGGCAACGTGCGTGAGCTTACATACAAGTGGACAAGCTCGCTGGGCACATACTTGTATGTTTACAATTCTCACAACATGTACGGTATTAATAATACCGATGGCGAAATTGAAATTCATAATACAAGCAAAAACGTAAGCGGTTTGTCCAACATGTCCGGGCGTACTTATAATAAGACCTTCAGCGGCGTTGGATATGTATGGGCATCTGTTTACGGTGCTGATATTTCAATTGACTCGCTTGTAGGCACAATTACCGTTGACGTTTACGCACCCGACGGTACCTTGCTTGCTTCCGACAGCCACACCGGTACAAAGGTGCAGACCGGCGGATATTGGTGGTGGGCAACCTATGAAAATCGGGGTATCGTTCCGAGCGACCTTGAAGGAGACGTCAGCGAGGTTTCGTTTGGTATGTTTGAGGGCGATACCAAGAATGTACGAATTCTGCTGGGTGAAAGCTCTATCGTGCATATCACCTGCGAAGAGTGCTTCGTATCCGATGCAGTTATTGTTGAGGGCAAGGATATCATAAGCATCACATTGGATAAGGCAACTAATGAGTATCATATTTCAAGCGTTTCTGCCGATTCTTCGGGTAAGGCGCAGATTGAGATAACCATTGAAAAGGGAAACTGTAAGTTCCATAAAAACGTAACCACTACAAGGGTTATCAAAGTTTATTCTTACGAAAAGCCTACAACAACATCTACTTCTACCGTAATAACGCTTGATAACCTCGACGATAACTGCAGATACTTTATCGGCGGCATCGAGGGCGTTGACACAGTGATTGACGGTAAGGATTACGTGGTATTTGAGGGGCTTACCCCTAACACCGAGTATCAGATAGAGGTTGTCGGTAAAACTCCCGATACAGAAGCGGTTTATGCTTATGTATACGAAACCACAAAGCCTGCGCATATCGGTACCGTTGAGGTTATCTTAAACGGTACTTACGACACTTCGACAGGTACAGCAATCGGCGAGCGCGTAGACATTCAAAGCGTAATGCCGAGTGTTGAAACACTTTATCTTCGCTATGAGGATTCGGTAATTTATTTCCCTCTTGAAAAGACTGATACGGGTGTTTATTCATCGACTCTTTCCGACGGCAACTACACCGTTTATTATTCCGAATACGGTTCGGATGAAAAGGTGCAGCTTGGCGACCAGATTCTTACTATCAGCGGTGCAAGCCGAACAAGAGCGCTGTTTTTCAACAGTGTTGACTATGATACAGCCGGCGGTACGCCTGACTTTCCGACAGAGTATTATCTCGTCAACAGCAAGGTAACGGTTACCGATGTTGTACCCGAAAAAGAGGGATACCTCTTTACGCATTGGACATGCTCGGACAACCATGTTCATAAGTCGGGTGATGTTCTTACGGAGGCGCTCGGAAAGCCTTATCAGCTAACTGCGTGCTATGTTGAATCATTTGATGTTTATGTAGATATCGTTATCCGCCACCTTTCCAAAGACGGATCGGGCCGCAATAATGACAACGGTATGCACGATATTGTATTTACCGTTGACCAGCGCTTCGGCGGTGCAGGCGACTATAGCGAGCTTGTTGCGCATACGATTAACTGGGACGGTAAAAGTGAGTTTACCGATGCTAAATTCGATGCCACATATCTTGAACAAAACGGACTTGACCGCACAGTATACACTGGCATCGCACCAATGCTTGTAAATGTTGCAAAAGAAGCGGAGTATACGGTAACCTCGGTAAAATCCGGCTATACCCGCAACCTTGACGATATTACAAAAGAGATTGACGAAAACGGCGATCTCCGAATAACTATTGAATTTGTGTTTGATCCAAATGACTTTGACCTTAAGTTTGAGGTAGAACTCGATGAGGAATCAAAGAAGGTTGCGGATGAACTCAAGCCCGCTGCGGTTAACGTAAAAGTTACTGCATGGGGTGACCCGCTTGGCGATGACAGTGAGGCGGTAATGTGGACTACTATTTCCCAGATGCCTCACACTTATGAGCGTATCGTGCTTGATGAAAACGGCTACGGTAGCGGAACATACCCTGTATGGATGACCACAACCGATGATGATACCCCAAGACCTTATGCATATCGTATTGAAGTGGTTTCTTATGAACTCAAAGACGGTACGCTCATCGAAGCAATTAATAAGGACAACGCGAATATAATTTATCATACACCGAAAAACCGTTTTTTCACTACTGTAACCGTGAACGGTGGTTATACTCCCGATGGAAGCACTCTTAATGGTGCGTACTATGACGAAGCCACTAAAGCACAAAACGGTACAATCAAGGGTATTGTAAGCATCGAAGTCTTCGAGATAACATTTGACCCGAATGGCGGTACGCTTTTAGGCACTGCCGAAAATACCGTTCTTCTCCGTCAGGTTGGTATTCCAAATCTTTCGGATTATGTTCCCACTCGCGATGGCGGATATGTGTTTGACGGTTGGTATATAGCCGATGAAAACGGCAATATGACCGATGAGGCGGCAGTTTCCGACACCATTATTTTTTCCGATAAACTGCTTGTTGCAAAGTGGAAAGAGCCGTTGACTATCAAAGGCAACATTGCTGTAGATGCTACCTATTATGAGCATGACAGCCTTTCAAGTGTTCTCATTTTGCTTCAGCGAATTGATGCAAACGGCTATGCAGAAACGATAAACACTCTCACTGCTCCATTGGAATACAGCGGCGGTGCTTATGAATATGGCACATATGAGTTTGCGGGTATTGAGGATAACGGTCACGGCTACAGAATCAAGGTTGTCGCTTCCAACTATCATACTCATTATCTTAATGATACTTCAAGCGCAGCGGTAGATAACTATGACAGTTATGCCGAAGAGACAGTGGACGACATGTACCTAGCCGCATTTGAGGGCGACACTCTGGCAAATGTACATCTCTATCTCCACTTTAAACCCGAAAGCTTTGAACTTAAGTATCAGGTTGATGCATCGTCTATCGGCGACGGCTTCAGACCTGATGCGGCAGAGATGCTTGTACTTTGCGATACCGGTGAGCACCTTGACCCTCAACATTGGGATGTCATCAGCCAGATGATAGAAGACGGTGAATTCGTCGGTAACGATACCGTTCTCACAAACGGCAGCGGTGCAGGCAGTGAGTCGGTTTGGAAGGTAAAGGCTGACGATAGCTCGCCATATCACTACGCGATAAGAGTTAACAGTCTGACCTTCGGTGAAGAAGAAGTTGCCTTTGGCGATGGATTGCCGTATGCAATTCACTACAACGGCTCTGCAAGATACAGTGACATAAATGATGCGCAGACTCAAATGCTCACCGCGACTGTAGTACCGAGAATGTACACAATTACATTTGACCTCGGCTCTGTAAAGGAAATTGAGGACTTAAAGGTTAGCGGCATGGATAGCTACATTACCGTTAATCATACACTTGAGGACACGTATTATTGGAGCCATGGTAAGGCAGTTACTGCAAGACCTGAGGTGGAAGGCTACACCTTCCTCGGTTGGTATGACGAAAACGGCAATGCGGTATACTCGATTTCGGCTGACAGTGCGGCTAATGTCACTTTGACCGCTCATTGGGTAATAGATATTGAGTTTGAAACAATGACCGATGCAGGTTATTATTCCGAAACGCGCGATTCTGCCGACAAGGTTGGCGTGATTTCGCTCAATGCACGCATATCCAACTTTGATGTTGTAAAAGAGCGTATTTCATGCTTTGGTTTGTATATTTACAATACCACTGAGGCAGAGATAAAGGCAACTGCGTCAAACACTGATATGGCGCAGCTTGAGGCTGACAATGGCGAGTACCATGCGCTTGTTGTAGATATTGCAAGCGAGGGATTTGAATCTTATGTTCTTGCCATTCCTTATGTTGTGGTAGACGGCACTATTATTACGGGCGAGGCTATGACCGCTTGTGTTTCTGACGTAAACAAATGGCTTGGTCCAAAAAACTGATTTCGTGGGAGGACGTATTACAATGAAATATTATGAAGCGCCCACGGCGGAAAAGGTAAGCTTTGAGCCTGCCAATGTTATCATGGTATCCGATTTGCCCGACCTTCTTAAAACCTGGGGTTCTATGATAAGACAAGTTGACCCTACACAGATTGGCTTGTATAAGTAAGAATCAGGGGCGCAGGTAATTCTGCGCCCCGTAGCTTTTGGAGATTATATGAAAAGACTTGTTGTGCTCATTTTAACTGCCGCATTGGTATTTTCTTTTGTTATTGCGGCGTCTGCCGCTGATGAAATTACCGTTTTGATTAACGGTACTGTGGCAGAGTTTGACGTTCCGCCTGCGATAATCGGCGACAGAACGATGGTGCCCATGCGCAAAACTTTCGATATGCTTGGCGCAAAGGTAGATTGGATTGCCGAGATGAGCATGGCGGTTGCTACATACAAAACGTATATTGTAAGCATGCCGATAGGTGCAGACAGCTTTACGGTGACGAATGTGCTTACGAATGAAACTGTGGAGCATGTGCTTGACGTTCCTGCACAGATTGTAAACGGTCGCACACTGATACCGCTTCGCGCGGTTTCGGCGGCACTCGGCAAAAGTGTCGAGTGGGACGGCGCGAACAGAACTGCAATTATAATAGGATAAATAAAAAAGTCGTCCAAAAGGACGACTTTTCTGACTGTCGAAAAAGGCACCGAACGCAGAAAAAGGAAAATAAAAGAGGTTCTATAAAAATATTAGACTTTTTGCTTTCTATCTTTTCCTTAGAGTTGTTATAATGTAGAAAACCCTGTCACAAACAGGGTTTTCATTATCTTTTTCTGCTTTTTGCCGAAACTCCCTCTACCGTACACACGTACGCCGACGTTGGCGTTTCGACAAAATCGACACTCTTTTTCGTTCGTCTGTCAGCGTGTCGAAAAGCTTTCGACACGCTGACAGCGGCTATGCGATGCATAGCCGCTGTGTTTTTTTCATATTATAGCCTATATTCAAAAAAAGAAAGGAACATAAGTATGAATCAGAAATATCTTCCCGAGGGACTTTTATACGGAAGTGCGCAGAACGCACAATACATTTCTTCCGTCTCCGGACTTGAAAAAGCAATGCGTGACGGCAAAATTCTTGAGGCTCCTGCCGTAATGTGCGACAGTGAGATGAACCTTTTTGTCGACCTTGGAGAAATCCGCGCAGTTATGCCTCGCGAAGAGGTGGCCCTATGTCGCGACGGTGAAGAATTAAAGCCAATTGCCATAATCACGCGCGTTGGCAAAGCGGTATGCTTTAAGGTAACCTCAATCGGCGAGGAGAATGGCGAAACCGTTGCATATCTTTCACGTCGTGCAGCACAGATTGAATGCAAGCGTGAATTCTTAAGCGACCTTATTTGCGGAGATATCATCAAAGCGAAAATCACACACCTTGAAAACTTTGGTGCATTTGTGGATATCGGCTGCGGCATACCTTCTCTGCTCTCTATCGACTGCATTTCGGTATCGCGCATTTCGCATCCGTCCGACCGCTTTGACATTGGAGAATTCATTCCCGTTATTGTTAAAAGTATAGACGAGGAGAATGACAGAATTTCGGTTACACACCGCGAGTTGCTCGGCACCTGGGAAGAAAACGCCGCCTCTTTTGAAAGCACGCAAATAGTTTCAGGAATTGTACGAAGCATTGAAAGCTATGGCGTTTTTGTAGAACTTGCTCCAAATCTGGCAGGTCTTGCCGAATTCAAGAGCGGCGTAAAAGTCGGCGATATTGCAAGCGTTTACATAAAGAGCATTATCCCGGAGAAAATGAAAATTAAACTTGTTATAGTTGACAGCACCCCTGGCAACCTGCCCAAAAAGCGTAAGTATTTTATTGATACAGATAATCTGACCCATATCGACAGTTGGAAGTATTCGCCCGAAAGTGCAGGCCGTAATGACAAAACTGTGTTTTAATATTTACAAATCTTTGATTTTATGTTAAAATAAAGCCATAACGAGGAGGTGCGTATATGGCAAACGTTATTATCACCATTGGAAGACAGTTTGGCAGTGGCGGCAGACATATCGGCGAGCTTGTTTCAAAAGAACTTGATATTCCGTTTTATGACGAAAAACTTATTTCGCTTGCTGCGGAAAAGAGTGACCTTTGCAAAGAAGCTATTGAAGAAGCTGACGAGCGAAATGCAAACAGTCTGCTTTATACGCTCGCAATGGGTTCAACTGCAATGCTTCACACCTCGCACTATCACATGCCGATAAACGATAAACTGTTTTTAGTGCAATCGGATATAATCCGTGAGGCAGCGGCTAAAGGCAGCGCGGTTATTGTCGGCAGATGTGCCGATTACATTTTGCGTGAGCATCCGCGCCTTGTCAGCGTATTTATATATGCGGATAACGATTTCAGAATTAAAAACGTTGCCGAACGAGGTAACATCTCTAAAACTGAAGCGCAAACGCTCATTGCAAAGACCGACCGCCGCCGTGCAAATTATTATAATTTCTATACCGGCAACCGCTGGGGTGAAATGGCAAACTATGATTTTGCCATAGATGCAAGCAAGCTCGGTGCAGAAAACACAGCAAAGCTAATTGCAGAATACGCAAAGTTATTTGAAGAGTAAATTAAAAAGCCGCCCGCAGGCGGCTTTTTTGCGTGAAAAATACTTGAGAACCTTTTAAGGAAAGGCTCTCAAACTCTCCAAACCTTTTTATAAGAAAGAACACCTTCGTCCTTTAAAATAATGTCGGAAACACAAACATGGCTTTTCGCATTTCGAGGTATATAGGCAAGGTATCGCGCGGCGGCAAGGGGTTTTTACCCTTGCCGCACTCCATTGTAAACGCGGGTACACCGAGTTTTTGTATGCAGTAATCGGTAAGCCCGCCATATGCGGCTGCACCCTCGGGCACGGCGCGTTTATAACCAGTCAGCCACGATAGATATGCGGCTACAGTCTTTGACTTTGGCGGACATGTTTCGCCGCTTGTATAGTAAATTTCGCGCCCCTGCGTGTGAAGCGTCATAAGCGCTGTCGGTGGATTGAACCGCAAAAAGTTGCAAAGCGCGCCCGTTTCTGCCTCGCTTTCAGGCGATTCGCCCGAAAAGCGTGTTGCGCATCCTCCGACAATGCCGAGCGTAGGCTCAATTTTTTTATATTCCTCAAAGCCTGCGTCATAGTTGTGGTTCAAGTCCACGCCGCGTGCGTTTGCCTGCCAATGTGTGAAATCCTTGCCGCCGTTCATTGAAACCAGCCGCGTATACCAAAGATTATCGTGCGGCACACCGTTTACAGAAATCTCCACTCCGTCAGGGTTTAGCATCGGAATTATGCGCAACGTGCGCGTTTGCATTATATAATCGAGATTCATGCCGAAAACAACGGCGCCTGCCGCCGCAAGCTTGCAAAACTCCCATAAAAACTTTATAAGCACTGCCGATGTAATACGCTCGGCACCGTGGTGTGCGCCGATATAATATATCTGCTTTTCGCCCTCTCCGAGAGTGAGCAACGGAATCGCGCGTCCCATTGTGCTTTCTGTGAGATATGAAAACTGTAAAAACGAAAACTCATCTGCAATGCGGCGTACTTCACTCATAAGTGCAGCATAATCAAACTCTTTTTCCAAAAATCCACCTCCTCTAAACAGAATTATTAGAATTAAAGTAAAAATATACCTAAAAATCAACTTTTCATCTTGACAAAAGCACAAAAATTCGCGAAAATAGATATTAGATAATAATTGATAAGGAGATAGAAAATGGCTTATCTTTCTGATATTGAAATCGCACAACAGTGCGAAATGAAACCTATAACCGAAATTGCAAAAACTGCAGGTATTGATGACAAATACCTCGAACAGTACGGTCGCTATAAAGCAAAGGTTGACCTTTCCATTATGAAAGAGTGTGAAAAGGAAAACGGCAAGCTCGTGCTTGTTACAGCTATCACTCCCACCCCTGCAGGTGAGGGCAAAACCACAACTACCATCGGTCTTGCAGACGGTCTTCGCCGCATCGGTAAGAATGTAATGGTTGCTCTTCGTGAGCCCTCTCTCGGTCCCGTATTCGGCGTTAAGGGCGGCGCGGCAGGCGGCGGATACGCACAGGTAGTTCCCATGGAGGACATCAATCTCCACTTTACGGGCGACTCCCACCCTATCGGTGCTGCAAACAATCTGCTTGCGGCTATGCTTGACAACCATATTCATCAGGGTAACAAGCTTGGTATCGACGTGCGCAAAATTACATGGAAGCGTTGCGTTGACATGAACGACCGTCAGCTTCGCTATGTAACAGACGGTCTTGGCGGTAAGGTTAACGGTGTTCCGCGTGAGGACGGCTTTGACATCACCGTTGCATCCGAAATCATGGCGGTGCTCTGCCTTTCCACCTCTATTACCGACCTTAAAAACAGACTTGCCAACATTATCGTTGGTTACACATACGACGACAAGCCGGTTCGCTGCGGCGACATTAATGCGCAGGGCGCAATGACCGCACTCCTCAAAGATGCGCTCAAACCCAACCTTGTGCAAACGCTCGAAGGAACTCCCGCACTTGTACACGGCGGTCCTTTTGCAAACATCGCACACGGCTGTAACTCTGTTACTGCAACTCGCCTTGCAATGAAGCTTGGCGACTATGCAATAACCGAAGCAGGCTTTGGCGCGGACCTCGGTGCTGAAAAGTTCCTCGACATCAAGTGCCGTCTTGCAGACCTTAAACCCTCTGCAGTAGTAGTTGTTGCTACAATCCGCGCACTTAAGATGCACGGCGGTCTTGCAAAGACTGAACTTGGAAATGAAAATCTCGAAGCACTTGAAAAGGGACTCCCCAATCTTCTCCGCCATGTTTCAAACATCAAAGATGTATACAAGCTTCCCTCTGTTGTTGCAGTTAACCGCTTCCCCACCGACACCGATAAGGAGGTTGCGCTTGTTATTGAAAAGTGCAAGGCTCTCGGCGTAAACGTTGTGCTCTCCGACGTATGGGCAAAGGGCGGCGAAGGCGGCATGGAGCTTGCGAATGAAGTTGTACGCCTTTGCGAAGAACCTAACGACTTCTCCTTCTCCTATGAGCTTGACGGAAGCATTGAAGACAAAATCGAAGCTGTTGTTAAACGCGTTTACGGCGGCGACGGTATCAATGTTCTCCCTGCTGCAAAGAAGCAAATTGACGCGCTCACCGCTCTCGGCTATGACAAACTTCCCGTTTGTATGGCTAAAACACAGTATTCTTTCTCGGATGACCCGACAAAGCTCGGCGCACCGAGCGGATTTACCGTTACCATTAAAAACGTTAAGATTTCTGCAGGTGCAGGCTTTATCGTAGTTCTTACAGGTGACATTATGACAATGCCCGGACTCCCCAAAGTTCCTGCTGCTGAAAAGATTGACGTTGACGAAGACGGCAAGATAACCGGTTTGTTCTAATAACGTAAAGAGCCTACGGAAAAATCCGTAGGCTCTTTTTTATAACATTTTTTTAAGTTCTATGTTATGTTTGCCTTTTTCATTTGTGAAGCTTGTTACAACATAGAGACCTGAAGAAAGCTCTTCAATCTTCTTTCCGCTTTCAAAGGCAGCAACATCAAACGCAAACACCGCCGAATCGTCCTTGCCTTCCCTGCCGCACTCAAATTTCCAGATGATATATCGCGAAACCTCTTTCAAAATCTCATACTTTTCATCGTCCGAATGGAGGTCTATAAACTTATCATTCTTTAAAATTTCAATTTTAGGAAGTCCTTTTTCAAGCGACTCCGCATTAGCATTTGAAAACTCGTAAACCATATCACAAATACGGTTTTCGGGGTACTTCTTGGCAAGATACTCATATACGGGGAACATTATCTGCCAGCACAAAAAGATGTTGGAGTAGTGCTTTGCTTTTCGTCTGAGCTCGGTATCATACTCAAAATACTGCGGGAAGATTTCAGGATATGCAAAAACGAGATCAGAGCATTCCTCAACGGCAAAATCCCCCGTAACAAATGAAAAAACATCAACTTTTTTCAAATTGTCCTTATACTTTTCGGTCATTTCGGTACCGGGGAGAAATGTGCAAAGAAATGCGGGAATCTTTACTTTTTTAATAGTGGCAAGTTTGCACATAAGCGACACCGTAGAGGAAAAGTCCTCGTCTGTTTCGTCGGGGAAGCCAAACATAAACGATGTAGTTACGTGAATTCCCTTACCCGTTATATAAGAAACCATTTCATAAACATTATCAAGCTTCAGGTTCTTATTTATCAATTTCTGCATTCGCGGGGAGCCGGTTTCAATACCAATAAAGACACCTATCATTCCGGCATCTGCCATGATATCTATCAATTCCTTGTCAAGACAGTCGATTCTTGCACTGCATCTCCAAGTAATCGGAAAACCGATGTTTTTAAGCTCCTTGCAAATACGAATTACCTTTTCGCGGTTCATTGTGAACATATCATGCTTGAAATTGTAATCGGTAATGCCGAATTTTTCATGCACGGTCTTAATTTCATCAATTATACGCTCAGCACTCTTAAGACGGTATTTTCTATTCCAGAATGTTTTTGTGCTGCAATATGTACATCCAAACGGGCAGCCACGTCCCGTTTCGATAGGAAACTTTTTAACCGTGTCTCCATCTTTGCAGTGCAAAATCAAAGAGTCATCAATCAAAGGCAGGTCGTCAAAATCAGATATAAACTCGGGGCGCGGATTTACAACTATTTCTTCCCTGCTTTTATACACGAGTCCCGGAACCGACAAATCGGGAGTGCCGTTAAGCAGAGAGGAGAAAAACGGATAAATCGTGCTCTCGCCTTCTCCGCAGCATACAAAATCAATGTACGGAAGGTACTTCACCGTCGGAACCGCAGTCAAATCTGACTGAGGGCCGCCAAGAACGATATATATTGATTTGTCTATGCTTTTTATACGCTCTGCTATTTTTAAAGTTATGTGATATGTATCGCATCTTGTATAAAATGAAACTATTCTAGGCGTTTGCTTCAAAACCAATTCAACGGCAAGGTCAAGAAAACGCTTAAAATCATCAAATTCGCCAAAATGGTGGAACTGAAGTATATCCGATTCTATACCGTTATTTTTCAATATGTCAGATAAAATCAGCGTTCCGACCGGAATATCGTTAATGCTTTTTTCAGTATTAGGAGTTACAAAAACAACCTTACTCATTTCAGCACCTCAAAACAAGTATTATTCTAAATAATTATACTAAATATATTAAATGTTGTCAATGTAAAAAAGCACCGAGATAAAATCTCGGTGCTTCGAATTAGATACATTTAATCATCTGAATAACATCAATCAATCTTGCATCGTTTTTATTCTCGTCAAGCAAATCGCGCAAAACTATCAGCATATCCTTAATATCAAATTCTCCGTCCTCATTTACGTCTTTGAAGCGGAGGTTGTTACGTGCAACGACGGTAACCGTAGCTTGGCTAATAACCACGTTGCCACGTTTTGTTGCCATAACATAATATGTATGCGTGCCGGGAGTTGCTTCGGTATCAACACACGAAAGTGCGGTGCCGCCGTAAATAAGCTTGCCGCTTGCACTGTCGCGACGAACGATATACGAAAGCGTATCTTCTACGGGACCGTAAGAGATTGTAACGCCGTTATCAATGTCTGAAACAGCAGTTGCAGTTTCTACATTAAATCCGTTTGCTTTTTCAGCAAGTGACGTGCTATTTGCGTTAATCGTGTAAACAGTGTCAAGAGGAGCGGGGTGCCCGCTGCCATTGCCGATGCTTACACCGTTTGCAGTTACATAAATAGGTTCAACAAATGAAAATCTCTTGGATGAAGTATCAACGCCGATATAGCCGTGATATGCTACCCACATCTGACCGTCACGGTCGGTAAAATACGAGCCGTGTCCGCAACCGTTAATACTGTTTTCGGTAAGAATTTCTTCTCTTTGAAGTACGGGAGTAGGATTTTTCACCCAACTTGACTTATCAAGTGGATTGTCACCAACAAGCTTGAGATAGCCGAGCGCGTACCAGGTTGTCCAGTATCCGCTGCCGGTGTACATAAGGTAAACCTCGCCGGTAGGAGCGTACACTGCCGACGCACCCTCTACAACCTGTGGCCACCATGTCATTACACCGTCGGCATTTGCGCCATACCTATGGCCCTGCGTTTCCCAATCGTAATCGGGACGGCAGATTTCAACCGGAGTACCGGTGATATTCCAAGGAGTTTCAAAGGTTGTAATGTTTATTGTCTGATGGAATTCGGATGTGCCTCTGCCCTCTTCGCTGACAAAGGTAAGATAAACCTTACCGTTGATACGAATGGGGGAAGAACCGCCGCAAAGCGCGTCCTCATTGTATCCGCCGTTTGTAAACGTCATCTTGCGGAGCACATTTGCTTCACCGGTAACGGGATCACCCCACTCGCCGAGAAGATTGTCACCGTCAAGACATTTTGCAACATACTGACGCTGATTTGACGCAGTGGTGCCTGCGGCATCTTTTACTTTTGCACCTACAAACATATACCAGCCTGCGTTTTCCTCACCGATTTCATCCGCCGAGAAATAGTGAATTTCGGGCGACCAGAGGTCTGTGTAGTTTGTAGGTGTAAGAATTTTGACAGCACCAACTGTTTGAATATCCGCAATGTTTCTTACTTTGATAAGAGAAACGCTTGAAGCACCCGTTGCAGTATAGTAATAGTAGCCGTCATGATAGAACATAAACGGGTCGGCATTGTTGCGGCGAAGGAAGTTAGAAAACTTTATCTCGCCACTCTCATTTGCTTCAAGGTCTATACCGTTTCCGTAGGTGAGAGAAGATGAAATATTGCCCGTAAGGTTACAGCCGCCGTCTATTTCATGAAGGTGCTGATACTCGCCGCCGTTAAGAGTAACATCAAATGAGCAGTTGTGTGTGCCTAAACCGGTGGCAGTAAGACCAATGCTCTCATAAAAAGTACCGCCGTTGATGGTAAGAGAAGCGTCGCCGTCAAAAACATCGGTGTCTACGCGGTGAGATGTAAGATAAACACCGTCAACAAATGTACCGCCGTTGATAGTTGCAGTAACATCACCGCTATGCGAACATTCGGCAGATGCAGACGCGCTTGCAAGCACGACAGCTTCAAGGAAAGTGCCGCCGTTGATAGTGATATTTACATTGTAGTTAATGCTGCCGGTTTTGGTTGTGCCGCCGCGCACTCTCTGCCAAATGCCGCTGTTAATAACAACATTACCTGTCTTATTCTTATAAACTGCGCTTGAGCCACCGATAAGCGAAAGATAAGTATCGCAGTTATCGCCCATCTCACTTACAACACCTGTACCAATCGTAATTGCATTTGCTCTGGCTAAAAAACCGTAATAAGGATACGTTGTAGTAGTTTTAGCGTTGCAGCAACGCAGGGTTATGTTTTTAAATTCGGTGTCGCCGGAAAGAACATAGTTGGCAAAAAACTCAATTGCAGCACTATTGGTCTTTGCATAGTCTGTACTGCCATACTTCGATGTGATTGTCACCTTGCCGCTGTGCGTAGGCTCGGTAAACTGTGTGTCTATAGTGCAAAGTCCACTGACAACTATAGTACCGCCGCCATCTCCAAGCGCGTTGTATGCATCGGTAAGGGTACCTACGGGCGCAGATGCGCTTGAACCGTTGCCGCTGCCGCCGTCTGCAACGTAAACAACGCTTGCAGCAAATGCACTAACACACAGAAGTGCCGCGCAAAGTACAGTTAACAAAAGGAAACGCGAAAATTTAAAATTACGCATATCTTACTCCTTAAAAAACAATTTGTACAATTATATCATATCTGTTAATTTTTTTCAATGCAAAAAGCGACATTATTGACAAGTATTTTTTATACACAAAAAGACGGGCGTTGCCCGTCTTTTTGTCAGAATATACATTTAAGCAAATGCATTACATCAATCATTGTCGC
>JAZNOM010000021.1:0-38546 GCA_045580835.1 Eubacteriales bacterium
TGCGCCGGCTTTTTTACACCTTAAAAACCGCGCGCGGTCGAGCACGACCTTTAGGTCGTCAGGTGCTTTAGCACCTTGCACGCTGAGCGAACGGTTTTGCTCCACTTCAAAATGCTTGCATTTTGAAGTGATTAGATAAACAATAATTTTCCTTACAACCTTACCCCATTTCTTACAAAGATTACACGAATTATTACAATTTCCTTACAAAACCAAATAATCACTTGCATTATTTTTCCTATTGCTGTAATATAACATCAGGATAAAACCAATATCGTACAACTACGGTTGGCGATATCCAAAAAACATTTTTTATTTGAAAAGGAGAACTTACTATGAGAAACCTTAAGAAGTTCCTCGCTCTCGTTCTCGCGACCATGATGCTCCTCAGCGTAGCAGTTATCTCTACCTCCGCGGCAGATGATGCAGACTACACTGAAGCAGCTAATCGTCTCGCAGCTCTTCAGGTTATGAAGGGTAACGAAAAGGGCGACCTCATGCTTGAAAACGGCGTAACCCGTTACCAGGCAGCTCTCTTCTTTGTTCAGACTCTCACAGGTGAAACTGATGTTGCTACCTGGAATGCAGACAAGAAGAGCGCAAACTTTACCGACGTAGTTGAATACGGCACCGCTATTGACTACGCTAACGGCATCGGCATCGTAAAGGGCCGCGGCAATGGCGTATTCGGTTACAACGATGCTATCACCTACCAGGATATGCTCGTTATGGCAGTTCGTGCTCTCGGTTATGAAACCGCTGACATGTCCTACCCCTACGGCTACATCCTCGCAGCTCAGAAGCTCGGTCTTACCGACAACGTAGACCTCGTTAACTACAAGGCAGCTCTCACCCGTGGCGAGACCGCTCAGATCATCTGGGATATGCTCAACACTCAGGTTGCAGTAGTTGACCCCCTTACCGACAAGGTTTACTATCCTGAAGCAAATGAGACAACTGTTGATGGCAAGCTCGGTTACTACACCGAGAACTCCCTCGGCAAGTTCATGCCCAGAGAAGAGCTCATCGTTGATTCCGAGCTCGCTGGCGACAAGATCACTGTTGTAATCACCGACTTCACTGAAGGCGATGAAGAAGAAGAAACCGTTGATACTCTCACTGTTACCAGCGCTGATGCAGACATCACCGCTCTCGAAGCAGCTGACCTCGGTATCACTGTTGACACCGCAAAGGTTACCTACATGGGTCTCCCTGTAGAAATCTACATCAACGTTGCTGCTGACGACTTTGACGATGCAGCTTACGAAGATGGCGATGCTGCAGTTGTATTTGCTACTTTCCCTGAATACACTGTAGTTGAAAACCTCTCCGCTGACGGCGACATCAAGTATGTTGTTGATGTTGTTGGCGAAGGTGAAGATGCAGTTGACAAGAGCTACCTCTCTCTCGCAGGCAACAAGTACAAGGCTGCTGATTACAACTTCGTAACCTACGAATTTGTTGACGGCGCTTGGGACGAAGCAGACACCAAAGATGTTACCGCTATCTTCACATATGATGAAGATGCAGACGTTGTTTACGCAGGCGACAACACCTACGGTAAGGTTGCTTACCGCGTAATCGAGTCCGGTGACGATGACGTTAAGGGCACTGTAGAGCTTCTCTACACCGCTTACGAGTTCGGTCAGTACAACGTTCGCGAAATCAACGAAGTTAAGTACACCGTAGTAGGTGTATACGAAGCTGATGCAAACTATGTAAACCTCGACGAAGAGAAGTCTGTATTCACAGAATACCTCGTTGACGGTATCGGCGTAGCTACCAAGAAGATCAATGTTAACACCGAAAAGGTTTCCGGCACCAAGGGCGAAGCTGCTTCTACTGTAGTAGTTGAAGGCGAAGCTGTTGAAGCTGGCGACTTCATGTTCTACAACTACAATGCAGAAGACAACATTCTCACTGTAGCTATGAACTGCGGCAAGTTCCAGACCGGTCGTCTTAACACTCACAGTTCTACCAACAAGACTGTTAAGATCAACGGCACTAACTATGAGTTCGGCTTTGCAGGCAACTATGCTTGCGACTTCGAAGCTGAATACAGCGCAGAAGCTGCAAAGGCTTACATGTCCGCTCTCGAAGCAGGCAAGGACAACGTTCAGTTCCTCGTTGTTGATGGCAAGATCGTTTACATCACCGAGACTGAAGTAACCTCCAACAACTCCACTCTTGATTTCGCAATCGTTACTCTCGATGCAGAAATCATGGCTGACCTCCTTGACATGACCGCTTCCAAGTACGAAGCAGCTCTTACCGAAGACACCGACCTCTATGTAGAAGACGGCGAAGTTAAGGTTGCTATGATGAACCTTGAAACCGGTAAGTGGGAACTCGTTACTGTTGCTGCAATCGCTTCTGATTGGGTAGCAGAAGACGAAGAGTTTGAAACCGTTAAGGACGTTGCAAACGCAGTTGAGTATGCTGAAATCATCGGTCTTGACAGCAAGTACGGTACCACCGTTGCTGAATTCAAGGCTCTCGTTGACAGCACTCTCGTAGCTGTTGCTGCAGTAGAAGACGGCGCATACACTCTCGCTGAAACCTACTACACCGTAGAAGGTGACGACCCCGCAACTGAAGAAGAAGAAGAAAGCTACATCGTTTCTTTCTTCGTATCCGGCACTGCTGATGAGAACGGTATCTCCTTCTCCAACACCAGCGCTGCTACCAACAAGATCACCGCTGATGATGATGTTGATGCAGAGCGTGTAACTGTTGATGAAGAAACTGTTATCATCGTTGTTGACGTACTCAACGGCGTTGCAGGTTCTCGCGTAGGCGTTCAGTCCAAGGATAATTCCTACACTGTAAATACCGTTGGCGCATTCCTCGCAGCTTCCTCTGACCTCATCGTTCTCGTTACTGTTGAAGAGCCCGAGTCCACCAGAGTTGCTGATTGGGCAGACGCTGCTGCTGCTAACTCCGATGAAAACTGGTACATCGTTACCGCTACCACCGGTGTTGAAGTTGAAGCTAACGAAGACGAAGAGACTTGGACCGTTACTTACACCAACCTCTACGACATGAAGGCTATGGCTATGGTTGAGTCCATCCAGACCGTTGTTGAAGATATCGACGCTGCTCTCGAAGTTGCTACTTGGGATATCCTCTTCAAGACCGCTACTGATGAACTCGAGCTCATCGTTGCTGCTGATGTTGACTTCGATGCAATCATGGTAGAAGTTGCTAACGACAACGAAGATAAGCTCACCTACACCGCTCTTACCGGCGATATCGAATTCACCGATGCTGATACCATTAAGATCACCGCTGGTGACGATGTTGTAGTAAGCGACGTTGATGCTACTAAGGTTAACATGACTGTTGTTACTCTTAACCTCACCGAGCTCGACTTTGCTGAATACGACTTTGACGAAGCTGTAACCGGTCTCAACGACACTGAGGGCGATGTAGAAATCGCTGAAGGCGTATTCGCTAACTACTTCGAAATCAACCTCGACCTCGTTAACGAGATCAACGAGCCTACCGAAGGCGTATTCGATGAAAACGCATTTGACACATTCCTCGTTCCCGTTGCAGATGCTGATGACTACACTGATGCTGCAGAACTTGCTACTGAACTCTACGCTGCATACAACTATGATGCAGAAGAAGGCGTTCTCAACATCGTAGTTTACAAGCTTCTTGCTGAGGTAATTGCTGACTAATCAGTTACTAACTAAATAAAAAAGGCATCCTTCGGGATGCCTTTTTTGTAGTTTTATTCGTTGTATAACCATTTTAATGGGTTGTTGTATATGTATTTGCAAACTTCTTCGTAATCCTCGCGGTTGCGGATTACATGATCGAAAAACGAGCGTTGCCAAAGCGGAATGCCTGCTGCTTTTGTAGCGGCTGTTTTCATCTGCTTAACTACTTGCGAAATTGTAGGGGCGATTATCAATCGCCCGCTTTGGTCGGGTAAAATTATTAATATCATGTGAATATGGTCGGGCATAATAACGTATTTATCCACAACCACGTTGTTATAGTGATCCGAAATGTTATTTATACATGCTTCTACAATTGCGCCATAGCGTGAAATAGGACATTCTGCGTGCGGGCGATTGATAATCGCCCCTACGGCATTGTGGAAATTTTCGGCTATTTTTTGCGGTTGTAATTTTTCCATATTCCAAAAAAGCTTTTTCTTATCCTTTGCGCATATTGTTACAAAATATGCGCCGGCGGCGGAATAATCAATGTATTCCGAACGGTTTTGTTTTCTTGATTTCAGTTTTATTTGTTTCACATCCTTGTAGTTTTATTATATATCATCTCCGTATTGATTTCAAACAAAAACCTCACGCGTCAGCGTGAGGTTTTCTTATTCATTTTAAAGCCTTTTACTACACTTGCGGCGGTGCCTTTGCCGCGGTATTTGCTATAGAAAAACCCGAATACCGAGAACGCAACGGCGCCGATAAAGTTTACCATTAAATCCTTCATCGTATCATAAAGTCCGATGTCCAAATATCCGCCAAGTCCGAGCGGCGTGCCGTTTACCACTGTTTCTGTGATATTCTTTATCACGATTGGGTCATTTTTGCCGCTTGGATTGAGCGCAACTGATGAAATCTGATGCACTATCATGTCCTTTTGCATGTCTGTTGCAAGCAGTACGTCGGCGGAGAACTCGAAAAACTCCCACAAAACGCCTATTGTCATTGAAAAACAGAACGAAACGAGTGCCACGAAGAACGGTGAAAGCTCAAACTTGAAGCGTTCGCTTCTGTTGAGCAAGTCAATCAGCGAAAGCCCCATTGCCGCCGCCAAAAATCCGGTGGTCACGTGTAGCATAGTGTCCCAGATGGGGAAGCGCACATAGTAGTCGGCAAGCTCGCCGAGTATTTCGGCGGCGAAAATGAAGAAAAGCACGATGATTTCAAGCGTTGTGGGCAGCTCGACGTTGAATTTTGTTTGCACAAACGCCGGCAGCAGAAAGAGTAGCAGTGTCAGCACGCACAAAAACGCACTTTCGTAGTTTCCGCCGAGTATCATCAGCACCGCAATTGCGATTACTATGGCACGTAGCGCCATAAATATAATAAATGTAGACTTTTTTGCGCGATATTCGTCAATCATCGCAAGATAAAATGATTTCAACCTATGCTTTTGTGCCATGTTTACTCACTCCATGAAGTCTTTTTTATTAGTTTATCATGTTAATGTGAAAAATATATGAAATATTGAGAAAAAATAATATATTTTTCCAATTCTATCTATTGCGCTTTTTTTATACGGAGAACCACAACTTGTTGTGGTTGTATTTTTGTTACAATTTATAAAACATTTTGTGTGCGAAAAGTTGTTGACTTTACATAAATTTGGAGTTATAATTACCATGAATAATAATATGCCATATTATCCCTTTTTGTACCCTTTTGGCATTTTTAAAGAAATAACAAATAAAAAATATATATTAAAAAAGGAGAAAAAAGCACTATGAAAAAGAAGCTTTTAGGCATCCTACTCGTACTCTGTCTGTTCGTGTGCGCCTTTGCTATTTGCACAAGCGCGGCGACGACAATTTCAACTGCTGAGGAATTGCTCACGCTCATGAATTCTACTGATGCTGCTGCATTGGCAGAAGATTATACCCTGGGCGCGGACATTGACCTCTCGACCTATTCGGGCTCGGGCGACCTCACACAGGCGTCTATCGGTGACGGAACACTTCCGTTTACCGGTACGTTTAACGGTGATGGCCATACCATCAGCGGCATGTCCATTTCGGAGGCTACGCAGGTAGGTCTTTTCAGCACCATTGAGGGCGCAACCATCACGAACCTCAACATTGCGGGTTCTGTTACATCCACGGGCAATTTTGTCGGTGGTCTTGTTGGTGTGGCTATCGCTCCCTTTGAGATTGATGGCGTGACAGCTGACGTAACCGTTACCGGCGGCGCAGCGTATAACGGCGGTATCCTTGGTATTGCTTTTTATGATACAAGCGACTCCGCTTTTTCGATTAAGAACTCTAAAAACTTTGGTTCTGTTACCTCTGCAAGCGGTTATACCGGCGGTATCGTTGGCGCTATAGGCTCCAACTTTTCCGGTCCCCCTGCTCCTGCAACGGCAAGCACTGCCTGCACGGGCAACACCGCTCTTATTGAGGGATGTATGAACCTTGGTGCTATTACCGCAAGCAGCGGCAACTGTGGCGGCGGTATTCTCGGTTACTATACTCACCGTTGTACCTCGGGCATGTCTTATCTGACCGTTAACAAGTGTGCAAATTATGCTGATGTAAAGGTAGCGGCGGCCACTGGTTCATATGCCGGCGGTATTATCGGTGCTGTTTTTGACGGTAACGGTACCCGTTATGCTACCGTAGAGTTCACAAAGCTTTTGAATACCGCGACCGTTAAGGCAGGTGCTGCCAATGCGGACGGTGCTATCGTAGGCTGTCTCCGCCCCACCAAGGTTGTTGACGGAAAGTCCAACGCTTACATGGCGGACTGCGTAAATACCGCAACCACGACCAGCGGTTTGTTTGCTCCCGGCACAAAAGCGTGCGCATGGAATGCAGACAGACTTTATAACGCGGGCGGTACCAGAATTATTACCGGTATTGACGGTTATGATGGCGCAATTGTAAGAAACTCCAATACTATTACTCTCTCCGGCTGTGCAATTAAGACATCCGGCACAAGCGAGCTGGCTACACTTGCGGCAACTGATGCATATGTATCTGTTTGCGGCACTCCCGCGCTCAAGGAATTTGCAGAGATTTCTTCTGTGGATGACTTACTTTTCCTTGCCGCTCATGAAGAACTGTGGTTCGATGACTACGTTCTCACAACCGACCTTGACCTTACCGACGTTGATTTTACTCCTATCGGTAATTCCTCTATAAAGTTTGAGGGTAAGTTTGACGGTGCAGGACACACTATTTCCAACCTCACCATCAGCAGAACTGTAGGCTATAACGGTCTTTTCGGTTGTACCAACGGCGCGACTATTAAGAACCTCAATATTACGGGTACCGTTTCCGGTACCTCCTACAATGCATTGCTTGTAGGTCAGGCACGCGGCGGCGTTATTGAAAACGTACACGTAGACGGTACTGTTACAGGTACCGGTACTAACAACGCATTGCTTGCCGGCAGAGTTGTTGTTGACGGTACTGCATATCCTGCCGCAGTTGTTAAAGACTGTACTTCAAGAGGTAGCGCAAGCGGTACTGCTTATAACGGCGGTATGATTGCCGATACTCTCATAGGTAAGAATGTTGCAGGTTCGATTACCCTTACCGGTCTTCGCAACTACGCCTCTGTTAAGGGTAGTGGCAATGCTGCCGGCGGTATCGTGGGTTATGTCAAATCCCAGGGCACAACTTCTGACAAAACAGGCAATTACACCATTGACGACTGTATCAACTACGGTGATATTACCGGTAAGCAGTGGTCCGGCGGTGTTATAGGCGCATTTATTGATACTGCAGGTACTTATTACTACAATGCAAGCGTTACCAATGTTGCAAACTTCGGTACGATCGCCAGCTCCTCCAGTAAGAGCTGCGACGGCGCAATTATGGGTGACATCCGTCTTCCCGTGGTTGATTCTTCGCTTACTCTTACGCTTGAAAACTGGTACAACCGCGGTACAGTTACCGCAGGCAGAGGCTTGCTCGGTACTGTTTCTACTGTCACCGACACCACTTCTGCATTTACTGCAAGCAATTGGTACAATGCAACACAGGAATATTATGTTGCTTTGTTATCTAAAACCACTGCTATAAACGGTGCTACAGTTACATACGATAACTGTCACGGAAACACTACCGACGTTGCGTTTACACACTCCGCTTCTCCCATTACTGCACTCACCTCTTTAGACGGTTGGGAAGAGCTTGGCGGTGAAACCGTGCTTTCAAACACTATTACCGAAATTTCCACTGCCGACGAGCTTATCGCGCTTGCCAGCGACCCCAATCTCTGGGGCGGCAACTATCGCGTAACTGCTGATATTGACCTTACCGGCAAGGAATATACTCCCATTGGTTCGTCTGATGTTAAGTTCTCCGGTATCTTTGACGGTGACAACAAGAAGATTACCAACTTGTCGATTACCAGTTCCAAGCAGTACGCTGCTTTGTTCGGCATGATTTGGGACGGTATTGTTGCTGATGTCGACCTTGCCGGTTCCATTACTGCAAACCAGAGCCGCTGTGCGGGTCTTGTTGGTGCGGTTCGTGCAAACGCCGTTATCAGAAACTGTACCGTTGATGTTGACGTAGCATCCACTGCTTACGGTGCGCTCGGCGGTATTATCGGTTTGTATACTCACTACGAGAAAGGCTATCTCCTCGTTGAAAACTGTGTAAACAACGGTGATATTACCGGTACACAGTATATTGGCGGTATTATCGGTTACTACCTCCGCGGAAATCTCACCTCGGCTGCTGACGTTGTAATCAAGAACTCGGTAAACAACGGCGCAATTACGAGCATTGAAGCTGAAAAAGAGGCCGATGCGGCAGGTATCGTCGGATATGTATCCGCATCGCCCAATAGCACTTTCGATGTTGAGGACTGTATCAACAACGGTGAAATTACCGCTACCACAAAGTTTATCGGTGGTATAGTGGGCAACATTTACAATGCTTCAAGTACAACCGTAGACAATACCCACTACACAATTAAAAATTGTGAAAACCATGGTGATATTACTGCTGCCTCTACTTCTGCGGGTATCCTTGGATATTACAACAATGTTGCGGCGGTTACAGAGGGCGAAACTCTTAACAGCATTATCGTGGATTCTTGTGCAAACTACGGTAACGTTATTGTAAATACTTACGGCGCAGGCGTTATCGGCGCTACCAGCAACTCAAATTACGCTATAAACGCCAATATTACGTTTACAAATCTCTACAATTCGGGTTATGTTTCGGGCGGCACCTTTGGCGGCGAAATCATTTCTTGTATCCGTCCTCTTAAGAGCGGCGCTTACACCTTCTCCGATTGGCACTGCAGAGGCTCAGCTCCTATAAGTGCGGCAGGTGCATTTGGTTCTTCCAAAGAGACTTCTCCCACTACCTTTACATTTACTCGCGTATTTAACGAAAACGGCGAGAATATCGTAGGCACTATCAATCCCTACAACACCGTTGAAACGGTTGACTGTCTTACTTCTTCGGCAACTGCTGCTGATATCGCGGCTCTCGCGGCAAAGGACGGCTGGACTGCTATCGCAAACACTGCAGTTCCTTCGTTTACCGTAAAGACCATCGGCACTGCTGACGAGCTTGAAGCTCTTATGGCTGACGAAAAGGCTTGGGATTACAACTACAAGCTCACTGCAAGCATTGACCTTGACGGCAAGACGCAGAGCCGTATCGGTGAGGTTACTTCCAAGATTTACAATCCCTTTACCGGTATCTTTGACGGTCAGGGCTACACCGTTTCCGGTGTTGACCTTTCGGCTACATCTCACGGCTCGGGCTTCTTCGGTTATGCACGCAATGCAAGATTTGCCAACGTTGAGGTTAGAGGTAACTCCACCTCCACTGTAGGTCTTGCGGGCGGCTTCCTCGGTGTCGGCGTTGCTCCTATTTACATTGACAATGTAATAAACGCCGTTGACGTTTCTTCTAATGGCAACTATGTCGGCGGTCTTTCCGCGATGCTTTATTTTGAAGAAGACGACACCGATATTACGATAACCAACGTTGTTAATAACGGCACTGTCGGAGACGGCGCATATACCGGTGGTATCGTAGCCTCCGTCGGCAGCGGTTTCGGCGATATCGGAATTTTAGAAACGGTTGACTGCAAAAATAACAACTTTACGCTTGTAAACGCTGTTAACAACGCCTCCGTAACGTCTTCAACCAAAAATGTTGCCGGCGGTGTATTGGGTTACTTTATGTACCGCGGTACCACGGGCGACAACAATGTCGTAATCAACAAGTGCGCAAACTACGGAGATGTTTCGGTAACAGCGGCAAACATGGATTTTGCCGGAGGTGTTATCGGTGCTCTCTTTGAGTCACGCTCTAATATTGCGGCAACTATTACTGTTTCCGAGCTTCACAACTCCGGTGTTGTTACGTCGGCGGCGACCGCCAACTCCGGTACCGTTATCGGTCTTGTGCGTGCTCCTATAGCGGTAGACGGCGTTTATCCCGTAACAATCAGCGACATTTACAACGACAGTGAAAGCTCACTCGGACTTATCGGCAGCACCGGTAGTCCTCATAGCGACTTTGCCTTCACTTTAAGCAGAGCCTATAACTACGGCGGCGCTAACATTCTTGCACAAAACTCCGCTACAACCGGCGAGGTAAAAGCGGGTGTTGCTACCGTCACACTCGAAAATTGCCATAACAATGCATCCACTGACGCTGCAAACCTTCTTGAAAGCAACCTTTGGAAGGACACCAGCGCTCAAGGCCCGATGCTTGTTGAATATGCAATTGCAGACACGCTTGATAATTCCATCGACTCTGCGGTTGAGCTGCTTATGCTCATGAACTCTCCCACAAGATGGAGTGAGAGTTTCACCGTTTCCAAGAATATCGACCTTTCCACTTATAAGGGAGACCTTGAGCAGAAGTCCATCGGTAACGCACTTTATGCATTTACCGGAAGCTTTGACGGTCAGGGTTACACCATTTCGGGCGTTAATATCGCAGGCACCGCTTTCGGCACCGGCTTCTTCGGAGTAGTTTCTTCCGACGGTGACGCTACTGTTATCAAGGACTTCACCTTGCAGGGTAGCGTAACAAGCGAGCTTCAGTTTGCAGGTGCGGTAATCGGTCTCGTTTGCGGCTCTGCCGAAATCAGCGGCATTACCAACGAAGCAACTGTTACCAGCACATACTATGGCTCAAACGCCGGCCGACTCGGCGGTATCGTAGGCGTTATTACTCTCAATAACTTCCTCACCGAAATCAGAAGAGTTCAGAGCATTGACGGTACGGTTAATATTACAATCAAGGACTGCGTAAACAAGGCTGACATCACCGGCACTCCCGATGATGAATACGCTGCATACGGTCAGACACGTGTTGCCGGTATCGTTGGCTCCGTTTCGCCTACACACTCTAATAAGGGTATTTCCAATATACTTATTGAGAATTGTTCAAATGAAGGCGACATAACCGCACACGCAATTACCGGTGGTATCATTGGTAAGCTTGAGGGCGGCGGACACCCCGAAAACGTAATCACGGTTACCAAGTGTTCTAACTACGGCAAGATCACTTCCACATACAGCGGCGGATACAACGGCTGGAACGGTGCGTATGCCGGCGGTATCGTGGGTTATGCGGGACTTCGTTTTGACGACGTTGCCGAGGGCGAGACTGTTCCCGAACCCTGCAAGTCGATGACGATTTCCTACTGTTACAATGCAGGTGAGGTTACCGCTCCCAACGCACATCTTATCGGCACAACTCCTTACGAAACTCTCCCTGACGACTTCGTTTCCGACGACACCGCGGCTGACGAGGGAACGGGCGAAGACGGCACGATAGAAGAGGATACCTCTGCAAACGAGGTTCCCAGTTACTTCAAGCGCAACGCGCAAATCGGCGGTATCCTGGGTTACGCTTGCATAGGTACCGACAGCGTGGTAATTACAGTTAACAACTGTCTTAACGACGGTTACATTCACGCTTCCGGTCACGATATCGGCGGTATCGTCGGTATTGCAAACCCTGCGCATATTCTTGACAACCACAACAGAGGTAAGGTTGAATCAACTCTCACTTATTTTGACGGTACAACCGAGCGTTACGGTAAGTATGCCGGCGGTATCATCGGCAGAATAAACGATTCCGAGTATTGCTTCTTCTCGCGCAACTATAATAGTGGCGAGGTTGTAAGCACCGGCGGCGCAGGCTTCTTCGGCGTTGGCGGCGGCTATAACCGTTATGCGGATGCTTACTTGAATAACTACTATTCTGCTGCTCTTACCACTGATAGGAACTCCACGTTCGTAGGTGAAAATCTCCATCTCGCATCAAGCTTTGACGGACTTAATGCAGAAGAAGCATGGGTATTTACTACCAAATACGGTCCCGAGCTTGTATACTTCCATGAATGTGATCCGTCCGATTACACATGGATAACCAACGAGGACGGCAGCAACTATTATGCATGCTGCGATAAAACCGTAGTTATCGAAAATGCAGAAACTGCTTATGTCTATGTTGACAATAACGGAAGAGGCAGCGACGCAAACGACGGTATTACTAAAGCAACCGCACTCAAGACCGTTGAAGAAGCGGTTACAAGACTTGCAAAGAGTGGCGGTAAGGTTATTCTCACCTCCCGTTATAAGGTTGGAGAAGGCATTAATCTTCCTGCATATGCAAAGAAGATTACCTTTACAACCGAAAGTTTTGAAACAGGTTTTGTTGTTACTAACCACTGCGCAACCTTCAACCTCGGCGGTCCCACAGCGTTTGAAAAGATTATTTTCAACGGCTCCAGAGGCACTGCGAGAGTAGACGGCGGCAAGGATTATTACTACAACACGCTTGTAATCGCAGCAAACTGGAACGATCTCACCGTTGGTCCCAATATCTCTACATACGGTAATGCTTATGTTGTGCTTGGTTCAAACGGCGTTGATGTTGCCGAAAAGGATCTCGGCGGCAAGACCGTTAACCTCACTCTGTACAGAACACATTCTCAAAGTATCCTCGACAGTGATGAGAATCTTCTTGCCGGCGCGGTTGCATTCTATGACAGACTAATCCTCGGCGACAGAGTATCGTCTAACTACAATGCCCCGTACACCGTTAAGAATGTTCACATTAACTTTACAAGTAACGATGCAACATTTAATGATGTATGGCTTGCAACGACAAGTAACGCAACCTGCAACGCGCAGATGGAAAACTACACCGTTACTGCAAACTTTAACGGTATAAGTGATGCGTACATCAACAATCTCCGCACCGGCGACAGCAATTCTGCCAGCGGCACGGCATATCTTGACAAGCTTGAGCTTAACCTTAACGGTACTGCGTATGTTAAGAGTGCATGCGTTATCCGCAACGTCAAGGAGCTTGTGATGACCGTTTCAGACGGTGCAGACCGTTCGTATGAGTACACCGCCTCCGATGGCTCTACCAAGATTGCGACAAAGCTCAACAATTGTCCTTTCTATATTTCTGCAAGCGAGGCATACACCACTCCCGGCACCGTAGATATCACCTACGGTACACACAGCTTTGTAAAAACTGTTCAGTATCCCGCTTATAACAAGATTTACACGGTAAAAGAAACTGTAAACGATGAGTGTACAAGAGAAGATACAATCGTAGAGCATACTGCTGATGCGCTCGGTACTGTAACTTCTACATGTACGGTTTGTGAGAGAAGCGAAGTTACCGAGTTCCATGTACTTGACTACTCCACTACTGCTTGGAGCTACGACGAAACAGAAGCTGCTTACGTAGTGGCATGTCCCGTATGCGGCGAGATTCTCAAGTCGCAGGAAGAGCTTCCCACAGTTTACGTTGGCGATGACGGCGACGACAAGGCTGACGGCTATACCGCCGCTACAAAGGTTAAGACCATTACCGAGGCAGTAGAAAGAATTGCTGCAGTCGGCGGTACAGTAATGTTCAACGGTTATGTAACCCTTACCGAAGATACCACGCTTGCTGATTGGGGTGACAATACCATTCTCTTTACTGCTGACCCCGAAACTCACGTTGACGGCGTTGCTGAGAGTGGTATTATGATAGGCGCAGAGCCTTCTAAGGTTATTACCGCAAGCAGTTCTTCGGCGGCTGGCGTACAGCTTACTCTCGGCGGTAAGTCCGAGTTTGATGCTATCGCATTCAAGGGCAAGAGCCCCTCTGTTGACTGCGTAATCATCAACGCAATGTGGCACGATATCGACTTTGGTTATATCCACTCCGTAAACTACGGTGCATGTTACCTCATTGCAGGTAAGTGGAATGCAACCGAAAGCGATACCACTCCCGTAACACAGGTTATCAATATCGACGGTGCTGCTATCGACATCGACGCCAGAACATATTTCTTCGGAAGAGTTTACCTTGGTAGCGAAATCCAGGCAAACAACATTGAGATTTCCAACAAGCATATCACTCTTAACGTGGAAAACGGCTTTGCAAATGCAAATGCAACCGAGCGCACCGAGTCCAATCAGGTGTATACTCTTTACACTATGTCTACCACCGGTAATGACAATCATTGCAACTCCACAACAAACGGTTGCGTATCCGTTTTGAACTTCAACGGTGAAATGTCCGTTGGCAGTCTCCGTACCGGCGACCGTAACACAAGCATTGCGAAATGTACCGGCAAGTGCGATGACCTCACCCTTAACTTTATGGGTAACTCCAACGTTGACGGTAGCGCTTATATCAGAAACTGTTATAAGACAACTATCAACGTTTCCACCGAAGCACAGGGAAGAACCACTCCTTTGGCTCATTCCTTCTTCTTCTACGGCCTTGGTTCTTTTGTAGATTCTGATGCCAAGGTTTACCTTAACTACGGCTCACATTCGTTTGTAAGCGCTATCGCATATCCTCCTGTTTCACTTGATAAGGATAATGACAAAGCAGCTTACGTACTTGTTACCGACGGCTTTGTTGACGAATGTAACTATGTAGGCACAGTTACAACTCCTTCTACCGACACCACGTTCGGTGTGATGACGTACACATGTGACTGTGGCAGAAGCTACACTGAAAAGCTTTGCGGCACTTACGCACACGAGTATGTTAAGCAGGCGGACGGCACATACAAGTGCCAGCTTTGCGGAGTTACATCTACAGACCCTGCAATGCCCGAAGGCAGCGCGCTTATCACTGCTTTTGCAGGCGAGATTGCAGATGGCAAGGTTTCCGTTGACATTCTTATCGACTCTACTGCAGTTGCCGGCGCACTCTTCACCGTAGAGGCTCCCGAAGGCTTTACTCTTGAGAGTGTAACCAATGCAGAGGATAGCTTCCATCTTGAACGTGTTGGTTCAAAGATTATGCTTGTTAACCTTGACGGTGCAAACGTTGCCGTTGACAACGCAGTTGTTGCAACTCTTAACTACACAGTTGATGAAAAGGTATTTAATACCCAGGGTGAAATCGTTGTTACTGCACTCGAGGTTATTGATGCAAACGAACGCGACATCTACACTCTCACTGTAAACGGCGTTGTTGCTCACAAGCACACAATTAACCGTGTACTCGTTGCAGACACTGCAGACAAGGCTGCATACTATATCTGCACATGTGAAGCTTGCGGATATACTTATGAAGAAGCGGCAGAAGCCGTAGAATATAGCGCTGCTTACTCTTCTACAGTAGTTCTTGAAAGCGACCTTCGTCTCCAAATCGTTGCAAAGGTTGCAGATAAGATTACCGACCCGTCCAAGATTTGGCTTATAGTTGAGTCTACAGACAAGGATGGTAACGTTATCACAGAGGTTGTTAACCCCTACCACGCATATCCTGCAGACGAAGCGCATACAGCATTTGTTTATCGCTTCAATGCAACCAGAGTTGCTGCAAAGGAAATCGGCGATGAAATCTCCGTGACCTTCTGCGTAAACAAGGATGGCGTTAAGCACGCGGCGAACACCGTTAAGTGCAATATTATCAGCTACTACAAGGCTGCGAAGAATGCAGGCGCATCCGAGGTGGTTATGAATGCACTTGATGCAATGATGAATTATGGCGCCGCAGCTCAGGAATACTTCAACTATAAGACCGATGCACTTGCAACTACACTTGCAGGAGTAGAAAAGATTGATTATTCTAACGACACATCTGTTAAGGTTGATGCATCGACTGTTCAACGCGAAGAAGGACTTACCGAGTATACATATCGCGGTTTGTCGGCATTCCTCGTAGACAAGGTTGTTACTGTTGTAACATTTAACGGTGTTGCAGACGAAACTCTTGTATTCAAGGGCTCTTACGAGGATATTAAGGGTAATGTTAAGACCTTTGAAAAGGCTGTAACCATTGTTGACGGCGTTGTTACTGTAGAGGTTGACGCTATCGCTGCAAAGGACCTTCGTCAGGTATTCACCGGTGCACTTTACCGCGGTGATACTCAGGTATCCAACTCCGTTACCACCGGCTTTGAGGCATATGCAACTCAAGCGATTTCCAAGCTCGCAAGTGAGTCGTTGCTCCATGCAGTTTGCCGTGCGGCACTTGCTTACAGTGATGCAGCAAAGGCTTACTTCCTTTCAAAATAAGTTGATATTTAAAAAAAGTATTGACAAAATAAAAATATAGTGATATATTATATCTGTATCTTTATGAATTTTGAAACGGAGGTAAAGCAAAATGAAATACACTGCACCAAAGGCAGAACTTGTTTCTCTTGAGCTGAATTCCGTTATACTTTTAAGCATTGAACAGTGCTTTATATACAATCCCAACACCCATCCGGGTGAAGGCGGCGGAGACGACAAGTTGCCTGACTACGATCTTTATAATTAAAAACGAAAAGCAAGGGTTTTACCCTTGCTTTTCTGTTTTTTAATTGGTATACTAAAATAAAGGTAAACGGTGGTAGGGGACGGCGCCTTCGACGTCCCGTTTTAACAAAGATTCGGTGGGCTGGCGCCCACGCCAGCCCCTACCCGTTTAGAAGTGCTTTGCACTTCTAAACTTTAATTTACAAAGGAGAAATTATGAAAAAAATTTATTTTGGAATAATCGCTTTAGCGGTTGCTCTTGCGGCGGTAATCTTTGCATTTGCGGCAAGTTTTACCGATATAGAGGATGGTGCGTATTATTCGGATGCGGCTGACCGAATGGCAGAGCGCGGTATCCTTTCGGGATACGGCGATGGCGGCTTTTACGGCGGCGAGTCGGTTACGCGCGCGCAGATAGCGGCGCTTGTGTGCAAAATGCTCGGCAAAACCACCGAGGCGGCGGCACTGGCAGGCAAAACATCGTTTAATGACGTAGTTGACGGCGCTTGGTATACGGGATATATAAATTATGCCGTGGCAAACGGTATTATCATTGGTGACGGCGACGGTAATTTCCGCCCCGATGATTTTGTAAAGTATGAAGAGGTTATCAAGGTTGTTGTTTGTGTCCTCGGACTGGATGAGGACGTGAAAATCGACCCTGTAGATTGGTCTAAAGAGTATATAAAGGCGGCTTCGGATGCAAAGCTTATCGAAAAGCTTATAGGTGAAAAGGGCACGCCCATGCTTCGCAGTGATATTGCCGTAATTTGCGATGCTGCGATGGCTGTGCTTGACGGCGCTTGCGAAACTACTGAGGAGATTACTACCACTAAAAAGAGTGTCAGCGGTGTAAGCGGCGGCACCAAGCCCAAGCCAGCGGTTACAACCGCCGTGACAACGACCGTGACCACCACTACTGCGGCGACCACTACCGTAACAACTACAACTGTCGCAACAACGGCAGTAACCACTGCTCTTACATTTTCAACCGAGAATTCTGATCCGGAGGATGCACTTCCGATATTCCCGATAGGATAAAGTATGATTTATAAGATAGCTGACTTTTATATTGACATAAGCTGCAAGTATGCAGCAACTAAAAACATTTTGTCGTCGTATGCATGTGAAGATGCAGACACTGTCGATTTTTCTGTTTCGGTAAGCGATGCGGATATGGCAGAGATGGGCGCGGATTTCGCAGATTATTACGGAGAAGAAGCGCATACGGCTTCGTATATTGAGCGGCTTGTGATACACGAAAAGATTACCGATGAGTTGCTTGCGCGTGATGCGTTTATGATGCATGGCGTGCTTATCGAGTATGAAGGCGTTGGGTATATTTTTACGGCGCAGTCGGGTACGGGCAAGACTACGCATGCAAAGCTTTGGAAAAAGCGATTCGGCGACAGCGTACATATTGTCAACGGTGATAAGCCGATTTTGCGCCTTGTCGACGGCGAGCTTTACGGTTATGGCACGCCCTGGTGCGGCAAAGAGGGGTATAATATAAATACCCGTGTGAAAATTTCTAAACTGTGCTTTGTTACGCGTGCGGCAGAGAACAGTATTGAGAGAATTGATGAAGTACATGCTATATCGCGCCTTATGTCGCAGGTTGAAATTGTAAAATCTCGCGATCTCGGCGCACAGCTTTCGATGCTGGATGTGTTGGTAAGCAAATGCGATATGTATTTGCTTAAGTGCAACATGGATGTTGCCGCCGCAGAAGTGGCGTATAACGGAATGAAATAAAAAAGGACTGCGAAAGCAGTCCTTTTTGTGTAATTGGAACGGGGGCGTTCTTTCTTGAAAAGAAAGAACCAAAGAAAGACTATAAAAAGTTTAATAGGTAGCTATGGCTACAGATATACCTTTTTTCAAAAAGGTTTGGAGGTGTCAGAACCTTTCCGGGGCAGGTTCTGACATTATTTTATTTAATACTCAAGTTCTTCCCAGCCGTCGGGGGTGACTTTTACCGTGTACATCGTGTTAAACGCTTCGTCACAGAGGGCATCAAAGTCAAGCTTTGCCGCTTCTGCCGCTACATAGTCGGGATTGGGACGCGTTTTCGGATGACGGGGAGTGAACACCGTGCAGCAGTCCTCGTATGGCAAAATCGAGGTTTCAAATGTGCCGATTTTGCGCGAAATCTGCACGATTTCTTCCTTGTCAAGACCGATGCAGGGGCGAAAAACGGGAATGTTTACCATCGCGTCGGTAACGCCGATGGCTTCAAGAGTCTGACTCGCTACCTGACCAAGGCTTTCGCCCGTGATAAGTGCGCCGCAGTGGCACTTTTGCGCCATGCGCTCCGAGAGTACATACATAAAGCGGCGGAGGAGCAGAGTAAAATAGTCCTCGTCGCACTTGTTTTTGATTTCTTCCTGAATGTGGGTGAGTGAAATGATATGCACATACATGCAGTCGGTGTACTCGGTCACTTCTTTTGCGAGAGTAAGTACCTTTTCCTTTGCGCGCTCTGACGTGTAGGGGAATGACTCAAAGTGAAGCGCGTCAACGGTCATGCCGCGTTTTGCCATCATATAGCCTGCAACGGGGCTGTCAATGCCGCCCGAGAGGAGCAAAAGACCGCGTCCGCTTGAGCCTATCGGCATACCGCCTGCGCCTTCAAGTGCATCAAAGTGGATGTATGCGCCCGCTTCGCGAATTTCAACGCGCACAACTCTTTCGGGATTTTGCACGTTTACCTTGATGCCGCGCACGCTTTCGAGAATGTACGCGCCAACCTCGGCAGAAAGCTCGGGTGATTTAAGCGGAAATGTCTTGTCCGCGCGTTTTGCCTCAACTTTAAAGGTTTTTACGCCTTCCATACGATGCGGGAGGTATTCGCTAACGCACTCGCGTATGCTTTCCATGTTCTTTTCGCATACCGCCGCAACGGTAACGCGGTTAAAGCCAAACATTTTTGTCATGCTTTCAAGCATGCCGTCCATGTCGCAAAACTCGTCAAGCGGCTCAACGTAAACGGTGCTCTGGCGGTTGTACACCTTAAAGTCGCCAAAACGGGTTGCGCGTCCCTTAATTCTGCGTACAAGCATGGCTTCAAAATGCGATTTGTTTGCGCCTTTCAGCACAAGCTCGCCGTATTTACAAAGTATAACTTCTTTCATGGTATTGTTTGTTGCGGGGCGCTTTTTGAAAAAAGCACCCCACACCCCGCAAAAACTTTTGAAAAAAGAAAACGGCTACACCAATTCTCTTTTATTAAAGTTTTTTGAAAGGGTGCGGGAAAATCTTTTTTACAAAAAAGGTTTCCCGTATATTCTCCTTTATTTTCTAACTGCGCCTTCGCTTTCGATTACGTATTTAACGGTGGTGAGTGCGCGAAGCCCCATTGGTCCGCGCGCGTGCAGCTTTTGAGTGGAAATGCCGATTTCAGCACCGTAGCCAAACTCGCCGCCGTCGGTAAAGCGTGTCGAGGTGTTTACATACACCGCCGCCGCGTCTACGCGTGCCGCAAATTTTTCGGCAGTGGTTGCATTTTTCGTAACAACAGCCTCGGAGTGGCGAGTGCCGTGCGCATTGATGTGCGCAATAGCTTCATCGACGTTTTCAACCACCTTAACCGAGATTACAAGGTCGTTGTATTCGGTGAAGTGGTCTTCTTCCGTGGCGTGATTTGCGTCTTTAAAGCAGTAGAAACAGTTGTCATCCGCGCGGATTTCAACGCCGTGTTCCTTCATGTCCTCTTCAAAGAGGGGTAAGAATTTGTCGGCGATGGCGCGGTCGCAAAGCAGGCTTTCGCAGGCGTTGCAAACCGAGGGGCGCTGAACCTTTGCGTTTATGATGATTTTTCTCGCCATGTCAAAATCGGCGGTTTTTTCAACGTATACGTGGCAGTTGCCTGCGCCTGTTTCGATAACGGGAACTTTGGCGTTTTCCACCACGTTTTTGATAAGGCCTTTGCCGCCGCGCGGTATGAGCACGTCAACGTATCCGCGCTCGGTCATAAGCGCGGTTGCTCCTTCGCGTTCCGTGCGCTCGACAAGCACAACGCCGTCACGCGGCAGACCGCACTCCGAAAGGGAGTCGCAAATGAGGTCGCGGATAGCCATGCTTGTGTGGAGTGCTTCCTTGCCGCCGCGAAGCAGGGCAACATTGCCCGTCTTTATGCAGAGCGCAGCCGCGTCAAGCGTAACGTTTGGGCGAGCCTCAAAGATTATCGCTACAACGCCGAGCGGAACGCGGCGCTCGTGAATCTGGATGCCGCTTTCACGCGCCCACGCCTTTTCGCTTCCGATGGGGTCTTTGAGCTTTATTAGAGTTTCGAGCGATTGTGCCATTGCTTCAATGCGCGTTTCGTTCAGCGCAAGACGGTCAAGCATCTGCTTTGGCACACCGTTGACCTCTGCTGCGGCAAGGTCAACGCGGTTTGCGGTCATGATGATGTCGGTGTCATCGCGAAGCTTTGCCGCAAGGCGAGAAAGCACCTCGTTGCGCTTTTCAAAAGAGGCACAGCCCATGTCCATTGCTGACGCCGCCGCTCTTTTTTCAAGTTCTAATATATATTCACGAATTTCCATAGTATACCTCATATAAATTAAAGTTTAGCAAAGTAACGGCATCTATCGGTGCCTACACCTCATCCAGTGCTGCGCACCACCTTCCCCTCAAGGGGAAGGCTCTATATACAAAGCTTCCCCTTGAGGGGAAGCTGTCAGCGGAGCTGACTGATGAGGTGTAGCCGCATAGCGGCGTTGCTCTCATAAACATTAATTTATCTTCCGCCTTTAAAATATGTACCCTTTGCAGTGCCGTCAAGCACCTCGTAAAGAATTTCGGGGTCGGTGCCCTGTACAATCATCATAGGTATATGCGCGTCTTCAAGCATCTGTGCCGCGATAAGCTTTGCCTGCATACCTCCGGTACCGCGCTCCGTACCTGCGCCGCCTGCGTTTTCAATCATTTCATCGGTAACGGTGTCAACTGTGCTGATAAGCTTTGCATCCGGATTTTTTCTCGGGTCACTGTCGTAGTAGCCGTCAATATCTGTCAGGTTGATTACAAGGTCTGCCTTAACCAGCACGCCGACGCACGCCGAAAGACGGTCGTTACCGCCAAAGTCAATTTCGTAGCAGGAAACCGAGTCGTTTTCGTTGATAATCGGCACGCAACCCATAGAAAGCAGAGTTTCGAGAGTGTCCTCTGCAGCCGCACGGCGCGAGGGCGAGTCGATAACGTCTTTTGTCAGCAGAAGCTGTGCTATCGGGTGACCGAACATTGAGAAAAACTTGCCGTAGATTTTCATAATCTCATTTTGTCCCACAGCCGCAAGTGCCTGCTTTTCCTTTGTGCATGTCGGGCGGTGGAAGCCGATTTTGGCAACGCCTGCACTCACCGCGCCGCTTGAAACAAGGATAACCTCACTGCCGGCATTTTTGATGTCCGAGAGCACTCTTGCAAGTGCTTCAATGCGGCGAAGATTAAGCTTGCCCGTTTCATGCGTTAGGGTGGAAGTACCGATTTTAACCACTATTCTCTTGTAGTTTTTGCCGATAGCCATTTCTTTTGTCTCCAAACTGAAATTTTTTCAAGAAAGTATTTAAAATACTTCAAATATATAGTATAATAGAATATTATAAAGTATTTTTTCGATAAAAGCAAGTGTTATAAAGGATTTTACCATGAAACAAAAGTTTACTATCAATCTTGTTGATATACCGGTAAGCATCGTCAGCGACGAGAGCGAGGATAGCGTAAAGGCACTCGCGGCTACGCTAAACGAGCACGTAAAGGGCGTAATGTGGAAGTCGCGTCAGGCTTCCAAAACAGAGGCGGCGCTCTTTTGCGCGCTTGAGTACCTCTCCGACAAGGAAAAGGCGACTGCACGCGCCGACAAGGCAGAGGCGCAGCTCACGCTTTATTCAAATAATGTTGTAAGACTCCGCGAGGAAAACGAACGCCTTTCGAAGCGCGTTGACGAGCTTGAGGCAAAGCTCAAAAACCGATGATGTTGCCCGAACTTTTAGCCCCTGCAGGCTCGTTTGAAGCGCTTGAGGCGGCAATTGATGCGGGTGCCGACGCGGTTTATTTTGGCGGCGAAGCCTTTGGCGCGCGCGCCTTTGCAAAGAATTTCAGCCGTGATGAAATCGCCGAGGCGGCAAAGCTTTGCCGCGCATACGGCGTAAAGAGTTACATCACGTTAAACACGCTCATTCTCGACCGCGAGATGCGCGATGTGCTTGAATATGCCGCGTTTTTAGAGAACGCAGGCATTGACGCGCTGATTATCGCGGATATGGGCGCGGCGGCGATGATTCACAAGTACATTCCCACAATGCGCCTGCACGCAAGCACGCAGTTTTCAGGGCATAATGCAGAAGCCGCAAAGCTCCTTGCGGAGCACGGATTTGAGCGCATGGTTGCGGCGCGTGAGCTTTCAAGAGAGGACCTCACCGCGCTTTGCAAAAACTCCCCTATTGAAATTGAAACGTTTATCCACGGTGCGCTCTGTGTTTGCCATAGCGGACAGTGCCTTATGAGTTCGATGATTGGGGGCAGAAGCGGCAACCGCGGCATGTGCGCCCAGCCCTGCCGCCTACCCGACAAATACGGCAAGTACCCATTGAGCTTAAAGGATTTGTCAATGGCAACCCGAATTCCCGAACTGCTTTCAACCGGCGCGGCATCGCTTAAAATAGAGGGGCGTATGAAGTCGCCGGAGTATGTGCACGGCGTTGTGAAAATTTATCGCCGTTTGCTTGACGAGCGTCGTAATGCCACGCCCGATGAGAACCGCACGCTTGAAGAAATTTTCAGCCGCGACGGATTTACCACGGGGTATTTTGACAAAAAAATCAACTCCTCAATGCTGGGTACGCGCTCGGAGGATGCAAGACAAAAGAGCCGTGAGCTTGATGCGTTTGAGAAAATCGAGCGCAAAATGCCGATTTGCATTTCGGCTTCTTTAAAGCGCGGAAAGCCGTTTGAAATCACGGTCAGCGGCGATAAGGGCAGCGTAAGCGTTAAGGGCGCTGTTCCCGAATCGGCAATAAACGCGCCGATGTCGCGCGAGGCACTTGAAAAGAATCTTTCAAAGCTCGGCGGCACCGCATACTCTCTCCGAAAATGCGAAATTGACCTTGACGAGGGGTTGATTATCCGCGTAAGCGAGATAAACGCGCTTCGTCGCGAAGCTATAGAGAAGTACGGCACGCTCGGCGAACGCGACCATACCGTAAATGCGCCCGCCTTTGCAAAGCCTTGCGAAAAGACGGGGATGCACGAGCGCACCGCGCTTGTGATGAGAGCGAAGAATTTGCCGAAGAATAATGAGTTTTATGAATTTTTCGACACGGTTTTTCTGCCGCTTTCGGAGTTTTTGAAGTGTGACGAGCCGCGCGTGCGCGGCATAGCACTTCCTGCGGTTATTTTCGACGGTGAATATGAGAAAATCTCACGCGATATCGAAGCCGCAAAGCAAAAGGGTGCAACCACGGTGCTTGTAGGTAACTACGGTCACCTGCCGCTTGTAAGGGGACTTGAAATACACGGCGATTTCAGACTTAACGTGACAAACGGAGCCTCGGCAGAATTTGCGTTTGCCCGCGGCTTTGAAAGTGTAATTCTTTCGCCCGAGCTTACCCATGCGCAGTCGCGCGACATCGGCGGCAGAGTGAAAAATATCGTTTACGGCAGGCTCCCCGTGATGCTGCTTGAAAAGTGCGCCGCCAAGGAAACGAGCGGCTGCAAGGCTTGCGACAATGACAGAGCAGAGCTTGTCGATAGAGCAAACAAGCACTTTCCCATCCTTCGCGAGGAACCGCACAGAAGTATAGTTTTCAACAGCGTGCCGACCTATGCGCTTGACCGAAAGCCGCGTGGCGGCGAGCATTTCATCTTTTCGGACGAAAATGCAACAGAGATAACGGATATTCTCGATGCGGCGGAAAAACGCGCCGCACCTACCTTTGATATACGGAGAATAAAAGAAAAATGATTAAGATTTACCTTGCATCGGCTTCGCCCAGACGCAAAGAAATACTAGAGATGATGAAGCTTGACTTTACCGTTTCCGTAGCTGATGCCGACGAGCAAATCGGCGCGGACGTAGATATGGAAAGCGTTGGCGAGATACTTGCAACGCGCAAGGCGCATGCGCTTCGTGAAAAGCTTTTGGGAGAGGGCGTTTTCGACTCTGACACGGTGATTATTGCCGCCGACACGCTTGTGTATGTGGGTAATATGCCGCTTGGCAAGCCGCGTGACGAGGCTGACGCGCTCCGCATGCTTTCGCTTCTCTCTGACAGAGGGCATACCGTTTGCACCGGTACATGCATTATTTGCGGCGAAAAGTCGATTTCTTCAAGCGACCTTTCAAACGTTTATTTTGGTGAGATTTCGCCCTCCGAGGCGAAAGCTTATGTCGCAACGGGCGAGCCGCTTGACAAGGCGGGAGCTTATGCAATTCAGGGCATCGGCGCAAGCTTTGTCCGCTATATCGAGGGCGACTTTTTCTCGGTTATGGGGCTTTCGCCCAAAACCGTTCGCCGACTTTTTTCGGCACTCGGAGTATCCTATTTTGATTTGATAAATGGAGAAAAAAATGAAGTTTGATTTACCATTTAATCTTCCTAAAGTTAAGGTTTCCAAAAATCTCGGAATAGACCTTGGCACCTCCAACACGCTGATTTTCGGCGCATCGCGCGGCATCGTTTTGCAGGAGCCGTCGGTTGCGGCGGTAAACAGCCGCACCATGGCAGTGCTTGAGGTTGGTGACGCGGCAAACCTCATGGTTGGCAAAACCTCTGGCGAGCAGATTGCGTTTCGCCCGATAAAGGACGGCGTCATTGCCGACTTTGACGTTACCGTTTCAATGCTTCGCAGATTTATGCAAAAAACAGCAGGCTCAATGATTTTAAGCCGTCCCAAGGTTGCAATGTGCGTGCCTCACGGTGTAACGGGCGTTGACCGCCGCGCGTTTGAGGACGCGGCAATCAACGCAGGTGCGCGCAGTGTTACGCTTATCGAAAAGCCTATTGCCGCAGCCCTTGGCGCAGGCGTAAAAATCGGCGCGCCGCGCGGTAGCTTTATTATCGATATCGGCGGCGGTACAACCGAGGTTGCAACCGTCAGCCTCGGTGCAATCGTTGTTTCAAATTCTATCCGCGTAGCGGGCAATCGCCTTGATGAGGCGATTATGATTTACATTAAACGCCGCTACAATGTTTCGATAAGCCCTAAAACCGCCGAGATGCTAAAACTCCGTATCGGCAGTGTGCATCCGCACTCCGACAACGGCTCTATGGAGGTGCGCGGCAAGAACCTTGCAAGCGGACTTCCTGCGATGCTTCAGGTCACATCGGGCGAGGTGCGTGAGGCAATGAGCGACCAGATTGAGCAGATACTCGACTGTATCCGTCAGGTGCTTGAAAAGACTCCGCCCGAGCTTTGCGCGGACATCTATGACCGCGGCATTTTGCTCACGGGCGGCAGTGCAAATTTGCGCGGACTTGCAAGCCTGCTCACGCAGATTACGGGCATCCGCGTAACACTTGCGGATAAGCCGATGCAAAGCTGTGCCATGGGCCTTGGCAAATTTATCGAAAACCCCGAAAGATACCCGTATCTCACGCAGTATAAAGCGAGATAGGTGTTTACGCGCGGCGCGTAAACAACGATGTAAGCGGCAGCGCCGCTTAATGAAGTTGCCTTACGGCAAACGATGTTGCCCTTACGGGCAAATGAAGTTGTCCTGCGGACAAATTAATGTAGATTTTCGCCGCCGAAAATGGCGAAAATCCTCCATAATTATGACGCAAGCGTCATACATCGTTTTGTCGCATAGCGACAAACATCATTGCGCAAAAGCGCACATCATTTTTGCGTAGCAAAACATCATTTGTTTGCGGCGTTATACGCCGCAAACAACATTCCCGAAAGGAGGTCAACATGAACTCATTTTTCAAAAGCCGTGCGTTTGCCGTGCTGCTTACACTTTTGATAATTCTAGCGGGAGTACCCACGATTCTCACCGCGATGGGGCAGGGCTCGTTTGTGCGCGATGCGGCTATGGCGGTTGTCACTCCGCTTATGCGAGGCGCAAGTGCCATTGGCTCGTCATTTCGCGGTTTTTCCGAATACTTCACCGAGTTTGACCGCCTTAAGGAAGAAAACAAAGTTCTCTCCGAGCGCGTAAAGGCACTCGAAGAGCAGATTTACGATGCAAAACTGCTTGAGAGCGAAAACGATTGGATGCGCACATACCTCGGTGCAAAGCGCGCAAATACCGAGTATTCATACTGTGACGCAAACCTCATCGGACGCGAGGCGGGAAAATATATTTCCTCCTTCACGCTTGACCGCGGAAGTGCATCGGGAATAAAAACGGGTATGCCCGTTGTTACCGCCGACGGTATCGTCGGCAGAGTAACCGAGGTAGGGCTTACCTTCTGCCGCGTTTCCACCGTGATAAACTACGACTCTTCTGTCGGCGCATACATTGAGCGCAGTGGCGAGGTAGGCATTGTCAGCGGCGACTTTGACCGCCGCCGCGACGGTTTTTGCATACTCGAATATCTGCCCTTTGATGCAGACGTTGAAGTTGGCGACAAAGTATTTTCAAGCGGACTTGGCAGCGTTTATCCGCGCGGACTTTTTGTCGGCGAGGTAAGTGAGGTTACGGGCGATGCTAACAACCATACAAAAATCGCCATTATAAAACCCGCCGCCGACCTTGAAAACGTTACCAAGGTCATGATTTTGACAAGCTACGAAGTGGAGTAAAAAATGCGACTGTCTTTAAGAGAACAACCCGTGATTAAATCGGCGGTGTACTCGGCGATTTGCCTTGGACTTCTGCTTTTTTCCTATTCATTTCTTCCGGCACTTGGCGTTTTTGCAAACACGCCAACGCTGCTTGTGGCGGCGGTTTCATCGCTTGCACTTTTTGAGGGACCGAAGTATGCCGGCTTTTTTGCGTTGATTTTTTCGGTGCTTGAAACGCTTATGCTTGGCACAAACACGCTGATTTATCCGTTATTTTATACGGCTTTTGCTATTGTTTGCACATGGCTTTTTGAAAGCTTTTTTGTTAAAAACTATTTTGCGTGGCTTTGCTACACGCTTGGCGGATTGCTTATTCATTCGGTGATATCGCTTTTTGCTCCGGTGTCAAGCTGGGGTATTGTCGCCACCGAAATACTACTCGAAACTACTCTGCCAACCTTTGCAATGTCGGCGGTGCTATCGTTGCCGCTTTATCCGCTGCTTAAGCTTGCAAAGAAAAAGACAGATAAATAATTATTTTGGGGAGGTGCAGATATGAAACAAGTTCATACAACGCTGCGGCTTTGTGCGATTGCGGCGATGTTTATCCTTATCTGCGCCGTTTATCTTGTGGTGCTTGTCAATTTGCAGATTACAGGGCAGGATTACTACACCATTATCGAAGAAGAAGCTAAAACAAGATACGTTTCAATCGCGGCAAAGCGCGGCGAAATCTATGACCGAAACGGCAAAGCTCTCGTAATCAACACCACAAACTACTGCATAAGCCTTGAATATGGCGCAATGCCAAAGAGTGATGAAGAATTTAACGATGTGATTTTGAACGTGCGTGATGCGGTTCGTGACGGCGGCGGTGAAAGCTGCCTTTGTGAGCCGGTGTTTCCGTTTAAGGGCAGTTATCCAAACTACATCCGCGACGGCGACTTTTTTGCAAGTGCCACAAACCGCATGAAATTTGCTTCGCTTATAAAACGGCTTGAGCTTGACGAGAACGTCAGCGACAAGGAGCTTTTTGACTATCTGCGCTCTCGTTACGGCATCGCCGACATCAAAAAGAGCGAAACTGTGGAAAACTACTCCGCAGAAGATGCAGATATTCTTTTTCGCACGCGCTTTCACATGGAATATATGCAGTTCAGCCGCGTTGAGCCGTATATGATAGCCGAGGCTGTTCCGCTTGCAACGCTTACTTATGTAAAGGAGCTTGCAATTCATCAGGTTATGGTCACTGAAAAGGCGGCGCGCACATATATTTACGACGGTTATGCTTCGCATATTCTCGGACACATTGCAAAGATACCTGCCGAGGAGCTTGACGAGTATATTGAAAAAGGCTACAGTGGCGACGCATATGTCGGCCGCTCTGGCATGGAAAAGGTTTGCGAGGAGTATCTCCGCGGCGAAAACGGTACGATGGCGATTGTCGAGGATGCGTACGGCAACATTATTTCAAAAACCGTTATCAAAGAACCCGTCCCCGGCAAGGATGTTTATTTAACAATTGATATTGACCTGCAGATTTCCGCCGAAAAGGCGCTCGCAGATAATATAAAGATTATTCACGAAAAGGCAAAGAGCGAAAAGGGAGAGCATGACGGTGAGGATGCAAGCTGCGGAGCCGCCGTTGCCATTGACCCAAACTCGGGCGAGGTGCTTGCGCTTGCGTCTTACCCCACATTTAACCTTTCGGACTATATTGAAAACTATAAGCTGTATGCGGCTGACGAAAACCGCCCGCTTTACAACCGTGCGACGCAGGGCACTTACACTCCCGGCTCAACCTTTAAGCCGGGCGTTGCCGCCGCCGCACTTGAAGAGGGCGTGATTACGGTAAATACTACCGTTTACGACGGCGGTTTTTATTCGTTTGGCGACTATAATCCGCGTTGCTGGTACTATATTCGCTACAACCGCGGACACGGCAACCAGAATGTTGTCGAGGCTATTCAAAATTCATGCAACGTCTTTTTCTACGAGGTCGGCAACCGACTTGGAATAGAAAAGATGAACGAGTATATAAAGAAGTTTGGCCTTGGCGAGAAAACAGGTATTGAAATAGGCGAGTCGGCAGGTATTCTGGCAGGCCCCGAGTATAGCGAAAGCAAGGGAAATATCTGGGTACCCGGTAATACCCTGCAGGCGGCAATCGGTCAGTCGGACAATATGTTTTCGCCGATGCAGCTTGCGGTTTATACAAGTGCTTTGATTAACGGCGGCACGCGCTACAAGGCGCATCTTTTGCACGAGGTACGCGTTTTCCCAAGCGGCGAGGTCGTTAAGGAGAATACGCCCGAGGTCGTTGCAAACGTCGAGTTTGACGAGGGAATTCTGCGGACAATCAAAAGCGCGATGAAGGACGTTGTTGAAAGCGGCTCTGCGGCGCGTATCTTCCGCGGCTACGATATCGCGGTCGGCGGCAAAACGGGTACCGCGCAGGTCGGCGGTGAGCGAAGCGACAACGCGTTGTTTATCGGTTTTGCACCGTATGCATCCCCAAAAATTGCGGTTGCGGTGGTTATTGAGCAGGGCGCAAACGGCACCGATGCCGCGTACACCGCAAAAGCAATGTACGACTCATACCTCAAAGGCGAGCAGTACGAGTCGCAGTATGAGGATTTGGAAATATTGCCGTAATAGATGTGGGGATGCTTTTGAAAAAGCACCCCACACCCCCGCAAAACTTTTAAACAAAAGAATATTGATACAAGCAATTCACTTTTCATAAATTTTTGAAAGGGTGCGGGAAAACTTTTTATAAAAAGTTTTCTCCGCGTCAACTCTCCCTATGACAAAATATGAACTTGGGCGGCTTTGTGCCGCAGAACTACAAAAGCTTTACCCTGATGCGGAATGCTCGCTTTATTACGAGGGCGAGGCGTGGAAGCTGCTCATTATGGCTCGGCTTTCCGCGCAGTGTACCGATGCGAGGGTAAACATAGTTTCAAAAGACCTTTTTGAAAAGTTTCCAACGCTCAAATCTGTTGCAGATGCCGACATACACGCGCTTGAAGAGGCGGTGCGCCCCTGCGGACTTTACAAAACCAAGGCAAAAAGCATCAAAGAAGCGTGCCGGATTATCGTGCGCGACTTCGGTGGCGAGGTACCGCGTACTCTTGACGAGCTTTTGTCACTTCCCGGCGTAGGGCGCAAAATTGCAAACCTGCTCCTCGGCGACCTTTTCGGTCAGCCTAGTATCGTCACCGATACGCATTGTATACGCATTTGCGGACGGCTTGGTTTTTATCCGGAAAGTGAGAAAAATCCTGCAAAAATTGAGAAGATTCTTGATAAATACATCGAAAAACCAATTCAAAGTGACTTTTGCCACCGTATAGTTTACTTTGGGCGCGACATCTGCACCGCGCGAAGCCCAAAATGCAGCGAATGTCCGATGAAGAGTTTTTGCAAAAGTTATTGCAATAGTAATAAAAGTAGGATATAATATAATAATAGGAAATTTTATATAGTAAAGGATAAATTATTATGCAGCGAGTATCTATTAAAAGTATTTATGCGTCAGCAGCAGATTTTGCTGACAAACAGATTACCGTTTGCGGCTGGGCGCGCTCTATCCGCGCATCAAACGCTTTCGGCTTTATAGAGCTTAACGACGGTAGTGCTTTCGGCACTCTTCAGGTCGTTTTCGAGGCTGATAAGATAAATAACTATAGCGAAATTGCAAAGCAGAACGTAGGCGCGGCTTTTGTAGTTACTGGTACGCTTGTGCTCACTCCCGAGGCAAAGCAGCCTTTCGAGCTTAAGGCAGAGGTAGTAGAGGTTGAGGGTACTTCCACCCCCGACTATCCGCTTCAGAAAAAGCGTCACTCCCCCGAGTTCCTTCGTACAATCGCGCATCTTCGCCCCCGTACCAACCTTTTCAATGCGGTTTTCCGCGTGAGAAGCGAGTGCGCGTTTGCAATTCACAAGTTCTTTAACGAGCGCGGCTTCGTTTACGTAAACACTCCCATCATCACCACCTCCGACTGCGAGGGTGCCGGTGAAATGTTCCGCGTAACCACCCTTGACCCCGAAAATCCTCCGCTCACCGAGGACGGCAAGATTGACTACTCCAAGGACTTCTTTGGCAAGCCCACATCTCTTACCGTTTCGGGTCAGCTCAACGGTGAAACCTACGCAATGGCATTCGGCAACATCTACACATTCGGTCCGACCTTCCGCGCAGAACGCTCCAACACACAGCGTCACGCTGCAGAGTTCTGGATGATGGAGCCCGAAATGGCTTTTGCCGACCTCGTTGATGATATGAACATCGCCGAGGACATGATTAAGTATATCGTGCGCCACATTATGGACACATGCAAGCAGGAACTTGAATTCTTCAACCTCCGCGTTGACAACACTCTTCTCGAGCGCCTTAACAACCTCGTTTCTAACGACTTTGCAAGAGTTTCCTACACTGAGGCTATAAAACTTCTTGAAGAGAGCGGCAACAAGTTTGAGTATCCCGTTTCCTGGGGCATCGACCTCCAGACAGAGCACGAGAGATACCTCACCGAAAAGATTTTCGGCAAACCCGTTTTTGTTACCGACTACCCGAAGGAAATCAAGGCATTCTACATGCGCCTCAACGATGACAACAAGACCGTTGCGGCAATGGATATGCTTGTTCCCGGCGTAGGTGAGCTTATCGGCGGCTCTCAGCGTGAAGAGCGCCTTGACTACCTCACTGCTGCAATGGCACGTTGCGGTCTTAAGGAAGAGGACTATTGGTGGTACCTCGACCTCCGTCGTTTCGGCGGTGCAAAGCACGCAGGCTTTGGTCTTGGCTTTGAGCGTCTTGTTATGTATGTAACCGGCGTTTCCAACATCCGCGACGTTGAAGCATATCCGAGAACCACAGGTAGCGCAGAGTTCTAATTCCCAAGGAGATTCCCATAGATGAAATACATCGACCTTTCACTTGAAGAAAAGCGCGAGCAGCTTAAGCGCGCGCAAATAGAGTTTGACTGTCTTTGCAAGCTCAAGCTTTCGCTTGACCTTTCGCGCGGCAAGCCGATTGGTGAGCAGCTTGACATTTCAAACGAAATGCTCCCCGAGCTTACTGCTGACGAGTGCTTCGGCGAGGGCGGCGTTGACTACCGTAACTACGGTATGCTCGACGGTATTCCCGAGGCAAAGAGACTTTTTTCCGAGCTTACCGAGATTCCCGAGGAGAACATTTTTGTAGGCGGAAACTCCAGCCTTAACATGATGTACGACGCGCTTTCACGCCTTATGCTTTACGGCGCGCCCGATGTAAATATTCCTTGGTGCAAGTATGATAAAGTTAAGTTTATCTGTCCTGCACCCGGTTATGACCGCCACTTTGCAATTCTTGAAACTCTCGGTATCGAGATGATTACCGTTGAGTATCTTGAAAGCGGTCAGCCCGATATCGACAAGATTGAGGAGCTTGCAAAAGACCCCGATGTTCACGGCATTATCTGCGTACCCAAATACTCCAACCCCACAGGCTACACCTACGACCGCGAGGTTGTTCGCCGCCTTATGAGAATGGAGTGTGCGGCACCCGACTTCCGCATCGTTTGGGACAACGCATATTTCATTCACGATGTTTACACCGAGGAAAAGCTTGCAAATATTTTTGAGTTTGGCAAGCGCTACGGTACCGAGGACAGAATTATTTACTTCACCTCTACTTCTAAAATCACATTCCCCGGCGCAGGCGTTGCAATGATGGCGCTCAGCGCAAAAAATATGGCACAGGCGAAAAAGCTTATCGGCGTGCAGACTATTGGCGCAGATAAACTCAACCAGCTTCGCCATGTTCGTTTCCTTAAGAACGCGGAAAATACCCGCCGCATTATGGAAATGCACGCCGCAATTATCCGTCCCAAGTTTGAAATTGTGCTTGAAACTCTCGAGGCAGAGCTTGGCGGGCTCGGCATAGCAAGCTGGACAAAGCCAAACGGCGGCTATTTTATCAGCCTTACCGTTATGGACGGCTGTGCAAAGCGCGTTTGGAATCTTATGAAGCAGGCGGGCGGTACGCTTACCACCGCAGGCGCAACATATCCTTACGGCAAGGACCCGCGCGATGCAAACATCCGTCTTGCCCCCACGTTCTCGGCAATTCATGAGCTTGAGGTATGTATTCAAGCGCTCAGCGCTTGCATCCGCCTTGCTTCTCTTGAAAAAATGCTCGGCGAAGATAAATAAAAATAAAAAGGAAGTCGTAAGACTTCCTTTTTTATATGCTTTTATTTTGCGCACTTGCGAATGGCGCGGATGACATTTACAAGGCTTACTTTGCTTCTGTCGTAGAGGTATCTTGAATCAATTTCGCTGTCATTAACAGCGCATTTCAAAAGCTCCATTGAGTCGGTAAAGTCAACCTTGCCGTCCTTGTTGATATCGCCGGAACGGATAACGGTGTTAGTAACGCCCTCTCCGAGATTGATTATTACCTCGCCTGTGTTATTGGTTTCGTCATACTCTGCCGCAAGAGCGGATTTTTTGGTAATTGCGCTATATTCGCGGATGTCAATGCCTTCGCCCCATGAATTGATATTTGCGGTGATTGTACCTGTGAGGTAGTTCATGCCGCAAATTGCGCTTTCCTGGTCGCTGTCATGGGAGATAAATGCGTTTTTACCAACATTAAATGTCATGTTACCGCTATATGTGCCGTAGGGCGCCATTCCTGCCAAAGAAGAGTCATTGTAATGGCGGTTGCCCGCGATAACATAGAGGAATTTGCCGCCGAGAATGTTTATAGTAACATCCTTATCCGAGCTTACATCTTCAGCCATAGTAAAGCGGAGTGCGGTTTTGTCTTCGTTGTATACATTGTGACCTGCAACAAAGAGTGCATATCTGTGGGATGCAGTTTCAAAGCCCTCACCGAAAGTGATATTGTTAAAACAGCCAAAGAAATAGATTACGGTGTTGCCGCTATACTGAACTATGAGATTGTCAAGCTCGGTATCGCAGTTAAAGAGGAAGTATTTGGATGACAGTATCCACTTTGCCTTGTTGCCGTTTGCATCGGGCTCACCTACGATGCGGAGTTTCTTTACATCAAGGGGGGTATTGTTTGAGGGAGTTGACGCCCTAAGATTGTTGTCGGTGTATGTGCCGACAAGGTGTATTGTCACTACATCGGCATTTCTATCCGCCATTTCATAAGCAACGGTGAGGTGTTTTACGGGGTCAGTTTTTGTACCCTTGCCAAAGTTTGTGCCGTTTTTCTGGTCGACGTAGATGTCGGCACTTTTTACAAGCGGCTTGCCTGTCACCTTTTCTTCTGCAAAAATGGCATTATAGATTGCATTCATATAAACTGTGTAGCCGTCAGCGGTGGGGTGAAGTCTGTCAGAGCCAAGACCCTTGTCATCAATGAAATCTTCAAGTAAAAGCTCAAAGAGGTCGATTGTGGCAACTTTTTTGTTGCCCTCTGCCGCCATTTTGCTTACGGTTTTCTTTTGGAAAAAGCGAACGATTTGTGAAATCTCGTTTGCATATTCGAAGCAGTAGGTAGCCGTTGTCGCATAGAGCTTTTCTGTATTGGGATTGTCTGTGTATGACGAAAGCAGGCTTTCGTATTCATCGAGAAACAGGTCGCGCGGACCAACGGTGTTGCCTACAAAGCCGCGGTCATTGATGCCAAGGCCGAGGATTACTATGTCGGCATCGGTTTCTTCCACAGAAACGGTGTATGCAAGACCGTCGCGGTAGTAAAGTCCCTGAACATCGGTGACTTTTGTGCCGCCGCAACCGTAGTTGGAAACGATTACGTTTTTGCCTTCGCCTACAAGCTTTGTGTAAAGTTGTGCGGGGTAGGATTTTGTATCAAATGTTACGGAACCTGTGCCCTGCGTGATTGAGTCGCCGATGCACGCGATACGGGTAGGCTCTGCGATGATGTTTTCGCAACCCGTAACGCTGTCAAAGTTTTTAGCGGTTATCTTTGCAGAGTTTGAATAGTTAAGAGTTGCAATCTTATCGGTTACGCCATCATAAGACTTGACCTGTGTAGCATCAATCACGGTGCCGTCTGCGAGAGAAGCGCCTTCTCCTATTATAACGGTAAAGTTGCCGCGGCAAAGGCGGTTAAATGCCGCCGCGGTCTGAAGTGCGCTGATTTCGATACAGTCTTTTGTAAAATTACCGCCGTTAATTGTGATAGTAATATCACCGTCGGTTGCGTAGTAGTCGCGTGAGGATTTTGTAGCTTGCGATGCTGCACTTGCGGTTGTGTAGTTTGTGCCAATAAATGCGTTTGCGTAAATCGGGGTGTTAAAAGTACCGCCGTTGATTGTAAGCGTTGCATCGTCAGCAAGGAAGTTTTGCCCCGAAAGGGAGAAAGCCGCGTCGAGTTTAAGCGCATCGTTTACGCCGTAGGTTATTGTGGGAGTAAACGTACCACCGTCGATTACAACGTCAAGCTTTGCGGCGATGGAGCCGTACACACATTCCTTTGCCGCACGGCGGTTGCCTGCGGTAAACGAGCCAAAGTTGCCGTTTTTAACGGTGATGGAGTAGGGAATTGTGGTGATTGCCGCGCGGTTCATCTTGGCGTGTTCCTCAACGTTTGTGTTTGTGGCAATGTTAAGACCTTTTTGCGCGTCAACGCCGCCAAAGAAATTAATTTTGCCGTTAACTTCAAAGTTTTCGGTGAAAACCATCGAGTTAAAGCCGCCAAAGATGATGAGTCCCGCGTCCTTTGTAGTTACGGGGAGGTCAAAGGTGATAACGTTTGTATTTGTGTTTTTAGCAAAAGTGATTTTAAGCGCCGTAAAGTTGAGCGAGCCGCCCTCGGCCGCGGTGAACACAAGGTCGCCGCTTTGCTCGGGGAGGGGCAATATTGTGCCAACGGTAACGGTGCCGTAAACGGTAACGGTACCGCCCTTGCCGTCAAGCGCGGCAACTGCGTCCTCAAGCTTTGTAAAGTCTTTGCCCGCACCGAGCGAAACTGTCTTTTCTGCGGCAAAAACCGATACCGTAAGCATAAATGTAAGTGTGAGAACAAGTGCCGTAAAAAATAATTTTTTCATAAAAACCCCTTATATTTTTTGATATAAGTTTAGCATTTGAAAGAGTGGTGTGCAATGTATTTTTTAAACAAATACATTGTAAAAAAGTGCGTTTTTGTTAAATTGCATATCTCGCTGCGACAAGTGCGCCGACCATGGTGTCGGTACCGCTGGAGGCACCCATGGAAAGCACAAAATCAACATCTTTCTTAAAGTCGCCGTCAGAGTAGATTGCTCTTACTGCGCTGTCGTAAACAGAAAAATAACGTCTGCCAAGCACCGCGCCCATGTACGCGCCGCTTATCAGAGTTGTGCGGTCGAGGTTATCGTAGATTGCTTCGCGTAATGACACTGCCGGTATGCCGCGCGCGTTTAGAACGGCAAAATATCCGCAGAGAAAATCGTCGCCAGACGGTGTAAGACCTCTGCCAAGACCGATGAGCTTTGTCGCCGCATTTATGTTACCCTTGGCGAGGTCGCGTACTGCATCGCGGCAACCGATGCGGTTGGCTTCCATAAGCTCTAAAATGCCTTTTGAGGAGCCATGTTCTGTGACATATTTAAAAATGGCATCAAGGCGTTCGGGCTTTGCGTCGCTGCTTGGCACAAAAGCCGCAGGCACCTCGCATGAAAGAGAAATGTCAAAGGTTTTTTTCGAAATTGTGAGAGAGTTTTCCGAGAGAACAACGGAGTCATCAGTGCTTGCGCTGACCTCTTCGGAAAAGGCGGCAAAGTTTTCAATGCTTATGCCAAAGGGAACGTATCCCCATTTAGCATCGTGAAAAAGGATAATCTCGTTTCGCACCTTGCAATAGATTCCTTGGGAGAAAACGCCGATTACGGTGCCGATTTCGCCTTTTTCAGCAATACGGCGGGCAATTTTGCCCGCCGATAATTTTAAAGTAGCCATTACTTGTTTAAGCTGTATTCGTAGGTCTTGGTTGCAACCATCTGCTCTTCATCGGTTGCAACTACGAAAATCTTAACGGAGGAATCAGCCGCAGAGATTTCGCATTCGCCCTTAACATTTTGGTTCTTTTCTTCGTCAAGCTTTACGCCAAAGCAAGCAAGCTTTTCGCAAACCATGCGGCGAATGGACTTTGAGTTTTCGCCGATGCCGCCTGCAAATGTGATGTAGTCAAGACCGCCCATTTCCGCATAGAAGGAGCCGATGTACTTAACGATGGATGCAACAAGCATATCCATTGCGAGTGCCGCGCGCTCATTACCGTCGTTTGCAGCCTCTTCGATAAAGCGGAGGTCGCTGTCAACGCCGGAGATACCTAGCAGACCGCCGTTTTTAGCAAAGCCGGTGGTAATTTCGTCCATTGTGAGACCTTCGTTCATGAGGAAGGGAACTACATACGCGTCAATGTCGCCAACGCGTGCCGCGTGGGGCAGACCTGTTTGAGGAGTGAAGCCAAACGAGCAGTCAACGCTCTTGCCGTCCTTGATTGCGCAAAGAGAGGAGGAACCACCGAGGTGGCATGAAACCGCCTTAAACTCGGTTTTGCCGGTGAGTTCGGGCAGGTGGCGCGCGGTGTACTCGTGGGAGTGACCGTGGAAGCCGAAGCGCTGAATGCCGTACTTTTCATACCACTCGTAGGGAACGGCGTAAAGGCGGCGCTCCATGGGAATGGTCATGTGGAATGCGGTTTCAAACGAGCCAACGAGGAGCGCATCGGGAAGCATAGCCTTGAACTCGCCGATAGCGTCGAGGTAGGGGCGGTTGTGCGCGGGAGCGATGAAAAGATAATCCTTCATTGCGCCAAGCACCTTTTCATCAAGTTCAAATACGCCGTGATAGCCCTTTGCAAGCACGGTCTTAAAGCCTACCGCGCTGATTTCTTTAATGTCTGTGAGGATGTTCTGCTTTGCATCAAGCAAGTCGGAGAGGAAAAGAGCGATACCATCTGCGTACTTCGGTACTGCGAGGTGGTCCTTTTCAATCTTTTCGCCGGTTGCGATATTGGTAAAGGAGTAAATTGCTTCGGTTTCACTGCCTACACGCTCAACTTTAGCGGTAGCGTAAACCTTCTTTTCAGGCATTTCATAAAGCTTAAACTTAAGCGATGTGGAGCCAACGTTGCAAACTAAAACTTTCATATAGTCCTCCAAAAGAATATTTTAACATTATAATTATAGCATATATATAAGTGAATGGCATACAAAATTTTAAAAGTTGTTTTATATGAAAGTTGAGGTGAATTAAAGTTTATGAGCACTAAGCGAAAATGATTATCAAACCTGTAGGGGCGATTATTAATCGCCCGAAAAGCCGCCATTAGATGTTTTACAAACGGGCGAATGATATTCGCCCCTACGGATTTGTGCGTTCCAATTTGCTCCCGT
>JAZNOM010000022.1:0-17579 GCA_045580835.1 Eubacteriales bacterium
CGAGCGCGTTTTTGCGGATATCGTCAATATACACCTCGGGCAGTCTTGCGCTGCCGTATCTCTCGGTTAATTCAACCAACTCATATGTACCGCTTTTTGCTTTGTAATAACTTTCAACAGAGGGAGTCGCCGATGCAAGCAGCAAAAGTCCCTTTGCACGCCCAAGGCGGAACGCCGCAACATCGCGTGCATGGTACTTTGGGCTCATGTCGGATTTGTAGGTATGCTCCTGCTCCTCGTCAATGATAATCATGCCGAGGTTTTTCATCGGAGCAAACACCGCACTTCGAGTGCCTATAACAAGGTCAACCTCACCTGCGTCAATACGGCGGTATGCGTCATATCGCTCGCCTGCGGAGAGGGACGAATGAAGTACCGCAACTCTTTCGCCGTAAAACGAACAGAAAAGTCCGACGGTTTGCGGAGTAAGCGAGATTTCGGGAACAAGAACTATAACGCCCTTTCCGCCGCTTACCGCGTGGTCAATCATCGCTTTCATTACACGGGTCTTACCGCTTCCGGTAACGCCGTAAAGCAGTGCGCAACGTGCCGCATCAGTGTCGTAAAGCGAGCAAAGCGTGTCATACGCCTTTTGTTGATGTGCGCTTAACACATTTTGCTTACTCTCGTCAACCTTGATATCTGCATAAGGATTTCTCCACACACTTTCAAGTTTGACTTCGACTGCGCCTGCGGCTTTCAGCGACTTTAACTGTAAACTCGATGTGCCCGTGCGCTCGTAAAGCTCGCTTACGGGTACAAACTCATCGGTAAGTGCCGCATAAAGTGCCTTTTGCTTTTCGCCGCGCGGCGAAAACGGGGCATCACTGCGGCGAACATACACCACGCTTTTTTCGTTAGTCGCGCTTTTAAGCGCGGCAAGCGGAGGTGCGATTGTACGCACCGCGTCACCCGTGGTGCAAAGCGTGTACTCCTTTAAAAAGTCGCAAACAGCAAGCTGCTCCTCCGAAAAGGTCACGCGCAAATTTACGTCAATGATGTCCTTTACGCGCTCACTCTCGGTAAAGTCGGTCACTTCACTGACAAGCCCCATGCGCTTTTTATTAGCGGCAGAAAACGGAACAAAAACAAGCGAGCCACGGCACACAACACCACGCAAATGCTCGGGTATATGATAGTCAAACGGTCTGTCAAGCGCGCTTGGCGCATCGAGAAGCCAGACCTTTGCATATGCCGCACCTTTCATAGTTTTTGTTCCTTTCGATTAGTTTTCCTCGAGATGTACTACCTTGTACTCGCCTGCATAAAGCTTTGCAACAGCGTTCTTTACCGCCTTTTCATCGCGGATATCCTTGTCAATAAGCGCGCTTATCGGCTTGTCGGTTTCCTTGCGCTCGATGAGCTTTTCAGCGTATGCTCTCTGCTCAACGTATTCGTCGGTGATGATGCGCGCGCATTTTGCGGTTGCGATAACGAGTTCGTAACGGTTGAGTTCATCGTTGGTCATTGCTTCTACAGAAGGCTTGTTAATCATAATTATTCTCCTTTTTCGGTATTACCGAAATATTTATTTTTAAATTCAATATTGCATGCCGCGCGAAGCTCCTCGGCGCGTGCAAGTGCAAAGAAATCATCAACGGCTTCGTTTAATTTGCCGTTTTCATTTATGATAAGATAATCATATACAGAGAGGTATTCAAGTTCCTCCGCCGCACGGCGAAGTCGCTTTGCAATTGACTCCTCGGTGTCGCGTCCGCGAGTGAAGAGTCTGCGGCTTTGCTCCGCGGCATCGGGCGGAGTAACCATTACAAGCACAGCTGACGGATACTTTTTCTTAATCTGCGTCGCCCCGTCAACCTCGATTTCCAAAATCAGATGTTTGCCTTCCTTTTCGGCGCGCTCAAACTCGGAAACAAGAGTGCCGTAGTAATTGCCGCAATACTCGGTATACTCAACAACGCCGCCGTTTTTGATTTTTTCCTCGAAGGCTTCGCGGGTTATGTAATGATAATTTACGCCGTCAACCTCGCCTTTGAGAATCGGGCGTGAGGTTGCACTGACCGCACACAGGTACGAGTCGCTTCTGCCCAAGATCTCCGAAACAACGGTTCCCTTGCCGCTTCCGGCAGGTCCTGAAATAATGAATACCATTATTCTTCTTCCTCCAACACTTCGGTTTCGTCAATCTCGTCAGCAAGACGGTTTGAAATGGTTTCGGGTTGTGTTGCGCTCAAAATAACATGGTCACTGTCGGTAATGATGATTGCTCTTGTACGGCGTCCGCAGGTGACGTCAATAATACGTCCTCCCTCACGCGCCTCGCTCACAAGTCGCTTCATCGGTGCTGAATCGGGGCTGACAAGTGCAACCACGCGGTCAGCAGCTACCATGTTACCGAAACCTACGTTGATAAACTTCATTTTGGATACTCCTATTCTATGTTCTGTATCTGTTCTCTAATCTTTTCAAGCTCGGCTTTGATATCGACAACAAGCTTTGCAATATCAAGGCACTGTGCTTTTGAACCAATGGTGTTTGTTTCGCGGTTGATTTCCTGAAGGAGGAAATCAAGCTTTCTGCCGCAAGGCTCGCCGCTATCAAGAATATCGTAAAATGCACCGAAATGACAGTTAAGACGGGTAAGCTCCTCATCAATTGCAACGCGGTCTGCGTAAATAGCACTTTCGGTGAGGATTCTTGCTTCGTCAATAACAACATTGTTGTCATCAAGCAACGCCTTTATTCTCTCGGTGAGTTTTGCGTTGTACGCCTTTATCTCCTCCTCGGAATATGCCGCGATCTGTGTTGCCTTTTCGCGTATGTACTTAATCTTTGCCGCGATATCCTTTTCAATCTTTTCGCCCTCAACAACGCGTGCGCTTACAAATTCTGCAAGTGCCTTGTCAAGCACCTCTTTTATCATAAGCCAGTCGCCCTCTTCATCGTCCTCGGCGCGCTTGGTGGTGAAAACCTCTCGGTTTTGTGCAACGCTCATAACGCTGATATCATCGCGGAGCGAAAACTTATCGCGCAGTGCTTCAAGTGCCTTTATGTAGCCGCTTGCATACGCGTCGTCAAGCAAAATTTCAACCTCGGTATCCGAAAGAGTGTCAACTCCAACGTAGATTTCAACCTTGCCGCGGCTGATTCCGTTTTGTTGCGCGTAGGTCTTTACCTTGTCCTCAAGAAAGCCGTAGCGGCGAGGCATACGAACGGTGGCATCAAGGTAGCGGCTGTTTACGCTCTTAATCTCAACCGTGATATCCTTTTCATCGGTGGTAACTCTTGCACGGCCAAACGCCGTCATACTTCTAATCATTTTTAATCCTCCAGATTACACTTGTTCGGGTACACTTTTCCCATATTAGTATAATATATTAATATATTATATATAATTTCGCGCGCAAAGTCAAGAAAAATACCGCCCAAAATGGGCGGTACTGTTTAAATAATTATGTCAATTAAGTACAAAACTCCAAGATGCAGCGGATAAAAGATGTAAAACGCGTACTTGAATTTTCGGCTTCCGCGCTCCCCATTGTATAGATAAAGCAACGGAATATCAAAAAGTGCAAACCAGATATAACCAAGTGTGCTTTGCAGTGAAAGTGCAAAAAGTATAAGTCCGATGCCAAAGCACATAACCTGCTTTTTTCGGTCTTTGAACATCACCGCAAAAAGGGGCAAAAGCGCACCTGCCGCACCGTAGTCAAAGGTGATTTGCGCGCCGCAAATCGCGCGCGAATGTGTGCAAAAAATATCAAGCAAAACGACGAGCAAAACGCTTGATATAAAAATCAACCCGCGCCAAAAAATGCTTTGTTTGTCAGCGTTTTCAAGCGATTTTTCAAAATCAACAAAAGCAAAACAAACAAGCATTGCAAGCGAAAGCGTGAATAAAATATTCAGGTATACCGAGCGTATGCCGCCGCTTAAAATCTCCTCTGCCGCGTATATAATCTGGCATACCATACCGAGCAAAAACGTGCGCAAAAAATAGCGTACTCTGTTTGATGTGTGACGTGCGCCTTCAGCAACAAAAAATCCGAATATCGGCATGGCAAGTCTGCCAATCCAACGCATCCATTCGAGATGCGGAAAAAGCAACAGTCCTGCGTGGTCGATAAGCATGCTGACACACGCGATAAATTTTAATCTATTTGCATTCATAGTTAAAAATACAAAGCCGCTTCACAGTTTGTTTTTCCGTCAGAGCGGATTGTTCTGAAATAAACGGTGTCGCCGTCGACCTTTGAAAGCACAGTTAAAATATCGCCAAGAGGAGCTTCGGCAACATAGCTGATATTTATGCCTTTAAGCTTTTTATCCTTAAATTCAGGTACAAAGTCGCAGAACATATTGAGATATTTCGTATTGTTCATGTGGCAATTCAAATCGGTGTCACTGTAATAAACTTCTCGCTTTGCAACCTCATCCATTTCCTCTGCGCGCGGACATTTGACGCGAAGCGGCAGAGCCATTTCAAACGGAGGGTCTGCCTCTCCGCCAAGCTGACGAGGATATTCCTCAACGCGGATAAGCTTTTTTTCGTTGATATCAAGCAGTGCCCACACAGTGTAAAACTCTACGGCACACTCACCGTCGATATTCAGGCGGTAACAACGGTTAAACGAAAGTCCGCGGCTGTTGTCTGCCGCCCATGTTTCGCACTCGGCATCGCCCTCGCGGATATCTTTATGTATCGCCATTACAAGGCGGCTTAAAATAAATCCCTTTCCCTCTTTTCGAAGGTCATCGTTGGAAGGCGGATATTTCACCATCTGGTGCGAGCCGACTTCCTCAAGCTTTGCCAAAACCTGCGTTGGCCGTGCAATGCCGTGCATATCGACATCGTAATTGTTGATTTCTATTTTTTCAGTATATTTCATATCTTTTAAATAAGGGCTGCGGAAACCGCAGCCCTTTGAGTAATAGTAAAAATTACGGTATTACAATTAAATCATGTTTTTAAGGCGGACATGCGCCGACTTAAAAACTCCTTAACGAGACGCTCCCGGTTGAGGGTGACCTTTAGGTCAGTAGGAACCATGGTTCCTTAGTCGGTGAGACTTGCGCCTCATACCATTTGAAAGTCAAAGACTTTCAAATGAGTCTCTTAGAGTGTGTTAGCAGAGCCGAGAACGTTTACAATCTTGTGGTAAACGGTCTTCTTAACTTCTTCACGAGCAACAGAGAGATAACCGCGGGGGTCAAATACATCGGGAGACTCGTGCATTACGCGGCGGATACCTGCGGTGAGTGCAAGACGGATATCGGAGTCGATATTAATCTTACATACTGCCATTGTAGCAGCCTTGCGAAGCTGCTCTTCGGGAATACCAACTGCATCCGGAAGCTTGCCGCCGATAGCATTGATTTCCTTAACGTAGTGCTGGGGAACGGAAGATGCACCGTGGAGAACGATTGGGAAGCCGGGAAGACGCTTGCCAACCTCTTCAAGAATGTCAAAACGGAGCGGAGGGGGAACAAGGATGCCCTCTGCGTTGCGTGTGCACTGTGCAGGGGTAAACTTGTATGCACCGTGAGAAGTACCGATAGAGATTGCAAGAGAGTCAACACCGGTACGGCCAACAAATTCTTCAACCTCTTCGGGCTTTGTATAAGATGACTGTTCAGCAACTACATCGTCTTCAACGCCTGCAAGTACGCCAAGCTCGCCCTCTACAACTACGCCGTTTGCGTGTGCATATTCAACAACCTTCTTGGTAACTGCGATGTTATCCTCGAAGGAGTGGTGAGAACCGTCAATCATAACGGAGGTAAAGCCGCCGTCAATACAAGCCTTGCAGATTTCAAAATCTGCGCCGTGGTCAAGGTGGAGAGCAAGGTCAATACCGCTATCAGCAATAGCAGCCTTTGCAAGTGCGAGGAGGTATTCCTGCTTTGCATACTTTCTTGCGCCTGCCGAAACCTGAAGAATAACAGGGGACTTTGCCTCACCTGCCGCTTCAGCGATTGCCTGAATAATCTCCATGTTGTTAATGTTGAAAGCACCGATAGCGTAGCCGCCCTCATATGCCTTCTTGAACATTTCCTTTGTTGTTACAAGTGCCATAAGTTTATCTCCTATAGATTAAATTGTTTTTAATTTAACATTATTGTACAACAATTTAATCAAAAAAGCAAGTGTATTTATTGCGGAATATTTCTGTGATATTTTATACCGTGCTGCCAAGCCCAAAGCTTATTGAAATGGCGTTGTCAACCGCGCTCATCATGTTGTCATCAAGATGCCCCATCTTTTCTTTCAGTCTTTGTTTATCTATTGTACGTATTTGCTCAAGCAGGATAACAGAGTCCTTTCCGAGTCCCACCTTGTCCGCATATATATCAATATGTGTCGGAAGATGCGTTTTGCTCATTTTGCTTGTTATTGCCGCGGCAATCACAGTGGGACTGTATTTGTTTCCCACATCATTTTGCACAATCAGCACAGGTCTGAGTCCTCCCTGCTCCGAGCCGACGACGGGACTTAGGTCAGCATAAAAAATGTCTCCGCGCCTAACGCTCATAAAAGTGCCTCCTTTCAAGTGGTTTGTCACTATTTTTCCCTCACTTGCATATCTTTTAATCATAAGATTTGCTTTTTTGCATGGGAATTTGTGACACTTTTTGATAGGACTCCTTTAATAGTGTATTTTTACGCGGAGATTTGTGTTAAAGAAAACGAAAGGAGTTCTTTCTTAAGAAGAAAGAACCAAAGAAAAAACTGTAAAAAATAAATCAGTAGCCGTAGCTACTGATTATCTTTTTGCGGTTTCTTCTTTCTCTTTTTCTTTGCGCTGTCGCCAAATCCTGAAAGCTTTTTGCCGAGGGCAAAATACTCACCGTGTGCAAATGCAATAAGATTGGCTTTTCCAAGGTCCATTTTGCCATTTTTATCGAGCAGCTTTTCATCAACATTAGTCGCAAGTATATCCGCCAGTATCATTACATGGGTGCCAAGGTCGTGCGTTTCAATAACCTTGCACTCAAGCGCGAGCGGACTCTCCCCTATTATCGGACATGCAATCTGACTTGCACCCTCCTTGGTGAAATTGCATTTTTTAAACTTATCCACCTTGCGACCCGTGTAAATGCCGCAATAGTCAACGCTTTTTACCATCTCGGCAGTGGTGAGATTTATCGCAAACTCGCCCGTTTTCTCGATAATTTCATAACTGTAGCGGCTCTTGCGCAGTGATATATATGTTTTCGGCGGAATAGTGTTTACAATGCCCGTCCATGCGACGGTTGCAATATTACTGTTTTCCATATCGCCAGAGGTGACAAGCACCGCAGGGAGCGGCGCAAGCAATGCTCCGCCTTTCCAAATCTGTTTTGCCATAGTTATCCCCAAATTCACATAAATTTCAGAAAAAAGATGTACTTTCACCATTATTATGTGTTAAAATAACAATGAAAGGATGTGTCTTGATGTTTCGCAAAATGCTTGACGCCATAAACCGATTTATGTACGGTAGATACGGCGGCGACCAACTTTTTTATGCACTTATAATTATATTTTTTGTTTTAACGCTTGTCAATAGATTTGTTGTATCACCCATCATTCTTATCATAGCATACGCTGTTTTCTTTTGGTCGGTATACCGTTACCTTTCAAAAAACATATACAAACGCCGCGAGGAAAACAGAAAGTTTCTCGGCATATGGTACTCTGTAAAAAACTTTTTCACATTTCAGCGCGACAAGTTCCGCGACAGAAAAGTCTGCCGCTACCGCAAGTGCAAATACTGCCGCGCCGCACTGCGCCTGCCTATAAAAAAGGGCAAAAACTCGGTAAAATGCCCGCGTTGCGGCAAGAGCTTCAAAGTTAATATATGGATATAAAAAGAGTCGGCAACCGCCGACTCTTTTGTATTTGTATGCGCCCCCATATTTACCATAATACCGTAAACCCCGCGCACCTCATCAGTCGCGAACGCGACCTTATTTTGTAAAAAAGACGGACATGTGCCGGCTTTTTTACTCATTAAAAGTCGCGAGCGGTGAGTGAGACGCGAGTGAACGACTTTGCAACCACTTCAAAATCCAAGGATTTTGAAGTGAATACTATACCGCTTCTCCGCAAAAAACCGTTTCGCATTTTGCGCATAAAGATGCGCGGTTTCCCGCAAGCTCAACGCAAAAGTTGCCGCCCGTAGTTTTAACAAGCACGCGAGAGGAGTCGACGGTTTCATATTCGACCGCGGCATATGCCGCAAGCACCGCACCCTCTCCAATCGCTCCCATCTCACCTATACGGCATCTCCACGAGCGCATGGCAAGCACATTGTCCCCTGCTATCGCCGCAAAATGCAGATCTATACTCTCACCGAAGAATAATACCTCCTCAAGGCGACGGCAAACGCTTTGCATATTAAGTGCGCGGAGTGCCGCCGCACTTTCAAGCATAAACACCGCGTGCGCACCGCAGAACTCATAAACGCTGACACGCGGATGCGCTATACACGCACGCAGCACCTCGCCGCGTATTCCGTGATAATACTTAAGCTGCTCCATAGGCTTTGGCGTAAGCGGCGGCATATCAAGCCATGCGCAAAGAACTCTCCCTGCCATTATCGACATTTTGACGTGATAGATTCTGTCACCGAAAGAAATGCTGTAGTTCTTTTTTTTATTTCCACTGTCATACAAAAATTTAGCCGCGGATATCACCGCGGTTGCAGCATATTTGCCCTCAACACCGTTTTGGTAATACAATTTTATTCCGGCATCACACCCCTCGGCACTCTCAACAGTCAAAAAACCGTCAGCGCCTATGCCAACTCTTCGGTCAAGCAGTTTTTTTGCAACCTCTGCCGCCTGCGGCAGTTGTTCGGTGCAAATAAGATAATCACTCCCCGCCGTGTGTATCTTTGTCAGTTTCATACTCCCTCCTGATTAATATATAACTCGCTTAATTATATGAAAATATTAGGGACGAAAATGATGAAATATTGACAGAGTTATTCATCGGTGATATAATCATTATAATTATATTAAATAATCATCTTGTATAAGTTTAACTGAAAATCAAAGAGGTTTTTATGAAAGCAATGAACGGATATGTTAAGTACGGACAATCACCTGTATTTACATATGAAACATGGAATAATAAATTCCCAAAAGAAAAAGTTAACTTTGAAAACGAAGATTACCTTATTCATTTTGACGGATTTATTGTAAACGGAGACCGCCTAAAAGAACAACACAACTGCGAAAATAACTGTGAAGTTTTGTGTGCGCTTTTCAAAGAATACGGCGCGCGCCTTGTCTGCTTTGCAAAAGGTCTTTATTCTCTGGTCATATGGGACAAAAAAAACGCGACTGTGCTCATCACCAACGACTTGCTTTCAAAGCGCTCGATGTACTATCGAATTTTCGAAAACTCTATTTACTACGCTTCTTCTTATCACGATTTACTCTCTCTCTTAAAAGACGCAGAATACTCTTTGGAAGTCAACTCTTCTGCAGTTCAAGCAATGATTGAAAACGGGTACTTAACCGGTAACCAAACATATGCAAAAGATGTTTTTTACCTTGATGCATTTGAATCCATCGTAGTAGATTTAAACAACAACTGTGCGCAAGTAGTAACGCATGAAATGAAAAAATTTGAAATGCCGGAAAACGAAGATGAGATTATAGACATGTTCGATAAGTTTTTTTCCGACGCAGTAAGCGGACAGTTTGAAATGAACTCAAAATACGGTTACAAGCAATGTGCAACCATATCAGGAGGCATGGATTCGCGCGCTTGCTTACTAAAAGGAGTAAAAAACGGATATAAGGATGTTCTTTGTATAAACTATGCAAACGCCAATTCGCTTGACTGCACGATTGCGCAGGATATCACAACATCCCTTGGTCTTGAACTCGTTTATTATCCTATGGATTGCGCCGTATTTATCAATCGCCTTGCAGAGGCAATGTACTGTAACGAATGTCAGCAAGCAGGAATAGGCTCCACCGCTGCCAGAACCATGGCAACTCTGCTCAACACCGATTCTTTCGGACTTATCAATATCGGCATATGCGGCGGCGAACTTATGGGCGATTTAATCCAAGAAAAGAAAGCAAAACAAGACAGTTTTGTTGCGTTTAGCAAAATAAGACAAGTATTGATGCCAGACCGTACAAATCCCGATGATTACTTTTTAGATAAAAAGGCTTTGTTTGATATCTTGAGAGGAAGCCAGAATTTTCCCCATATGTTTGTAGACAAATGCGAAGCTATTTCTCCATTCATGGACGAGGACGTATTTACATTTGTTTTGCAAATTAAACCAAATTTGTTATTCCGCCGCGCTTTTTATGTAAAATGGATGAAAAAGCACCTTCCCAACACATTCACCACCACTTACACCGGTGCTAAATTTGATAGCAGCGGACTTGTTGTTGTTTTTAATAAGGTAAAATTCAAATTGCAAAATCGCTTGATGGGCAAAAGCCGCGCGGACATGAATCCTATAGATTATTGGTTTAAAACTCACCCCGAATATATCAAAAACTGCACCGACGAGTACAATGCCAACATAGAATATACCAAGCAGATTGGCATAGATAAAGAAATAATTGACCTTTTTGCAGTAGGTTGGAGTCGTAATTGGCTCGGAAAGCTATATGTTCTTACTGCTTTGCAGGGCATAAAAGACATTCATTAAAAGTCAAATCACAAAACTGTTTACACTTTTCGAGGTATTATGGCACTTTCAGGGACAATAATCAATGCCGTTTTAATCGCAATCGGCGCGACGGCTGGTCTGCTTTTTAAAAAAGTTTTACCAAAGCGACTCAAAGACACCTTGCTTCAAGCGGTAGGACTTATCGTAATGTTTGTAGGCATCGGCGGCGCAGTGAGCGCGGCACTTACCTACGAAGACGGCGCGTTTGGCACAAAAGACACGCTTATTATGATTTTAGCCATGGTTTTTGGTACGATTGTCGGAGAGCTTATCAATATAGAAAAGCAACTTGACCGCTTTGGTGCATTTTGCCAACGCAAACTTGTCAAAGACGATGCAAAATCAACCTTTGCAGAAGGCATGGTAACTGCATCGCTTATCTTTGTAGTTGGTGCAATGGCGGTTGTAGGCTCGCTTGACAACGGCATCCGCGGCGACAACAGCACCCTCGTTGCTAAAGGCGTTATCGACTGCATCACCGCGATGGTGCTTGCTTCAACACTAGGTATCGGCGTTATGTTTTCAGCAGTACCCGTATTTGTTTATCAGGGCGCAATCTCTCTGCTTGGCGTTTACATTGAGCCGTACCTCACTGAAGCGGTAATCTCGCAGATGTCTTTCACAGGTTCGATTCTGATTTTTGCAATCGGTGTAAACATGCTCGGATTTATAAAAATCAAGGTTGGAAATATGCTTCCTGCAATTTTTATGCCGATAGTGTTTGACCTTGTGACAAGAGCATGGAATCTGATTTCCTAAATAAAAAAAGCGGCTTATGCCGCTTTTTTGTTCTTTCTGTTAACTATAATACCAATGCCCATTATTATCGCGAAAAGGATAAGATAATACACAACGGAAATTCCGTGAGAAATCGCGGTTGCATACATCATAAACGCGCTGGCAAAGGTTGCAAGTGCGGGTACAACAAAGCGCTTGAATACGCCAAACTCTTTACCCTTTACCATAAACATAATATAAATCGGGATGTAAAGTGCATGAAGCGTAATAATAGGAAGCTCGGAGGAGTCAAAGCCGTATGCGCCAAACCAACCTGCTTTACCTGACATAGGTCCTGCGATTATGCTTGCATAGAAATAGAAGAACCAGAACATTGCCATCAAAAGTCCGATAATTGCAGAGTTTGAAGGCATATTCGTCTTTGCATCAATCGTCGTAAACACGCCCGGCTTCATACCCTTGTTTCTTATTGCAAGCGAATATGTAGTTCTTGCGGATGCGAGCATAAGACCGTTAAGGGTACCAAGGCAGGAAAGCGCAACGAAAAGGTTGAGCACAGCACCGACGCCGCCTCCAAAAATGTTGGTAAACGCCTTGCTTGCGTCGGTTTTAAGTTCTTCAACGGTTGCGCCGCCTGCAATGCCGAGATTGTAGCATACGCAGATAACCATTACGATAAGCGAGCCGACGCAAAGCGCGATGGGAAGATTTCTCTTTGAATTTTTGAGTTCCGCGTTAACGCTTGTAGCAATAATCCAGCCGTCATAAGCAAATGCGGTTGAAACAAGCGCCACAAAGAACAAGTTACCGGAGTTTGAGTCCATAGCAGGAGTGTGTGTAAAGTTTTCAACGATAGTTCCGTTTGTAAGTCCGACGATAACACCGACAACTGCCATAAGAACAAGCGGAATAAGCTTTACAACGGTAGTTGTAACCTGAAATTTACCGGCCAAGCGTGGCGAAAGCGTGTTAAGCGCATAACTACCTACCATAAACGCAAGAGTTATCGCCATACATTCGGGACCGGTTGCAGGATTTTCCGCAAATCCCGGGAAGACAGAATTCAAGAAAACAACCGTGTATCTCGCACTTACCCATGCAAGCACACCCGTAATTGCAGGCATATAAATCATGGCAATAAACCAACCTACAAAGTAGGAATAGCCATTGCCTACGATTGCCTCTGCGTAGTCAATAACGCCGCCTGATTTTTCGTACTTGGTTGCCATAAAGGAAAATGCAAGACAACAAACAACCATGATAAGACCGCCTGCAATCCATGCGAGAATTGCGGGGGTAAGGTTGCCGTTAGTCTTTGTCAAAATGTCCTGTGCTTTGAAAAATATGCCGCTACCTATTACTATGCCGACAACCATTGCAATAGCGGTAAACAGTCCATATTTTTTGGTGAGTTTCTGTTCCATAATAGGACTCCTTTTTATTGATGATTACATTATATCATATATTTGCCGAAAATTCCACAAAAAAATAAAACAAAGGTTAGAAGTACTTTGCGCTTCTAACCTTTAATTTTCACTGCGGTATATAATTCTTATAAATATCAATGGCATCGTATACGGCGCCATAATTGCTCTCCTGCGCGGTGGATGCAGCCTTACCGGTTACGAGAACGTATCTGTCGCCGTCGGGAGTTTCGGCACATGATGCAAGGCAGTTTGCCGCCTCGTGTGTATATCCCGTCTTACCTGCGATTATCTCTGCAATCTCGGGTTCGGTGCCGTACATACGGCTGAACACCGTGCTGACAAGCAAAAGTCCGTCAGGATGCTGAGGAGTAGGCGTTGTAGTATACTGATATGTTGACATTATCTCGGCAAGCAGCGGAATATTCATTGCATAACGCATTATAATTGCCATATCATGCGGCGTGGAGTAATGATTTGGGTCGTGCAAGCCGCTCGCATTTACAAAATGCGTATTTTTAAGACCAAGTGTCTCTGCCTTTTCGTTCATAAGAGCCGCAAAAGCCTCTTCACTGCCTGCAACCTTTACCGCAACGGCGGTGGTAGCATCAGCGCCCGAAGGAAGCGCAATACCGTACAAAATATCAATCATCGGCACGCTTTCGCTTGAAAGGAATCCGGCAATGCTTGCGCCTGCCTTGTATGCAGGGTCGGTTATCGTATAATCAAAGGTAAACAGCTCGTTCATATCCTCGATATTCTCGTACGCAACGATAAGCGTCATAACTTTAGTCATTGACGCGGGATACATTCGCTCGTTGCCGTTTTTGTGCGCGAGAACCTCGTTTGTTTGAAGGTCTATAAGAATCGCGTACTCGCTGCGAATATCGCCGAGATACGCCGTATCATCAGTGTACATTGCATATACATCAGGCTCGTCAAGCGGCGCTATCGGCGTTACATGAGCGTTTGTTACAGTGACTAAACCGGTAGTTTCCGGGGCAAAAACCGCCGCGGTGTCGCTTACCTGATAGCCATGCTCCAAAAGCTCGTTTTCGATAGCATTATTTCTGCCGCGAAGTGCGCCGAGCAAGCAAAGCATAATAATGAGTGAAACGGAAAGAACTGCCAACAAAGCAATCAAAACCGTTTTAAACGATATCAGACTGCCTCCCTCAAAAGATGATATATATGATTTTTCAACGGGCTGCTGCCCATTTGAATTTTGCTCTTGCATGTCAAAATTCCTTTCGGCAAAATAGCATTACATTTAATTTTACCATACTTTATTTGTTTTTTCAATACTTCTGTCTTGCATTTGCAAAATTACTATAGTATAATAGTAGCGATAATTTTTAAACGGAGGCAAAAAATGTTTAATTTTCTTTTAACCGGCGATACTACCGCACAGGGCGGCGGATTTATGCCAATCATTCTTCTCGTTGTAATGTTTGCAGTAATGTATTTCCTTATGATTCGTCCCCAGAAGAAGCAGGAGCAGGAAGCGCAGAAAATGCGTGACGGTCTTGCCGTAGGTGACGAGATTACCACTATCGGCGGTATCATCGGTGAAATCGTTTCTATCAAAGAAGAAACCGTTACCATTGAAACAAGCCGTGCAGGCACAAAAATTCGTTTCCTCAAGAGCGCTATCAGAAGCGTTGACGTAAGCGCAGAGGATAAGAAGAAGGCTGCTGAAGGCAACAACGACTAATTAAAGCATTAAAAAATTCCACCCTCTCGGGTGGAATTTTTTAATTTAGAACACGAGTTTCTTAAACATCTGAAGAACATGGAGAATATCAACATCACGCATACCGTAGAAAGCAGGAAGATAAGCCGCATAAAGATCTGCGGGGGTTCCGTTGAGCAAGTAAGAGAGGCTAACAAGAGCATCCTTAATGTCAAATACACCGTCAACGTTAAGGTCTTCAACCTTTATAACCTCATTTGTAAGTCCTTCTGCAAGGTTTACGGTAATGGAGCCGGTGTTCTTGAGGATGTCATACTTTGCAGACTCCAAAGAACCGCCGAGCCAGCCAAACTCGCGAACGGGCTTACCTGCAGGCCATGTTTTAAGATTAAGAGTAATTGTTCCGGTAAGATAGTTCTGTCCGCAAGCACCGTTACGGATGTTATCACGGATAACAGCCTTGGGGCCTACGTTAATTACCATGTTACCGCTGTAGGTACCGTAAATAGCCAACGAATAATTACCGTTGTAGAGGTAGTTACCGCCCATAAAATAGCTGAAGTCGCCACCGTTTACGGTAATTGTACAATCTTCATCAGAGCCAACAGATTCGCGGCTGTTGTACCAACCAGATGTCTTATCTTCGTTGAATGCAACCACACCTGCCGCAAAGAGAGCAGCCTTTGATTTGAATGTTTCGGTAAATGTTACATTGTTGTAACCGCATGCAATGTGAAGTGCACCGGAAGCTGTGGTGTAAATACCGATGTTGTCAAAAGTAGCATCATTCTTGATATGGAAATGCTTTGCATTTGTGGACAAAGAAGCATTTTCTCCATAACCCTTGATAGTAAGATTCTTAACATTTACAGGAGTCGGGAAGCCATACTGTGCATCGCCAATCTTTGCATACTCATATGCACCGATAATGTGAATGGTAGAGCCGTCGGTAGCTTTAGCAAAGGCTATTGCAAGGTTGCTTGTGGGGTTTTCAAGAGTACATTCTGCGTTGTTTGTACCATATACCACACCCGCTACCGGTTCTAGGGGTGCTTCGGGAGCAACATAAATGTCCTTCTGCGCAAAGTTTTCGGGAACGGTGTTTCCGTTTCTGATTGCATCGTAAATCTTATCCGCATAAATGCCGTAGCCTTCTACATCGGGATGGAGATTGTCGCCGGAAAGAAGAGTTCCTGCAAGTGCTGCGTCAAGAGTAAGTGCGTAGAGGTCGATGTAAGTTACATCCTTGCCTGCCGCGTCAAGTGCATTGAGTACGACGTCCTGAATTCCGCGGATATTTGCAACTGCTGCAACATCGGTGGATTTGCGGTAGATAGCACTTGTACCGTATACCATATCGGTGGAGTCGAGTGATTCGTAGCCAAGAACAAATGCTTCATACTCTTCTGCGTATCTGTCGCCCATACCGTAGGTGTATGTGGTGGAGTTTGCGTCGTTGGTGCCGAGACCGATGATTACGATATCGGGGTCGGTTTCTTCCATAGAAAGTGTATATGCAAGTCCCGAAGTATAGCCGAGGCCGCTATAGTCCATAACCTTGGTAGCGCCACAGCCGTAGTTTGCAACTACAACATCCTCACCGAGGTCAAACATCTTCTTATAAAGCTGTGCAGGATATGAACCAAGCTCAAAGTTTTCAACGCCGCCAATAATCGCTTTTGAGCCCTGAGTGATGGAGTCGCCGATACAAGCGATACGGGTAGGCTCGGTATAGGTCTGTGCAACGCCGTTTACACTGTCAAAGCGAACTGCCTTTACGGTCTTTGCGGTGGGGTATGTAAGAGTTGCAGTTGCAGAATTTTCGGTGTAACCCTTAACCTGAGTTGCATCAAAGATGATGCCATCTGCAAGAGTTGCTGCTTCCGCTACAGTAACGGTGTAGTTACCGCGAACGAGCTGCTGGTAAGCCGCGGTAATCTGGGTTGCGCCAACCTCAAAGCCGTTAAGCTTACCGCCGTTAATATTGATAGCGATATCGCCGTCAATAGCGTAGAACTTGCTGTCGGAGTTTGTGTACTGCGAGCAACCGCTTGTACGGGTAGAGGTCTGACCGATGTAACCCTGCGCATAAATCGGGGTATTGAATGTACCGCCGTTGATGGTGAGAGTTGCATCATCTGCAAGAATGCTCATGCCGGAAATTGAGAACGCCTTGTCAACCTTAAGCGCGGTCTTGGCATCATATGATACACCACTGCCGAAAACACCGTCATTGATAGTGATGGTAATTGGAGCAGCAATAGAGCCAAGGAGCGAAGAATATCCAAGACGGTAGCTGCCGCCCATGAAATGACGGAAAGTACCGCCGTTTACTTCGATGTCGTAAGGAAGCTCTGTAACGAGGAGCTTGTTCTGCTCGTAGTATACCTCGGGAGTTGCGGTGGTTGCACCGTTGGTGCTTTCAAAATTGTGATAACCGCCGTAAAAGTCGAGTGTACCTGTAACAACAAAGTTTTTTGTAAATGTTACAGAGTTAAAGCCGCCGTAAATCACGCCCTCGGTAGTCTCCACGGGGATATCGAGAGTGATTACGTTGTCGTTTGTGTTCTTTTCGAACATAAGCGAGCCTGCAAGAATAAGCTTTGCGCCATTCTCGGAGGTAATAGTAAGTGCGCCTGCCTGCTCGGGGATAACGGTGCCGTCTGCAACGGTAACGTCTTCGGTGATAGTAACAACACCGCCTGCGCCGTTAAGAGCAGCTACCGCATCAACAAGACCGTCTGCGGCAAATGCGCTTACTGCCATGAGTGCCGAAAGCATCAGCACTGCCAAAAGTGATAACAGTTTTTTGTTCATTTTATACAACCTTTCCGACTATAAAAAGTCAATTTGTTTCCACTTTATATAATACCATATTGTAATTTTTTTGCAATACAAAAAACTATTTACCGTAAATCTATTTTTTACACTGCAATAAATTAAAGTTTATAATACTAAATCCTCGTAAAAAAGACGGACATGCGCCGGCTTTTTTACTCCTTAAAAACCGCGTGCGGTCGAGCACGACCTTTAGGTCGTCAGGTGCTTTAGCACCTTGCACGCTGAGCGAACGGT
>JAZNOM010000023.1:0-7812 GCA_045580835.1 Eubacteriales bacterium
CAAAGTGAAAAATTATTTCTATTTATTCATTTTGCTTTTATTTCTTACTTGCGGTCTGACGTGTTTGTCAGCACTCTGAAACGAGTTCTGATGAACTCGTTTCTTTTATATTCTTCTTAAAAACTGTTCGGGATTGTCTGCAAATGCAAGTGCCGTTTCCTTGGTAATTTCGCCCTTTTTATAAAGCTCTAATATGGAAGTATCCATGGCGAGCATGCCCTCTGCACTGCTTGAAGCAATTGCCGCGGCAAGCTGATGTGTTTTGCCTTCGCGAATCATATTGCGTATGGCGCTGTTTGTGTGCATTATTTCAAACGCAGGCACAAGTTCGTTTTTTCCGGGCATAAGCTGCTGCGAAACAACGGTGTGCAAAACCGATGCAAGCTGTACGCGTATCTGTCCGTGCTGCGAAGCGGGGAACGCGTCAATAATACGGTCAATACTGTTTGCAGTGCCTTTTGTATGAAGCGTTGCGATAACAGTGTGACCTGTTTCAGCCGCGGTCATGGCGGTGCGTATCGTTTCTGCATCGCGCATTTCGCCAAGGAGTATCACGTCAGGCGCTTGCCTTAAGCAAGCACGCAGCCCCGAAAGACAGTCGGCGGTGTCAATGGCAATCTCGCGTTGGCTGATAATGCTTTTGTCATTGCGGTGCAAAAACTCAATCGGGTCCTCAAGTGTTATTATGTGGCACTGCCTTGTGTGGTTGATGCGGTCGATAAGGCAGGCTTGCGTTGTGGATTTTCCACTGCCAGCCGTGCCGGTAAAAAGTATAAGCCCGTGAGTTACCTCGGAGAGTGCCATAACCTCTTCGGGAATGCCAAAATCCGTGTAGCTTGGGATGCTGAATGCCACAATTCTTATTACGGCGGCAAGTGAGCCGCGCTGATGGTAGGTGCTTACTCTGAAGCGTGCAAGTCCTGCAATGGCAAACGAAAAATCGTCATCGCCCCTCTCGCGGTATGAATCCATTGACCGTGCGGCAAGAGAGTATATTCCGCAGACAAGTGCCTCTGTATCGGCGGCAGAGAGTTTTTCATCGCCAAGGGAGCATATCTGCCCTTTAACTTTGTGGCTTGCAGGTGCGCCGGCAACGATAAACAAATCGGATGCATTACTTTCAACTGCCTTTGTCAGGTATGTTTTGATATCGGGCATAATTAACCTCGAGTTTTAAAAGATTCCGTCCCAAACGTCTATTGTGTCATCGGCTTTCCATTCGTTTATAGAAACCCTTTGCCACTTTAAGACGGTATAGTCACTTTGTGAGTTGATTTTTACTGTCACGTCAAGCATCTGCGACTCTGAAATTTCGCAGGAGTACGAATAAACATTGCCGTCGGCATGCACGTTTGGCGGTACGTCGCCAAGACGCAGCATGGCAAGAATTTTGTTTGCCTCACTGTCTGCTTTGTAATATGCGGCAGTGCCCTCGGCAGAGCTTTGCGATAACTTTGTTGAGGAAGTGGCAGTGTTAAGCGCAAGCAGTGCGAACACTGTCAGGCATAGCACTGAGAAAATGACAAGCAGTGAGCTTGCCCCCACCATGGGAATGGCGGCTTTTTCTTTTTTCATTTTGCCACCTCCGTTTGATAGGAGACCTCAAGCGCGAAAATCTCATCGCCATTTTTGTCTGTAACGGTTACGTTGGCACTTCCAAGCAGGGAGATGTCATTTTCTTTTTCGGTGACAAAAATGAGATATTTGCCTTTGTCGATTACAAGTTTTTCGTCGTCAAAAATTCCGTCAAGCGTTTGGATGCCGCCGCTTGACTTTATCATTTGCGCGGTATTCTGCGCATCAATAACGGCGCTGTCGCGCAGTTCATTTTCAATGGAAATATGCTCGGCTTTTGAAAAGGTTTTTAGACAAAGTGCGGCTGAAACCGAGAAAACAAGCAGCATTATCAATAGCTCGATAAGGAAGAGAGGTGTTTTACTTTTCATTTCGCCACCCCACTTATCAAAAGTGTTTTTGTATCGCCGCCTTTTTCGGTAAAGCAGATGTTCAAAATATCGGCATTTTGAGAAACAGACATGCTTTTAAGCTTTAAAAGCTTTTCGCCGTCACTTGGTAAAAGTGAGGCATCTGCCGCCGAAAAAAGCTCGCAGAGATATCCGCCGTGACAGTATATGCGCGTGAGATACTCGCGGTCGCCGTAGCTTTCGCTGATAACAAGCGCATCACAACCGCCAAAGCTTTGCGTAGTGACAGAATTCATTGTAGCTGCGCTTTGCACCTTGACGGCGGTATATTGGCAAGCGGTGCGAAGCGCATAGCTTGCACCGTCGCGCTCGGCAATGCTTTTTGATATGTTTATCCCCATAACAGATACAAACAAAACGCAAAGTGCCAGCACGAAAAAGAGCAACAGCGGCATAAGCGAGAGCATGTTCTGTTTAGACGGTTTAATCATATTGCTTCTCCACAACCGTGATGTTTGGCATCAGGTTTTCTGCAAAAACTTCATAAAATACATCGTAGCGGCTTTTGTCAATTTGCACGCCGTAGTTTTTTTCAAGGTACTCAAGGCTTTCGGGGTATTTTCCCTCGGTACTGTAGCAGGCAACTGCGCCTTGGCGTAAGGCATCCTCAAGATTTTGCCGCATTTCGTCACTTTGAGCCTTTGTAAGGTTTGTAACCGCGGTAAAAAATAAAAGTGCGGCAAGGCAGATTATTATAGGTATTTTCAGCGTGCTTATCAGCCGCAAAACAAAGTTTTGTTTCATGTTTTTAACCTATAGATGACATTATGTTTGTAAGCGGAAGCATAACCGCAAGCAAGATAAGTCCGACAAGCACCGATGTAAGCGTAACTATCATCGGCTCAATAACATTAAGCCTGCGCTCGGTTTCTTCTTCAGCGTGCCTTTCAAGTCTTTCGGCGATTTTTTCAGCGACATCTTCGCCACTTCCGCCTGCAACGCCTATTGCAAGCAAGCGGCACTCCGATTTTGGCATGAGTGCGGCATCGCTGATAGCATCCGCAAGTTTCTCGCCGTTTGAAATTGCGGCAAGGCAACTTTCAGAACGTTTTTTTGCTTCCGGAATACCGCAAAGCAACGTGGCAGCATTCTTTACTGCATCCTCATTTGTAAGTCCGCTTGAAAGCCCCATTGAAAGTGCCCTTGCGAAGCGAGCCATACCAAGAGCCTTGATGACTCCTTTAAACTTTTTGTTGCCGCCGAAAAAGATTTTTTCTCTTAAACTTTGCGAAAAGGAAAAGAAAACAAGGAACACTCCCACAAGTATCATAACTACGGCAAGGAGGGGGAGAGCGTTATTCAAAAACTCGCCGAATTGCAAAAGTACACCCGCAAAGCCAGTCATACTGCCGCCGTGCGAAGCGTAAACCTCGTTGAAAATAGGCAACACCTTTGTTAGCAGCGTAACGATTACCGTTGTCATAACAAGCAAAAGTATTGACGGATATACAATTGCGCTTTTGATTTTACTATCCTGAATATGTCTGCTTTCGTAGTATTTTGCAAGCGATTTCAGTGCTTCTTCGGTGCGCCCCGTGTGCTCACCCACTGCCAGCATTGAAACAGCGTCTCTTGGGAACAATGCCGATTCTTCAAAAACTGCCGAAAGCGTTTTTCCGTTGTCAATGCCTTTAGCCATGGCGCAAAGCTTGTCTTTCAGCCACGGCGTGTCAATCTCGTTTGCAAGCAGTGAAATTCCGCTTCCGATATCCGCACCTGCGTGCAGGAAAAGAGAAAGCTCTAAACAAAGCTGCGATATTTCTTCATAAGAAAGAACGTGCTTTTTCATATGCTTCCTCCTTTTAGTATAGATATTTTACGGTGTAATTCTTGCCGTCACCGATATATTGCATTATCGAGTCACTTCCGTTTGAGGCGGAGGCAAATGTCGGGTCCATTCGCTCCCATGTGGTGCCGTTGAAAAAGATAACTCCGTTTATCCATCCGTCTTTTTCGGACCAAACGTTTATCCACGCGTGATATGCGCTGCCTGCGTATCCGACAACAAGCTTGCAGGGAACACCCTGACTGCGAAGCATGCCTGCCATGAGCGCGGCATAATCAAAGCAAATACCCTTCTTTGCTTTCAGTACGTCGTCAAGCACGGGCAGATATCCGCTTTGAACGTTGTCAGCCTTTTCTTTATCATAAGTAAGCGTATTAATAACGAAATCATAGATGGCAGCAACCTTGTCAAGCGGATTTTTAAGTCCTTTGGTAAGCGAAGCCGCCTTTGCAACTGTATTTTTTGCTACAGCGTAGTCAACGTATTGATTGGGGTATAGGAAAACCGAGGTTTCATCGGTTATACTTGCGTTGACCGTTGTTGAAACAACGGTTGCATATTTCGAGCCTGAAACGTTTTGGAATACGGATACAGTGTATTCGCCGTTGCCCTCGGACAAGGGAAGCACAACCCACTCCTTTGGTGTGATGTTGTATGTGTAGGTGTTACCCTCGCGTTTTACCTGTACTTTCAGGCGTGCATCGGTATCGGCGGTGAACTGCACCATTACGTAACCGTCGGAAATATTTGAGTAGTCGATAATGGCGCTATCGCATACTTTTGTTGCCGTACCGCTTGCCGTGGGGACAAAGCTGTTTGTAGGGATAGGCTCATCAATGATTTCTTCTGTTGTGGCTACAGTTGTTATAGCAGTAGTTGAGGCGGTAGTTTGTTCTGTGGTGGCAACGGTAGTTTCTTTTGTTGTTGCCGCAGTTGTAGTCACGGCAGTAGTCACCGTGGTGACTTCGGAGGTAGCAGTTGTTTCAACCGTTGTAACTACCTCTTTTGTGACAAGCGTAGTTGTTTCTTCTGTTAGTGCTGCAGTAGTTTCTGCCGTAGTGGTATCCTCCGGTTCTGTAAATGTTACTGCGGTATCTGCGGCAGTTTCGGTTGCAGTTGAGGTTGAAGTTGAGGTTGAAGTTGAGGTTGAAGTGGCAGTAATCTCGGCACTGGTTTCTTCTGTCACGGTTGTTGTTACAACTGATGTATCTATGCAGCCGAGCAAAAGAAAAGCTGTGATAATGAGCGAAAGAAAACAAATTGTTCTTTTAAGCATACAAATAATCTTTAATTTTCGGTTGAAGGCAGCACGGCTTTTACGAAAAAGTTTATCCGTGCGGGCGAATGTGGATATTTGCGCGAGAAAGCGTCAATAATGCGGTTGCAAACCTCGTTACTGTTTTCAAAATTTGCTTGCGGAAGCATTATCAGAAATTGTGAGGAACTGCAACGCGTTATTGCATCGCCCTTGCGCAGCGAAGCGGAGAGGAGCGCTTGCAGATTATCCATCACAAGGTCAAGACTGCGACGGGGTAGTTCTTTTTTTGTGCGAGAGAATACAGTTAAAAGCGCGATATGTATTGTATTGCCGTTACGCGCAAGCAAGCGCGCGTTTGCTTGATAAAGCATCTTGAAAAAATCGTAGTCGCAAATGAGCGCGCCCGCGATTGGGGCGGTTTCGCATAGCTGTTCGCATAGATTATCGGTTGAGAGCGTGTGCAGGTTTTCTGTGCGCAACGCTTCGCGATAAAGCGCGCGGCTTTCCGCATCAGGCATTACGCCAAAGGTGGAGAGCAGAATTTTGCTCATGTTTTCGTAAACCGAAACCACCTCGTTGCGCTTGCCGAGTGAAAGCAGACAGCGCATCTGATACTGATAAAACTGCTCTGCATAAGGGTCGATTTTCAGTGCCACTTGGCAAAGAGAGGCGCCCTGTTCAAATTTGCCGCTCTCTTCAAGCGCAGGCATAACCGTCTGCATTGCATTTGAAAAAAGATTGCGATAGTATGTGGCTAGCGGGATGACAAACGCCTCCGATGAAAATGCACTCAAAAAGTCGCCGCAGTAAAGCTGTAAAGCGTCAACTGTATTATCCGTACCGCCTTTTTTAAGCAGTTTTTCAAACTCCTCATAGTCGCAGTCAATCGGTATATCGGCGCTTATGGTATATCCTCCGCCGCTGCTTGTCAGCAGGCGGCGCCCCATATCCTCATCCAGCGTGTTCAGAATGTTGCGAATGCGAAAAACGGTAGTTTTAAGTGTGCTTTGCGGATTGGTATTGCCTTTTTCCTCGGTGCGTAGCAGAGAAAAGAGTTCGTCAGCAGATACCGTTCTTTTGCGATTATATATCAAATACGCGAGTATGCTCCAAAGCTTGGCAGAACGGTTGCCCTCATGACTGATTTGCTTATCGTTATATGATATGGTGAATTTTCCCAACATTTTCACCTTTAGTTTGTCAGCCAAAAGACTCACTCCTTTCGTCACTATTGTACAATTATCCTATTATAATTTTACTACAAAATGGTAATCATGTCAATGAAAATTCGCAGATGAGATGCTTTAAGAAAACTTATACTTGATTGTAAAGCAGAAAAATGCTAAAATTAAGATAAGAAGAAATTTGTGAGGTTAAAATATGTCGGAAAATAAGATTTATGACACTGTTATAATCGGTGGTGGACCTGCGGGATATACCGCGGCACTTTACGCCGTTCGCGCAGGACTTGATACACTTGTGCTTGAAAGGTTTTCGGCAGGCGGACAGATGACCGAAACGCAGTTGATTGATAATTACCCAGGCTTTGATGAGGGGGTTGACGGCTTTACGCTTGGCTTTAAAATGCAGCAGGGCGCAGAGCGTTTCGGCGCGGTGACAGTACAGACCGAAGTTACGGCGGTTGATTTTGCTTCGAAAATTAAAGTAATAAAAACCGATAGCGGCGATTATCTTGCCAAAACCGTTATTATTGCAAGCGGCGCGGCGCACAAGCACCTTGGTGTAGCAGACGAGGAAAACCTTGTCGGCAGAGGCGTCGGATACTGCGCATCGTGTGACGGAATGTTTTACAAAGGCAAAACCGTAGCGGTTGTCGGAGGAGGTAATTCCGCGGCGGCAGACGCACTTTTACTTTCAAAAATCTGCGAAAAGGTGTATGTTATTCATCGCCGCGATACAATGCGCGCGACAAAGGTTTACCACGAACCGCTGCTCAAGGCAGACAATATTGAGTTTAAGTGGAACAGCACGGTTAAAGAGTTTATCTATGATAAAAAGATAAGCGCCGTAAAAATTGAGAAAACAAGCGGCGAGTGCGAGGAAATCGCGCTTGACGGTGTGTTTATAAGCATCGGCAGAAGCCCCGCAACAGAACTTTTTAAAGGACAGATTGAGCTTGATAAAGCAGGGTATATCATAGCTGATGAAAGCACTAAAACGAACATTGCAGGCGTTTTTGCCGCAGGTGACGTGCGTACCAAGACCTTGCGCCAGATTGTCACTGCCGCTGCAGACGGTGCAGTTGCTGCGCACTACGCGGAAGAGTATATCGCAAATATGTAAAAAGAAGTCCACCAATCGGTGGACTTCTTTTTATGTTAGATGATATCGTCGTTGTCGAATTTGTCGCCGCATTCGGGGCAGAATTTGGGAGGTGTAGCACCTGCTTCCGGCTCCCAGCCGCATTTGTCGCACTTGTATTGAAGTGCGCCTGCAGGCTTCTTTGCCCCGCAATTTGAGCAGAATTTGCCCTTGTTAGCCGCGCCGCATGAACAAGTCCAGCCGTCAGCTACAGGCTTTTTTGCGCCGCATTCGGGGCAGAAATTGCCTGTTGCAACTGCACCGCAAGCACACTTCCAGCCCATTGCAGCATCAGGAGTTGCAGCAGCTTGAGGATTGGGAACTGCTTGTTGCTGCTGTCCCATCGCAAAAAGGTTTTGCGCATTCATGCCGCCTGCGTTCATTGCCATGCCCATACCCATAAAGCCCTGCATTGCGCCGCTTTCATTTGCGGCAGCAGTACGCATTGCGTCTACCTGACC
>JAZNOM010000024.1:0-65243 GCA_045580835.1 Eubacteriales bacterium
TGAGCATGACCGATGCCGCACTTGAAGCCGGTTTCACTTCAATAAGAACTTTCAACCGTCGTTTTTTTATAGAAACCGGAAAAACGCCACGCGAATATGCTAAAGAATTTTCAAAATAAAAGCGCCCCTTGGCGCTTTCAGTCTGATGACAAAGTCATCAGGCTGAGCAGAGGATGAGAAACGCGGGCAGATTTTTGGATTTTTGTTTCGTCGGCGTACATGTGTACGGTAGAGACAAAAATCCGAAAAAGCAAGTAACGGCAAGGGCTTAAAAAGCCCTTGCCGCATTTTGTTTTTTATAAAAAGTGAAAAAATATTTCAATTTATTCGCTTCGCGTTTAATTCTTACTTGCGATCTGACGTGTTTGTCAGCACTCTGAAAGCGCCTTTTGGCGCTTTTTTATTTTTCTTCATATGATAAAGTGAGGTGAGATATGAATGCCGTTTGAAACATTCAAATGCAGCAATTTGCGAAGGAAAAGCACAATGAAAACGCTTTTCGGGGCGCTTGCGGCATTAGTATTTGTTTGTCTTTCTTTGACCTTAATCTACAATTTTCAGCTTATTCCCGTTCTTATACCGTTTGCAAAAGCAAGTATTTCAACAGAAATCACAAAAGAAATGCAAAATGTTATAGGTGAATGTATTTCAAGCGGCTCTTACTCGGATTTTGTAAATCTTACCTACAATTCCGAGGGAAACGTTACTTCGCTAAAAACCAACTCTTCGAGCATCGCGCTTGTATGCAGTAATATTACAAAAGCCGCAATAAATAACCTCACCGATAATAATACCATAGCGGTAAGAATACCGCTTGGAACATTAAGCGGCGGAGCGGTTTTGGCAGGCAAAGGTCCCGACATAAAAATAAAAGTGAGAGTTTCACCGAAAGTTACCGTTTCTGCCGAAAACGAGTTTTACGAAAGCGGAATTAATCAAACCTTGCACCGTATTGTAGCAAAGTTAAATGTAAAAGCATATGCACTGCTTCCGCTTTTTCCGCAAGAGATTGACGTAGCAACCGAATACTGCATCGCAGAAACGGTGATTGTAGGAAAAGTTCCGGACGCATATACAAAAATCAACCGCCTTGACGACGACCTTTTGGAAAGTGACATTGACGATATATACGACTTTGGTGCAACTTTAGATTAAATTTGAAATATTTTGTTGCCATGTGCTTTAAGTTATGCTAAAATAGTGTTAATACAATTAACCCATGAGGTGAGAGTTATGTCTAAAGAAAAGATGGTTTATTTTCGCACCGCGCTTGGCGGATTCAATCGCGATGATGTAAACAGTTATATTGAAAAACTAAATGCCGAATTTGCAGAACGCGAACGCCTTGCTAAGAAAAGACTTGAAGCAGCTGACGCTAGAATTGCAGAACTTGAGAGCAAAAAAAGCGAGCTTGATGCTGCAAATGCACATATTAGCGAGCTTGAAAAAGAAGCCGAAACACGCGAAAAGCTTATTGCAGAATACATAACCAAAGTTGAGCAGCAGGCTGCAGAAATTGACAATCTTAACATTTCAAAGGATGATGCAGAAAGCGAAATTTCTTTGCTCACCGAAAAAATAGCTTCTCTCTCCGAAGCTATCAGCAAATCCGAAAAATATGATGATATCAGCGGTCAAATCGGCGAAATAATCCTTTCTGCACGCTCTACCGCGGAGGACATAATAGCAAAAGCCGAGGACGATGCTGCTGCAAAGCGCGCTGCCGCCGACTCCGAAATGGAAACTGCTGCCGCTAATTTCAATGCACGTGCCGCAACCGCCGCTTACGCTATCAAGAGCCAAATGAAAAAGCTTGCTCGCGATTCATATGCTACCGTTGCAGAAAAGGCAAACGAAACCTCGGAAATGCTCCGTAATCTCGCTGCTCATATTAGCAGTGCAGCAGATGACTTTGAAGCAAAACTTGAAAACGGAAAGACTGATGCAGAAGCTGCAATTTCGGCTGAAGCTGCAAGAATTTTTACCGACGATAACCGTCTTTCTTTAAAAAAATAATGAAAAGTTACTCAACACAAAACTACAGAGAGTGGGCTAAAGAGGTAAAAGCCGGTGACGAGATCCTGCTTTCAGGCATTGTTTACACCTCGCGCGACGCCGCCCATAAGCGCATTTTTGAGGCTATGAAAAGCGGCGTAGCTTTGCCCTATGACATTAAAGATGCTTTTATTTACTACGCAGGTCCGACTCCTGCAAAAAGCGGTGCCGTAGGCTCATGCGGACCTACCACCTCTTCACGCATGGATGTATTTGCACCTACACTTTACAACATGGGGCTTGCCGCAACCATAGGCAAAGGTGACAGAAGCGAAGAGGTTTACAACGCTATCACAAAAAATGGCGGTATCTACCTCTGCGCGATAGGCGGCGCAGGTGCGCTTGCTTCAAAAGCGATTATTTCTGCCGAAGTTATCGCATATGATGACCTTGGTTGCGAATCGGTAAAGCGTTTTGAAATCAAAGACTTTCCTCTCTACGTAGCAATAGATACGCACGGCAACAGTATCTTTAAGAATTAGAAAGGAGTCTGCCGTGATGTCTATAGGAAGCAAAATTAAAATATTACGAAAAAAGCGCGGTATGACTCAAGCTATGCTTGCCGAAGGCATAATAACTCGCGGAATGTTAAGCCGCATCGAAAGCGGTAGTGCGATGCCCTCTATGCAATCGCTTAACGCACTTGCTTTAAAGCTTGATGTTTCGCCGTCCTTTTTGATTGAAGACGGCGATGATATTTTGCCCGCTGAACGAGCGCGGCTTGCCAAAGCCATTGAAAAAGAGTATAAGGACGGTAACTATCAAGACTGTTTGAGTCTATTTGAGTATTTACATCTTGAAACTGACGCGAAATTTGCCCCGATTTTTGTTTGCTCTGCTTTTGAGCGTGCAAAACTACATTTTTTCAAGGGCGAGTTTAGTTTATCGAAAGAACTGCTAAAGCAGGCAGAATCGGTTTTACCGAGTTTGCTCATACCGCCTGCAAATATTTCGCAAAAGCAAATAGCTTTATTGTTTGCTGTTATTGAAAACATTGATAATATAGATAATGCCATTGATATTGCGGATGAAAAACCCGACTTTTCATCTTCGCTTTCTGTTTTTTTCACAATGCTTAAGTTGATTAAATCAGGCAACCATGCGGAATGTGTTTCTCTTATGAAATTCTGCGACATTGACGGCATCTACAAAGATTACATTAATGCGCAAATCACTATTACGAACTATAAATTCATTGACGCAATTCTTTCAATGAAATCAATTATGTCAAATGAAGATTGCCCGGTATTTTTAAAATTGCTTTGCCTTTCTTCAATAGAAAACTGTTGTAAGCTTTGCGAGGACTACAAAGGTGCATATGAAAACCATTTAGCATACCAAGCATTGCTTGACAGTATCAACAGATAATTTAACGCCGCATGGGTTCTTCCCTGCGGTGTTTTTGTTTGTTTTGCATAAACCCGTGAAAATACTTCAACAAATTCTGTCAAATTTTTAACTTAATTTTATTTGAAAAAACAAATGTTTTATGATATAGTATATAATGGGAAAGAAAAGGGGTTTTACCTATTTCCTGTTTTGCGAAAATAAAAACAAAATATAAATTTAGTAAACGGAGGTTTACAATGGAGAACAAAATTCAGAGTGCAGCTGCTCTCCGTCGCGCTCTCGGCAAAAAAGATGCTGAAAGCGTAAAGGCTGCTGCAACGGCAAAAACATACTCCGCAAGACAGCTTATTGCTTCTGTTCTTGACGAAGGTACTTTTGCTGAAATCGGCGCATATGTAAAGCGCGCTCCCGAAAGTGAAGAATTTGAGGGCGTAATTTGCGGATACGGCGCTATTGACAGCCGTCTTGTGTTTATCTTTGCACAGGACTTCTACCGCATGAAGGGTGCTTTTGACGATGTTCAGGCAAAGAAGATATGCTCCCTTTACGACCTTGCTATCAAAAACGGTGCGCCCGTTATCGGTATCTTTAACAGTGCCGGTGCCGTAATCAGCGAAGGTGTTGACGCACTCGGCGCATACGGCAGAGTTATGAATGCCGTTTCTAAGGCATCCGGTATCATTCCTCAGATTGCATACGTTGACGGTATTTGTGCAGGCAGTACTGCCGTAATCGCATCTATGTTTGACATTGCCGTTTCCGTAAAGGACAAGTCCAGCGTATATGTTAATCCTCCCACGCTTCTCGGCGGCAAGGCCGGTACAAGCGAATACGCAAGTGCAAACGGTCTTATTTCCAAGGTTTATGCAACCGAGGCAGAAGCTCTCGGCGGCATCCGTACCCTTGTAAACTATCTCCCCCAAAACAACATGGAAGGCACTGTTACTGAAATGATAACAGATGACCTTAACCGCCTTGTTGATGTTTCTTTTGTAGCAAACGGTGAATACGATGTTAAAAATGTCATCGGTGCGGTTACAGACAATGCAAACTTTATTGAACTCTCCGAAGAATATGCTCCCGAAGCAGTTTGCGCTCTTGCAACAATCGGCGGAAGCGTTACAGGTGTTGTTGCAAACCAGCCTAAAGTAAACGGCGGCAGACTCACTCCCTTCGGTGCAAGAAAGATTGCAAAATTTGTTTCCATGTGTGATAGTTTTGCTATCCCCGTACTTACTCTCGTTGACAGTGAAGGCTTTGCTGTAGGCGATGAATATGAGAATATGCCTTTTGCGGCTGAACTTTCAAAGCTTGCATACGCATACTCCGGCGCTACAACAGCAAAGGTTACCGTAGTACTCGGCAACGCATTCGGCGGTGCATTTACTCTCATGGGTTCAAAATCCATCGGCGCGGATGTTGCCTTTTCTCTCGACAGTGCAAAGATCAGCATAATGTCGCCGCGAAGCGCGGTTGCATTCCTTTGCAACGAAAAAGTTGCGAAGAAAACTCGCGAAGAAGTTGAAGCAAATTGGGCTGCTGAAAATGCAGCACCCGTAAAGGCTGCCGTTCACGGTGAAATCGATGACATCATCGAGTCCGCAGAACTTCGTCAGCGCATCTGTGCTGCCCTTTCGATGCTTGCTTCCAAGTGCGGCACCGCTCCCGAGCGCAGACATCCCAACATGCCCCTTTAAGGAGGTAAACGATGTTTGATTTTCTTTTAGACGCTGCTGCTCAAATCAGGCAGGTTCCTCACGAAACCATCAGCGAGAAACTCGCGGTTGGCGGCGAGGTTACACTCCGCGGCATGGGCACGGTTTTTGCAGTACTTATCCTTATTTGGATATTGGTTGAATTTCTGCATCTGCTTTTAGGTGTAAAAACTCCCAAGGCGGAACAAAAAACAGAAGTTGCTTCCGCTCCCGTAGAGGAAACCGTTGAAGAAGTGCCCGCATCAGCTCCGGCTCCCGTAGCTGATGACCTTGCGCTTATCGCAGTAATTACTGCAGCAGTTGCCGCGGCAAGCGGCTCATCGCCAAACTCTTTCAGAGTTGTTTCTTTCAAACGCGCTAACAATAAGTTTTCCAGTGGAAAATAATCATAAGGAGATTAACAAAATGAAACAGTATACAATTACAGTTAACGGCGTTTCCTACGACGTTACAGTTGAAGAAATCGGCGGAACGCCCGCTATCCCCGTAGCTGCAGCTCCCGTAGCCGCTCCTGCTGCGGCACCAGCAGCACCCGCGGCAGCTCCCGCTGCTCCCAAGGCTACCGGTACTGCCGGCGCAGTTAAGGTTAACGCCCCCATGCCCGGTACTATCCTCAAGATTAACGTTACCGTAGGTCAGGCTGTTAAATCCGGCGACTCTCTCTGCGTACTCGAAGCTATGAAGATGGAAAACGATATCCCCGCTCCCAAAGACGGTACCGTTGCTTCTATCGAAGTTACCAAGGGTTCCTCTGTTCAGAGCGGCGACGTTCTCGTAACCCTTAACTGACTTTAAAGAAAGTTGGTACTCACATGGACTTTATAATGGATTTTGTGAGGAATACCGGCATAAATGAGTTTTTAAACGATCCCGTTTTACTCGGTAAAACCCTCGCAATGTATGTTATTATCGGTGTGCTTGTATACCTTGCTATCGGTAAAAAGTTTGAGCCTTTGCTCCTTTTGCCAATCGCTTTTGGTATGCTGCTTGCCAATCTGCCCGGTGCGGAGCTTTTCCACATGGAATACTTCACCGACCCGAGCGGAAATCTTGACTACGGTCAGATTTTAAAGGGCGGTCTTATCGACATCCTTTACCTCGGTGTTAAACTCGGCATTTATCCCTCTCTTATTTTCCTTGGCGTTGGTGCAATGACCGACTTTACTCCTCTTATTGCAAACCCCAAGAGTTTGCTCCTTGGCGCGGCTGCACAGTTCGGTGTTTTTGCAGCATTCTTTGGTGCGCTCTTCCTTGGATTTGCCCCCGAAGCTGCTGCGGCTATCGGTATTATCGGTGGTGCAGACGGCCCCACCGCTATCCTTGTAACAAAGAGCTTGGCTCCTCACCTTCTCGGTGCTATCGCCGTTGCGGCATACTCATACATGGCACTTATTCCGATTATTCAGCCTCCCTTTATGAGGCTGCTCACCACAAAAAAAGAGCGTTCTGTTGTGATGAGCAATCTCCGCCCTGTTTCCAAGGTTGAAAAGATTGTATTCCCTATCGCCGTTACAGTTGTAGTTTGTCTTCTTGTTCCCGATGCCGCTCCGCTCGTAGGTTTCCTTATGCTCGGTAACCTCTTTAACGTTTGCGGCGTTACCGAACGTCTTTCCAAAACTGCGCAAAATGAGCTCTGCAACATTCTTACAATTTTCCTCGGTGTATCCGTAGGTGCAACCGCAAATGCAGAAGATTTCCTTTCAAAGGAAACCATTTACATAATTATTCTCGGTCTTACCGCATTCATTCTTGCTACATGTGCAGGAACTCTGTTCGGCAAGCTTATGTATCTTGTTACCGGCGGTAAAATCAATCCGCTTATCGGCTCCGCAGGTGTAAGCGCAGTTCCTATGGCTGCACGTGTAAGTAACATGGTTGGCCAGGAGGAAAATCCCTCCAACTTCCTGCTCATGCACGCAATGGGCCCCAATGTCGCAGGCGTTATCGGCTCTGCGGTTGCCGCAGGTGTGTTCCTGCAGTACTTTATAGTTTAATAAAGAGGTAAAATTCAAATGGCTAAAGTAAAAATTACTGAAACCGTACTGCGTGACTCTCACCAGTCGCTTGCAGCTACGAGAATGACAACCGCCGAGATGATTCCGATTTTGGAAGCACTCGACGCTGTTGGATATCACGCACTCGAAGCATGGGGCGGTGCTACCTTTGACTCCTGCCTCCGCTTCCTCAACGAAGACCCTTGGGAAAGACTCCGCACCATCCGCGCGCATGTAAAGAACACCAAGCTCCAGATGCTTTTCCGCGGTCAGAACATTCTCGGCTACCGTCACTATGCCGATGACGTAGTTGAATACTTTGTTCAAAAGTCTATTGCAAACGGTATCGACATTATCCGTATTTTTGACGCGCTCAATGACCCCAGAAACCTCAAGACTGCCATTAATGCGACAAAGAAAGAGGGCGGTCATGTTCAGGTAGCGTTCAGCTATACTACAAGCCCCGTTCATAACAACGATTACTTTGCAAAGCTTGCAAAGGATATGGAGAGCATGGGTGCTGACTCTATCTGTATCAAGGATATGTCAGGTCTTCTTCTCCCCTACGATGCTTATGACCTCGTTAAAAAGCTTAAGGCGAGCGTAAATGTTCCGATTGAACTCCACACTCACTACACCGCAGGTGTTGCTTCGATGACTACCATGAAGGCAATTGAAGCTGGCGTTGACATTATCGACACCGCTATTTCGCCTTTTGCTATGGGTACCTCACAGCCCGCTACCGAGCCTATTGTTGCCGCTCTTGCAGGTACAGAGTTTGACACCGGTCTTGACCTTGAAAAGCTCAATGTTGTATCGAAGTATTTCGACGGCATCCGCGAAAAGTATCTTGAAAGCGGTCTTATCAATCCCAAGGTGCTTAAGGTTGACGTTAACGCGCTCCGTTATCAGGTTCCAGGCGGTATGCTTTCAAACCTCGTTTCCCAGCTTAAGCAGGCAGGCAAGCTTGACCAGCTTGACGAGGTTCTTGCGGAAGTTCCGAGAGTTCGTGCTGACGCCGGCTATCCTCCGCTTGTAACTCCTACTTCGCAGATTGTCGGTACTCAGGCAGTATTCAACGTTATCTCGGGCGAGCGTTACAAGATTGTAACCAAAGAGTTCAAGGGCATCGTTCACGGCGACTACGGCACCACTCCCGTTCCGATTTCAGCAGAGTTTAAAAAGCAGATTCTCGGCGACGAAAAGCCCATTACCTGCCGTCCTGCCGACAACATCAAGCCCGAGCTTTCTTCTCTCCGCGAAAAGGTTAAGCCTTATATGGAGCAGGAAGAAGACGTGCTTACTTATGCCCTCTTTGAGCAGGTTGCAACCAAGTTCTTTGAGGACAGAAAAGCAAAGCTCTACGAGCTTGACGGCGCAAATGCCGACAAAGACCTCGGCGTTCATAGCGTGTAAACTGTATAGAAAAACCGAGCAGAAATCTGCTCGGTTTTTTCCGTATAAATATAACAAAAAAGACGGGCAGAAACTGTCCGTCTTTTTTGACTTGATTTGGGTAAGACTTAGCCTTCGATCTTTTCCTTAACCTTTGCACTCTTACCAACGCGCTCGCGGATGTAGTAAAGCTTCGCACGGCGAACCTTACCAACTCTTACGAGTTCAACCTTAACAACGTTGGGAGAATGGAGCGGGAATGTCTTTTCAACACCGCAACCATAAGCTACACGTCTTACAGTGAAGGTTTCCGAGATTCCACCGCCATGCTTTGCAATAACAGTACCCTCGAAAATCTGGATTCTCTCCCTTGCACCCTCTTTGATTCTGTTGTGAACCTTAACGGTGCTACCGATTTCGATTACAGGGGGATTCTCCTTAATCTGCTCATTAACAAAAGCCTCAATCTTATTCATTTTTGGGCCCTCCTTATAACATCGGACATTCATGCAGAGCATTGCAGCGGACTATCCGTAATAAATTGTGTTCATGACACAACGCATTTGATTATAACACATCAAAAATAGTTTTGCAATAGGTAAACGCAAAATTTTTAGCAGATTTTGCAAATTTTCTTCTAATATAAATATTGAATTAAATATATAATTATGCTATAATATTAAAATAATATTTATAATTCCGAAAGGCAACGATCATGAAATACTTTGTCCTCGTCTGCGACGGCATGGCAGACAGAAAAATTAAAGAACTTGGCGGCCGTACCCCTATGGAAGCTGCAAACAAACCCATGATGGATATGCTCGCCTCTAAAGCAATGTGCGGCACCGTTTCCAACGTACCAAACGGTATGGTTCCCGAAAGCGACACTGCCAACCTTGCTATTCTCTCATATGACCCCAAGGTTTATTCAAAGGGTCGTTCACCCCTTGAAGCTATGAGCATGGGGCTTGAAATGCAGCCTGATGAAACCGCATACCGCTGCAACGTTGTAACTCTCAGCGACGACGAGGACTATGACAACAAGATAATGCTTGACCACAGTGCGGACGAAATCACCACCGAAGAGGCTGACGCACTTATCAAGACACTTGAAGAAAAGCTTGGCAACGAGATGCGCCACTTTTACACCGGTGTTTCCTACCGTCACTGCCTGCTTTGGAAAAACGGCTCGGAAACATACAACTTCATGCGTCCGCATGATATCCTCGGCAAGTGCATTAAGGATTATCTTCCTCACGGCGAAGAAGGCAAGCCTTTCTATGACCTCATGCGTGCAAGCTACGATATTCTCAAAGACCATCCCGTAAACATTGCTAGACGAAACGCAGGCAAGCGTATTGCAAACTCCGCTTGGCTTTGGAGCCCCGGAAAGAAGCCGGCACTTCCCTCTTTCTCTGAAAAATGGGGACTTAACGGCGCTGTCATTTCCGCAGTTGACCTTATCAAAGGCATCGGTATCTGTGCAGGCATGAAGTCGATTGACGTTGAGGGCGCGACCGGCAACGTTCACACCAACTACGACGGCAAGGCTGATGCCGCTATCGAAGCATTCAAAGACGGTCATGATTTTGTATTCGTTCATGTTGAAGGTCCCGATGAATGCGGTCACCGTGCAGAAATTGAAAACAAAGTACTCGCTATTGAAAAAATCGACTCGATAATTCTTAAAAAGGTTTACGATTACCTTTGCGGTTGCGGCGACGACTTCAAGATTTTCCTGCTCCCCGACCACCCCACTCCCATTGAAATCCGTACACACAGCATGGAGCCCGTTCCCTTCTTTGTATACTCAAGCAACAAAGAAACCAAGGGCGTTGAAAAGTTTACCGAAGCCACCGCGGAGGCTACAAAGCTCTACTATCCTCAAGGTCACGCACTTCTCGACTATATAATCGAAAAATAAGGAGAGATTATGTCTAACAAAAATACTGTTCAGAAGAACTCTTTTGCCGCAGAAGTTTTCGAGTGGCTTGAAATGGTTGTCCTCTCGGCTTGTGTTGTTCTTTTGATTTTCACCTTTGTGGCGCGCCCTGCAAATGTTGACGGTGCTTCTATGGAAGACACTTTGCATGACAAGGAAATGCTTGTTATTTCCAATCTCTTTTATGAACCGGAGCATGGCGATATCATCGTGTTTCAAAAAATCAACTCGGTTCATCCCGCGCCGATTGTGAAGCGTGTAATTGCAACAGAGGGTGAAACGATTGACATTGATTTTGACACATGGACGGTAACCGTAACCGATGTTGACGGCAACAAGCGCGTGCTGGACGAAAGCGAGTACAGAAAGCTGCTCCCCGACCGCCGCGTTACATCCGATCTTTCATATCCCATTACGCTTGGAGAAGACGAGCTTTTTGTAATGGGCGACAACCGCAACAATTCACTTGACAGCCGCGACTCACGCATTGGCATTGTAAAAGAAAACGAAATCATCGGCAAGGTATGCCTTCGTGCCTTTCCGCTTAACAAATTCGGAACTGTAAATTAAGGAGGAAATATGGGTAATTCACAGTATCAAATACAATGGTTTCCCGGTCATATGGCAAAAACCCGCCGTTTGATAAGCGAAAACCTGAAATACACGGACATTGTGATTGAACTTCGTGATGCCCGTATTCCCTATAGCTCAAAAAACCCCGAGATAGAAAAGCTTATAGGCGACAAACCAAGACTTATTCTTTTGAACAAGGCTTCGCTTGCAGATGCAAACGTAAACCGCGCATGGCTAAAATACTTTGAAGCACGCGGCGAAAAATGCCTGCTTTTGGACTGCGTAAACGGCAACGGTATCAAAGATATTTACCCTGCTGTTTGCGATATCTTGAGCGAGAAAATGGCGCGTTGGGCTGAAAAAGGTATGAACAAAAAGGTGCGCGCAATGGTTGTAGGCATTCCAAATGTAGGCAAATCGTCGTTTATCAACCGCATTGCCGGCACAAACAAAGCAAAAGTTGAAAACCGTCCCGGTGTTACATTAACCAAGCAATGGGTTTCGACAAGCATAGGGCTTGAACTTATCGACATGCCCGGTGTTTTGTGGCCTAAATTTGACGACAAGTTTGTAGGCGAAAACCTTGCAATGACAGGTGCTATAAAAGACCATATTCTCGACACCGAGGAGCTTGCAATGCTCCTTTGCGGACGACTCCGCGACAGTGCGCCAAAAGCATTTGCAGAGCGTTACAAGCTCACTGATACTGACGGTTGGGAAGACCTCGACCTTTACGATTTATTTGAACTTGTCGGCAAAAAACGCGGCTTTCTTATGTCCGGCGGTGTGATAAATCACGAGCGCACCGCAGACACCATTTTAAACGAATTTCGTGCTGCCACTATCGGCTGCATATCACTGGAGGCACCTAAATGCTGACTTTTGAACACGAAAAAGCACTGCGCGATGACGGCTATATTGCCGTTTGCGGAGTTGACGAAGCGGGGCGCGGACCTCTTGCAGGCCCCGTGGTTGCCGCCGCGTGCATTCTGCCGATTGACTGCCATATTGAGGGGCTTAACGACTCCAAAAAGCTCTCCGAAAAGAAGCGCGAATTGCTTTTTGACGAGATTAAAGAAAAGGCTATTGCTTATTCAATAGCATCGGCATCCAATGAAGAAATCGACGAGTTCAATATACTTAATGCGACGATGCTCGCTATGGCTCGCGCTATAGAGGGACTGCCAAAGCCTGCGGACTTTGCTCTGGTTGACGGTAACTGCGTGCGCAACTTCCCTGTCCCTGCGGCTACTCTTATAAAAGGCGATGCAAAATGCCCTTCGATTGCGGCAGCATCCATTCTCGCAAAGGTAACGCGTGACCGCATCTGTATGGAAATGGACAAAGATTATCCCGAATATAATTTCAAAAAGCATAAAGGCTATCCAACAAAGGAGCATCGCGACCTTGTAATCAAATACGGTCCCTGCCCTTTGCACCGCCTTACGTTTTTGAAATTTATGAACAAGGAAAACGGCTGATGTTTTTCGGTAAAACAACAAAGGATATCGGAAGACGCGGAGAAAAGTTTGCAGAAAAGCATCTCAAGAAGCAAGGCTACAAAATCGTTGCAAAAAACTTTTCATCTGCACACGGCGAAATTGATATAATTGCCGAAAGTAAAGACTATCTTGTTTTTGTCGAGGTTAAAGCACGAAAAAACAACGAAGAGAATTTCAAAAATTACGGTTTACCGGGTGAAGCGGTAAACAAAACCAAACAGCAGCATATCATATTTACGGCACAAATATTTTTACAACGACATCCTACAGAAAAGTCTTTGCGCTTTGACGTTATCGAGGTTTACCTCGGTGACAAAGTAGAAATCAACCACATCGAAGACGCATTTGTCCTTTGAAAGGAGCCACTTTGGAATACAAACTTTTTGACCTCCACTGCGATACACCGTATCAGTTATTCAAGGAGTCGCAGAATCTTAAAAGCAACAATCTTCACATCGCGCTTGACAAAGCCGGCGTTTTTACGAAATACGCTCAAATCGCAGCAATTTGGAGCGACGCTGACCTCGATGATGAAGAAGCATACACCGCTTTTTGGAGAATACTTAATAACTTCAAATATGAAATAGAACTCAACCGTCAACATGCGGCAATTTGCCGTTCATACGATGACCTTGTACAAATTCCCGATGAATACGCCGCGTTTTTCCTTGCAATTGAAGACGCCCGTATTTTAAGCGGCAATATCGAAAGAATACGCGAGGTTTATGACGCGGGTGTGCGCTTTATCTCCATGAACTGGCAGGGCGAAAACGCACTCGGCGGCGGATATGACACAAATTCTCCGCTTACTCATCTTGGAAAAAGCGTTGCAGGTCTTGCACTTGACCTTGGAATGGTACTCGATGTTTCCCACTCTTCTGCAAAAGTAGTTGATGAGCTTGCGGAAATGGCGGCGGCAGTTAAGCGTCCGATAATCGCCACGCACTCAAATTCAAATTCGGTTGCGGTGCATCCGAGAAATCTTACAGATGACCAGTTTACAAAAATTGTCCAAAGCGGCGGTATCGTAGGTATTTCACTTGCCCATTCACATCTGTGCGGCAAAGGCAGTACTGTGGCAAGTATCGAACACGTGATTGACCATATCGAATACTATCTCGGTCTTGACGGTCAGCACACGGTTTGCCTCGGTTGTGATTTTGACGGAATTACAAATACTCCTTGCGACATTGAAAACATCGGAGAACTTTATAAGCTTGCCGATGCAATGTCAGCAAAGAATTTCAGCGATGAGCTTATAAATGCAATCTTCTACCAGAATGCGTATAATTTTTTGAAAAAAATATAATAGCATATAAACGAAAGGATCCACCATGAATTACTCCAGCACAAGAAGTACAAACCAAGATAAAGTTTCAGCAGCGCAGGCTATCAAGCAAGGTCTTGCCAACGACGGCGGCTTGTTTATGCCCGAAAGCATCCCGCAGATTTCACTTACCGACATTGAAAACCTTATCGACAAAAGCTATGTTGAGCGCGCAGTCAGCGTTCTCTCCATGTTTTTGACCGATTATACCAAGGAAGAACTCCTTGCCGACTGTAAGGCTGCCTACAGTGAAGAGCGTTTTGTAGGCGGTGCTGCTCCTCTTCGCAGCATTGACGGCAAAGTTTTTTCACTTGAACTCTGGCACGGCCCCACCTGCGCGTTCAAAGATATGGCGCTCCAGATCATGCCCCGTCTTCTCTGCCGTGCGCTTGAAAAGACCGGCGAAAAACGCGATGCAATGATTCTCGTAGCAACATCCGGCGACACCGGCAAAGCTGCACTTGAAGGCTACCGCGATATTGATAAGATTCGTATCAAGGTATTCTATCCCGTAGACGGCGTTAGCCGCGTACAAAAGCTCCAAATGGCTACACAGAGCGGTAACAACGTTGATGTTTGCGCTATCCATGGCAACTTTGACGATGCGCAGACCGGTGTTAAAAAGATTTTTGCAGATGCCGAAATCGCAAAAGAACTTAACGATAAAGGCATCTTCCTTTCCAGTGCTAACTCAATCAACTGGGGTAGACTCGCTCCTCAAATCGTTTACTATGTTTCCGCGTATTGCGACATGGTAAAAATGGGCGAAATCTCTCTAGGCGATAAAATTGACGTTTGTGTGCCTACAGGTAACTTCGGCAACATCTTTGCTGCATACATCGCAAAGATGATGGGACTTCCGATTGAAAAGTTTGTTTGCGCTTCCAATCAAAACAACATTCTTACCGACTTTCTTACTACAGGTACATATGACCGCAACCGCAAGTTCTACACAACAATGTCCCCCTCTATGGACATTCTCATTTCCAGCAATCTTGAGCGTCTTCTCTACACCCTTGCAGGTGCAGAAAAGACCGCGGCATACATGAAAGAATTAAACACCACCGGCAAATACACTCTTGATGCCGAAACCAAGGCAAAAATTGACGAAAACTTCTACGGCTACTGCTGTGATGAAGAAGGTACTGCAAAGACCATCCGTGAAACCTTTGACAAGTACGGCTATCTCTGCGACACACACACCGCTGTCGGTCTCTCTTGCGCAAGACAGTATGCAGCAGAGCACGGCGGAAACAAAATTGTTCTTGCGTCTACCGCAAGCCCCTACAAGTTTGCAAACGATGTTTATACCGCGGTTTCAGGTAAAACTGCTGCTAACGAACTTGCCGCTCTCACAGAGCTTGCTGCGTACACAAATACCGAGATTCCCTCACCTCTTGCTGACATCGACAAGCGCACCGTTCGCTTTACAAAGACAATTGATGCGGCAAACATGCCTGCAGACGTAATGTTTTTCGCTGATTAATTATTAAAAAACTACCGAGGAGGAAAGATATGTCATTATACACAATAGCAGATTTACATCTTTCCCTCGGCGTGGGCGAAGAAAAATCAATGGATGTTTTCGGCAACCGTTGGCGCGGATATGTCGAAAAACTTGAGAAAAACTGGCGCGCCATCGTTGAGCCTGAAGACTCTGTGATAATCCCCGGTGATATTTCATGGGCACTAGGAATAGACGAAGCACTTGCCGACCTGAAGTTTATTGACAGTTTGCCGGGTACAAAATACATTGGCAAAGGTAACCATGATTTCTGGTGGGCAACTCTCAAAAAAATCACTGATTTTTTTGAGCTACACAACATAACCACCATAAAAATCCTTTACAACTGCGCATATGAAGTAGAAGACTATATTATATGCGGTACCCGCGGTTGGTTTTATGATGAATCGGTTTCAAATATTCCAAAAGGAACCGATTTTGACAAAATCGTAAACCGCGAGGCACAACGTCTCAAAATCAGCCTTGATGAAGCAAAGATTCTCGCCGAAAAAAGCGGTAAACCAATACTTTGTTTCTTGCACTTCCCCGTAGTTTGGAACGGCACAGAGTGCGAACCGCTTATGAATCTTTTGACTGAATACGGCATCAAAAAATGCTACTTCGGCCATATACACGGCGCATACGCTTCACCTGCACATTTTGAGCATAAAGGTGTAAGCTTTGCAATAATTTCCGCAGATTATCTCAACTTTGTTCCACGCGTGATTTTCCCACCCGAATTCGATTAATTTTTACCTAAAAAAGCACTTTTTACCTATTTTATTTAAAAAACATCTTGACTTTATATAATAATAGAAGTAAAATAAAGTTTGTGCAACTATGAAGATTTTTGGAGGACACTTAAAATGAGTTTTAAGAAAGTCGAAAAGAAAGAAACTAACGTTTATGTGATTGAGTTTCAGATCGAAAAAGCTGATTTCGATGCTGCAAACGACAAAGTATTCAAGAAGAATGCTAAAAACATAAACATCGCCGGCTTTAGAAAAGGCAAGGCTCCCCGTCACCTCATCGAAAAGATGTACGGTAAGGGCGTATTTTATGAGGAAGCTATCAACGAATGCCTCCCTGCAGCATATGAAGCAGCTGCAAAGGAATCCGGCCTTGACATTATCGGTCAGCCCGAGTTTGATGTTACTTCTATTGATGATAACGGCGTAGCTATGACCGCTACCGTTACTACCAAGCCCGAAGCTAAAATTGAGGGCTACAAGGGTATCAAAGCTACCAAAGACGTTAAGAGCGCAACTGCTGCTGACGTTAAGAAAGAAATCGAAACCGTTCGCGAACGCAACAGCCGCGAAATCGAAGTTACCGACCGCGCTGCAAAGAAAGACGATATCGCTAATATCGACTTTGAAGGCTTTGTTGACGGTGTTGCTTTTGAAGGCGGCAAAGCCGAAGGTCACAACCTCAAAATCGGCTCCGGTGCTTTCATCCCCGGTTTTGAAGAACAGATTATCGGCAAGAAGATTGGCGAAGAATTTGATGTTAACGTTGAATTCCCCGCTGAATATCATGCTGAAGAACTTGCCGGCAAGCCTGCAGTATTCAAAGTAAAGCTCAACGGTCTTAAGGTTACCGAACTTCCTGCACTTGATGACGAGTTTGCAAAGGATGTTTCCGAATTTGATACTTTCGATGAATATAAAGCTGATGTTAAGGCAAAACTCACCGAGAAGAACGAAAAGGAAGCTGAACTCGCTGTAGATGACCAGCTTTATGAAGCAGTGCTCGGTCTTCTTGAAGCTGAAATTCCCGAAGTTATGTACGAAATCGAAACCGAAAACTTCGTTCGTGACTACGATAACAGACTCCGCATGCAGGGTCTTGACCTCAATGCTTTCTTCAAGTATACAGGTCAGACACTTGATGACCTCCGCAAACAGATGCGTCCCCAGGCTGAAAAGCAGGTTAAGATGCGCCTTGCGCTTGAAACCATTGCAAAGCTTGAAAACCTCTCTGCTACCGATGATGAAATCAATGAAGAGTATCAGAGAATTGCAGACGGCTACGGCATGGAAGCTGACAAGGTTAAGGAGCTTATCGCTAAAGAAGACATCAATGCTGACCTCTCTGTAAAGAAGGCATTTGACCTTGTTAAGGCAAACGCTGTAATTACCAAGAAGTCTGCAAAGAAGGCTGCTGAAAAGACCGAAGAGTCCGCAGAAAAGCCCGCTGCAAAGAAAACTTGCGCAAAGAAGACCACCGCAAAGGCTGAAGGCGAAACCACCGCAAAGAAGCCTGCTGCAAAAAAGTCTACCGCAAAGAAAGCAGAAGATAAATAAACATTTTACGGCGGGTACATAAGTTACCCGCCTTATTATTCAAATTTACAATTTAAAGGAGAGATTTAAGTATGGCACTTGTACCTATGGTCGTAGAGCAAACTAACAGAGGTGAGCGTTCTTTTGACATTTATTCAAGACTCCTCAATGACAGAATTATCATGCTTACCGACGAGATAAACGATACTACCGCTTCCCTCGTGGTTGCGCAACTTCTTTATCTTGAAGCGCAGGACCCCGACAAAGACATTTCGCTTTACATCAACAGCCCCGGCGGCTCTGTTTCCGCAGGCTTTGCAATTTACGATACAATGAACTTTATAAAGTGCGATGTTTCTACCATCTGCATGGGCATGGCTGCATCTATGGGTGCATTCCTTCTCTCTGCAGGTGCTAAAGGCAAGCGTCTTGCACTTCCTAACAGCGTTATCATGATTCACCAACCTCTCGGCGGCGCACGCGGTCAGGCAAGCGATATCAAGATTCACGCAGAGCACATTCTCAAAACCAGAGCAAAGCTCAATGATATCCTTGCAAAGAATACCGGCAAGCCGCTTGAAGTTATTGAGCGAGACACCGACCGTGACAACTTTATGGATGCTGACGAAGCATGCGCATACGGTCTTGTAGACAAAGTAATTACCGAAAGACCTTAAACGGAGAAAATAATGCCAACTAACAACAATGAAATGGGGCTTCGCTGCTCATTTTGCGGCAGAGGTGAACGCGAGGTTGAACTCCTTATCCCCGCTGCAAAACACGGCGCCGCAATTTGCAGTGACTGCATAGCTACATGCGCAAACTTTTTGGATGAACTCGTACCCGAAGAAACAGCAGAAGACACCTCCTCAGAACTTCTCAAAATCGACACACTCCCGAAGCCTGCCGAAATCAAGGCTATTCTTGACGAATATGTAATTGGTCAGGATGATGCAAAGCGTGTTCTGTCGGTTGCGGTATATAACCACTACAAGCGCCTTATTTACCGTGAGAAGATGGGCAATGACGACGTTGAAATTCAAAAAAGCAATGTGCTTTTGCTCGGCCCTACCGGTGTGGGAAAAACTTTTCTTGCACAAACTCTTGCAAAGGCGCTAAAGGTTCCCTTTGCCATTGCAGATGCAACCACTCTTACCGAGGCAGGCTATGTAGGTGAGGACGTTGAAAACATTCTTCTTCGTCTTATTCAAGCTGCTGATTTCAACATTGAAAAGGCTGAAAAAGGTATCATCTATATTGACGAAATAGACAAAATTTCGCGTAAGGGCGAAAATCGCTCTATTACACGCGATGTTTCGGGTGAGGGTGTTCAGCAGGCACTTCTTAAAATCCTTGAGGGAACGGTTGCAAATGTTCCTCCGCAGGGTGGACGCAAGCATCCCAATCAGGACTTTATACAGATTCACACCGAAAACATCCTCTTTATCTGCGGCGGCGCGTTTGACGGGCTTGACAAGATTATTGAGCAGCGCAAGGGCAAGCAGACAATGGGCTTCGGTGGCAATGTGCAGAAAAAGCAGGAAAAGATTGACCGCGGAATCTACAAGGATGTGAACTCGCATGACATTGTTAAATACGGTCTCATACCCGAACTTGTAGGCCGTTTGCCGGTAATTGTTGACCTTGAAAGCCTTGATGAAGCCGCACTCGTTAAGATTCTCCGTGAGCCTAAAAGCGCTATTATCAAGCAATATACAAAGCTTATCGGACTCGACGGCGTTGAGCTTGAATTTGGCGAAGGCGCATGCGAAGCGGTTGCAAAGCTTGCAATTGAGCGCAATATCGGTGCACGCGGACTTCGTTCGATAATGGAGGATTTTATGACTCCTATTATGTACGAAATCCCCTCTAAAGAAAACCTCAAAAAGGTTATCATTACAAAAGAACTTGTAAATGGTACGGGCGAAGCAATCTACGAAACAGTATAAAAAAACTCCCTCTTTCGAGGGAGTTTTTCTTTTACGTTTACGCAACTATAAATGCAGCAAGCGCTTCCTTAAGTGCATCAGCGTTATCGGTATGAGCGGTGAGCTGAATTGCATTCATAAGGTCAAGGCTGAAAATACCCATAATAGATTTTGCATCTACTACATATCTTCCCGAAGAAAGATCAACATCGTAATCAAGTCTTGTAACGATTTCAACAAACTTGCGAATATCTTCGATAGTCGAAAGCTTAATGTTAAAAGTGTTCATTGGTTTATCTCCTTTACAAATGATATTTTACACTATAATTATACTTAAAAATCGGCGTAATGTCAACCCTCATAATCGGTATTCTCTGCACCTGACGGAGGTATGGTTTCAGCAGGTGCAGTACTTTCATCCGCTGTTGTTGTTTCGGCGGGCGGATTAAATCTTGAAAAATCATAGTTTTCGTAGCTGAAACGGTTAAACTGGTTTTCAACGTTTGAAGAGCCTACATAAGTGCCTGACGGAATTGAATTGATGAAGAACGGAACTCCCCACCATCCTCCCGGTCGAACATTGTACGGCAAGTCGCGATATACATACTGCGCATCTTCAACAGTAATCTGTTTCGGGAACGAACGTGTATTCTCGCGAATCAACGCAACCTTATAGGTACTTGTTGAATACTCATGCGCAAACGCCTTAGTAGTACTATCATAGTCAACGATAATATGAGTTGTGCAAGGCGTGGAAGGACGAGTGCTTCTGGTGAAATAGCCAATGTCGGTTCTGTCACCGCGCGCATCCAGCGAGCATGCCGCCGAAAGTTTATGACCGGAATCTTTACAGTATTCACATTCTATAACGTCTGCAGGCTTTTTATCGTCAAATGTTTTTAGCACTATATCGTCGGTGTCGCTGACATTTGCGGCAGCAATAATGTCCTCATGCAGTTTGGTCATTACAAGGTCAAAAAGCTTTACAGAAGGGTTTGATACGTTTTCACCGATAACCTTGGGGTAAGAATATCCGTACCATGCCGCACCTACATAATATGGAGTGTAGCCTACAAACCAACGGTCATAGTCGTTACCGGCAGTACCGGTTTTACCTGCTACATCAACACTTTGACGAAGCGAAATGCGTCTTGCGGTTCCTTCTTTGGCATTAACTACATTGTACATCATTTTAGTCATAATATACGCAGTCTGTTCACTGAACACGATGCTCTGCTGCTCGGAGCCGTATGTGCCTCCCTCATTAGAAAGCAGCACATTTCCCTCGCTATCCTCAACTCTTAAATAAGAGTTGCACTTTGAATACTTACCGCTGTTTGCAAATGCAGTATATGCAGCCGCCATGTCGCGGACAGTCACGCCGTAGTTAAGCTGACCGAGCGCAAGCGCTGCAAGGCCTTTATCGGTATAACCGAGACCGTCTGCTGTTTCGCCGTATTCGATAAGATAATCAAATCCGAGTCTTTTTGTGAGATATTCAAAGGACACGTCTATTGTGAGGTCCTGAAGAACTTTCATAGCAACAGTATTGACAGAACGCTCTATCGCGCTGTTAACAGTAGTAAGACCACGATAGGTATCGGGGAGATTTTTAGGATAAGGTTTTTCGCCATTAAACATAAGCGGTGTGTCATCGTATACCGTGCCGTATGTGATAATTCCCTCTTCAAGCGCAGGACCGTATACAGAAAGCGGCTTTAGTGACGAGCCGGGCGCACGCTTGGTTTGCGTTGCATAATTCAAAATAAGATTACCGCGCTTTTCGCCTCTGCCTCCAACAACTCCGAGTAAGTCACCGGTATATGGGTCTACTACCGCCATTGCCGCTTCCGCAGGAATACCGCCCGTGTGCTCGGGGAAACTGCTTTCGTCCTCAAAGACCTCTTCCATTGCCTTTTGAACATCGGGGTCTACGTTTGCAATAATAGTAAGGCCGCCGGAATTAATCATGTTGCTTGCAACCTGCTTTGAGAGGCCATATTTTTCCATAAGGTCCTCGCGCACATCAACAATTAGCGTATCAATATACCAAGAATTAACCTTATCGGTATCTATCGTCTGCTCTATATCGGTATCGTTTGAACCGCGAAGTTCAAGTTCCGCATCTATTGCGGCGTTGTATTCTTCATCGGATATAAGTTTTTGGTCATGCATCTCATAAAGAACGTCGTTGCGACGTTTTTTATTATTATCCGGATTTTGAATCGGGTCAAACTTTGTGGGGTATTTAGTAATCGATGCAAGTGCCGCACACTCAACCAAGGTCAGGTCTTTTAAATCCTTGCCGAAATAAGTTTCTGCCGCGGCGCGAACACCGATACAATTTTGCGAAAGCGGAACGATGTTAAGATAAAGCTCAAGAATCTGGTCTTTCTCCATCGTTTTTTCAAGATTTAGTGCGCGGAGAATTTCCTCAACCTTACGCTGAATTGTCGCCTCATTATCGCCTGTTACATTCTTGATAAGCTGCTGTGTAATTGTAGAACCGCCGTAAGACGATTCGTCAAATCCGATAAAGAAATTAAGCACGGCTCCGGCAGTTCTGCGCCAGTCAACACCGTCATGCGTTCTGAAGCGCTTGTCCTCAATTGCGATAAACGCATTTTCAAGGTTATCGGGGATTTCGTCAATTGATGCCCAAAGACTGTTTTCGGTGCCGTAAATCTTTTTAAGCACCACGAGCTCGGCATTTGGGTCGCGACTTTGACGAGCCTCTGCATCCTCGTAATCATAATAATAAATTGTGGTGGTTTGCTCACTTGTTGAGGTGTAGAAAAGCATTTGGTCAACAGTGGGATCAATGTTCTCGCTGACATAGATTGCAAACGCGCAACCTACAATTATCCCTGCGATAAGACAAACCAAAAGCACAGTGAGAAGCGAGCATATTATATAGCCAAGGATTTTTCCGACTATACTAAAGCCTTTTTTCACCGAGGGCTTTTGACGCTTGAAGCTATCAATTTTCAGTTGTGTAAAATCATTTTCTTTATTCTTCACGCTGAACCTCTTTATAATTTTGCTACGGGTAAAGTATACTTCACCACGGATTGCAAATAATATTCACAATAAAACCAAAGGAATTTGCTATATGAAGTTTAAATTTTTTAATACAAAAGTTATATTTTGGGGTATTGCCGCCATTTTGTTTATTATCGGATGCGTAAACATAACGCTGACAAGCATTGTGTCAAGGCAACTAAAAAACGCATCGGCATATGCTACCGAAACATCCGCAGTTCAAGTAATGGCTGCGCCTAAACTCCCAAGCGAGGTTATATACCGACTTTACGAATGCGGCGGTAAAATCGGCATATACGACGCTAAAACAGATATTCTGATTGATATCATAGATGTACTTGCATCAACACTTCCTAAATCCGACAGATTGGCACTGAAGAAAGGAATTGACATCTATACCTTCGCTGACCTTGCCAAAATTATTGACGATTTTTCATCCTGACTATTTTTCAACAACATTGTCGTTGCCAAGCAAAGCACGAAGCGAATTTAAAAGCGTGTCGGAAGGTGCCGCCTTGTATCCGACAGCTTTTACATATTTGGCAGTTTGCATATCAAAAAGTACAACCTCGGCGACGCCGTTTGATTTTCCGATTAACGCAAGCGCCTTTTCGGTCACCTTATCTCTAATCGACGGAACACGAAGATAGAGTGTTTTCGACTTTTCACTCTCATATCGGTCGTTTGGTATAAGCGGTGTGCAACTGTTTAAGAGAATTTTCGGCGGCTCATCGTCCTTTATAGAAATCGTACCGCCGATTACCACGGCACTTTCTACAAACAACATGCCGGCGAAACGTTCAAACTGTTTTGAAAACACCACGGCTTCCATCTCGCCCGTTTTGTCCTCCACACTTACAAACGCCATATTATCACCGTTTCGTGTAGTTTTTACAGTGCGCTTTGTTATAATTCCGCAAAGCTTAACGGCCTGTTTGTCACGGTATCTCCCCTGCTGTTCACCATCTTCAAACGAGGCGAAAATTTCGGAAATATTATCCGCTTTTACATAGTCGATATGCTTTGAATAATCGTTTAATATATGTCCTGAAAAATACATTCCCGAACACTCTTTTTCAAGCATTAGCTTTTCGCGCAAGGTAAACTCGGGGATATTTGGATAGTCAAACTTAACCGGCGCAAAGTTTGCACCGTCGTCAACCATTGAGAAAAAGTCAATCTGCCCGTCAATCTCGAAGCGGCGCTTACTCTGCGCGTTTTCGATTATTTTCTCGTATGTGGCTAGCAGTTGGCTGCGATATACGCCAAGGTTGTCAAATGCACCGCTTTTTATCAGTGATTCAACCTGCCGCTTATTGAGGTCATAACCGCCCATTCGTACGATAAAGTCCTCAAAACTCTTAAAGGCGCCGTTTATCGCCCTATCTGTAATTATCTGGTCAACAAACAGTCTGCCGACGCCTTTAAGTGCAAGCAAACCAAAGCGGATAACGCCGTCTTTTGCGCCGAAAGTTGCAATACTTTCGTTTATATCGGGCGGAAGCACCGAAATCTTTGCCTTGGTACATTCGCTGATATACTCGGCGGTTTTACCAAAGTCGCCAAGCACGCTTGTAAGGAGTGCCGCCATGTATTCCGCCATATAATGCGCCTTGAGGTATGCGGTTTGATATGTCACAACTGCATAAGACGCGGCGTGGCTCTTGTTGAACGCATAGCTAGCAAAGCTAGCCATGTCCTCAAAAAGCTCTTCGGCATCGCCTGCGCTCATTCCACGCGAAGTTGCACCTGCTACAAACGCAGTGCGTTCTGCCTCCATGACAGAGGCTTTTTTCTTTGACATAGCACGGCGCACAATGTCGGCTTTGCCAAGCGTGTAGCCTGCGATTTCACAGAAAATCTGCATTACCTGCTCTTGGTACACGATACATCCGTAGGTTTTAGACAGTATGCGCTCCAATGCCGGATGTTTATACTCGGTTTTCTGTCTGCCGTGACGGCGCTCAATATACATGGGGATTGAGTCCATAGGACCGGGGCGGTAAAGCGCGATAGCCGCGATTACATCGTCAATCTTCTCTGGTCGAAGCTCACATAAAACCTGCTTCATCCCTTTGGATTCAAGCTGAAACACGCCGCCCGTCTGTCCCGCCGATATAAGCGAATATGTCGCCTTATCGTCAAACGGGATTTTATGAATATCAAAGTCGGGATGCGTCTTTTTTATAAGCTCCTCCGCCTCTGCAATGATTGTTAAATAACGAAGTCCGAGAAAGTCAAACTTTACAAGTCCAAGTTCGGCAACGGTGTCCATATCAAACTGCGTTACCGTAGTGTCGCCGTTTGTAGCAAGAGGAACATAAGAAGATACCTCTTTGTCGGTAATTACAACGCCTGCTGCATGTGTTGAAGCATGGCGCGGCATACCTTCAAGTGCTCTTGCGGTATCAAGCAGACGCGCGATATTTGCATCGCTCTCGTAAAGTTCCTTCAAATCCTTGCGGCGCATTGCGCCAGCAAGCGTAACACCCATTTCGCGCGGCACAAGATTTGCAACCTTGTCCACCTCCGAGTAGCTCATGCCGAGCGCTCTGCCAACGTCACGGATAGCGGCGCGCGCCGCCATTGTACCAAACGTAACTATCTGTGCAACATGGTCTGCGCCGTATCGCTCTGATACATACTTTATTACCGCGTCGCGGTGTTCATCGCAAAAGTCAACGTCTATATCGGGCATGCTGACTCTCTCGGGATTTAAGAAACGCTCAAACAGCAGGTCAAATTTGAGTGAGTCAACATCGGTTATACCGATTAGATAGTTTACAAGGCTTCCGGCTCCCGAACCACGCCCTGGTCCTACCGCAATACCGTGTTCCTTTGCATATGTCACATAGTCGCACACAATAAGAATATAGTCGGTAAATCCCATTTTATCAATAACCGACAACTCGTACTCGGCGCGCTTTATATAGTCCTCTTTTGAATATTCTTCAAAAGTGATATAGCCTTTTTTGCATTTTTCTTCGAGTCCTGCAAAAGCATACTCGCGCAAAAGCAAGGCAGGATTTCGATTTTCTATTGAAGAAATCTTCGGCAAATAGAGATTGCCGAATGAAAAGTCAAAATCGCACATATCCGCAATTTTAACGGTATTTTCAAGTGCCTCGGGTATATCGCCGAAAAGTTTTTCCATTTCAAGGGTGCTTTTATAGTAAAACTCATCGGTTTCAAAACCAATCGGCTTGCCGTCAGCAAGTGTGTTTCCCGTTTGAATGCACATCATTACCGCTTGATATTCGCTATCAAGCTTTCTTAAATAATGCACATCGTTTGTGGCAACCAAAGGCAAGTTCATTTCGCGAGCCATTTTTACAAGCTCTACATTGACCTCTTTTTGCTCGGGTATGCCGTGGTTTTGAACTTCCAAATAGAAGTTACCTTTGCCGAAAATCTCGGAAAGAAGCTTTGCGTATTCCCTTGCACCAGCATAATCCCCGCTTGTAATTGCACGCGGAATGTAGCCCGCAAGACATGCTGAAAGTGCAACAAGTCCCTCGGAATAATTTTTTAAAAGTTCAATATCAACACGCGGCTTTTGATAAAAGCCCTCAGTAAAGGATTTTGAAACCAGTTTACAAAGATTTTCATACCCTTTTTTATTCTTGCAAAGCAATACAAGATGATTTCCTGAGAGGTCACGCCTGCCGTCCTTATCAAATCTTGTGCGCTCGGCGACATAAACCTCGCAACCGATGATGGGCTTAATTCCCTCTTCTTTGCAAGCCTTGTAAAACGCAACCGCGCCGTACAAAACGCCGTGGTCGGTAATGGCAACGGCACTGTGCCCCGCCGACTTTGCCATCTTTGGAATGTCGGCAATGCGGCATGCACCGTCAAGCAAGCTGTATTCACTATGCAAATGCAAATGTACAAAATCCATTGCCCACACTCCTTACTTTTAAATTTCTTTGGATTTTATGTTATCCGAATATGTACAGATTTTTTCAAGTCGGTGATAGAGCCCCGACTTGCTAACCGCCGGTGTCATGGTTTGCCCAAGCTGAACAAGCGACATTTCGGGATACTTTAGGCGCATTGTCGCGGTATATTCAAGCTCGGGACCAAGTTCTGACAGTCTGCCACGCTCACTCAAAAACTTGATTGCAGCAAGATGCTTTGCCGCGGCAGTTGTTGAGCGCGCTATATTACTTGTTTCGCAATTGGTGCGTCGGTTAATATCGTTTTTGATTTCATGGCTGATTTTTGCATTCATAAAACCAAACGCCTGATTGTTGGCACCGATGAAAAACAAAAAATCGCTGATTGTGCCGCTGTTTTTGGAATAAACACTGCTTTTGCCAAGTCTGTTTGACACTTTAACTTCAAATCCTGCATCTGCACACAAATTGCAGATAGCAGAAAGTTCACTCACAGTACGACTTTTAAGCTCCAAGTGATAGTCTTTTTTGAGCGGCTCGCTAACAGTTCCGCCACCGACAAATGCACCGCGCAAAAATGCAGATACACACTCATCGCATTTGAGAAGCTTTGTTGTATCAAGAGTTTTTTTCAAAAACTCGGCTGCACTTTTTGAAGTAAATTGCAACAAAAGTATATCCTTGTTGCCCGTTTTCTCCGGCACGGTTTCTCTGCCGAACTGTTCTTTAATATAGTGAGAGCAAATCTCGGCAACTGCTTCGCTTTCAACATATAGCGAAACTTCATTGTCGCAGGACTCCGCCCCAAAAAGCAATATTCCAAGTATAAATGCGCGGCGGCAACACGGCTTTTTCATTGGAAATGCCGCCGCTTCAATCTTTGCTTCTAAAGAAAACGACATTACTTTTCTCCGACAAAACGGATTTCACATTCAAGCATAACGCCGAACATGGAATTAACCTTTTCTTTTATAATTTCGATAAGTGAAAGAACATCGGCAGCAGTTGCATCACCTGTATTTACGATAAATCCTGCGTGCTTGGGCGAAACCATTGCGCCGCCTACGCTTGTGCCTTTAAGTCCCGCATCCTCAATAAGCTTGCCTGCAAAATGTCCCTCCGGGCGCTTAAAAACGCTGCCTGCACTTGGATATTCAAGAGGTTGCTTTTCGCGGCGAGCCTTTAAGTGCTCGTTCATCTTTGCTTTTATCTCATCGGGATTTCCTTTTGTGAGTTTGAACGTAGCAGAAAGAACGATGTAGTTTTTATCCATGAAAATACTGTGGCGGTAGTCAAAATTTTGCGCCGCATTATCAAGCACCAAAACCTCGCCGCTGTCAATATCATAGCATTCGGTGGAATGTATGATATCCGACATCTGTCCACCGTAAGCACCTGCATTCATATAAACCGCGCCGCCGACAGTCCCCGGGATACCGTTTGCGAACTCTGCGCCGCTGAGTCCTGCGGTGCTTGCATTTGTGCCTATGCTGCCAAGCAAGCAACCGCATCCTGCAGTAAGATACTCGCCGTCAATGGTTACTTTGCGCATATCTGTTGTCACAAAGACAACGCCTCTAAAACCTTTATCCGAAGCAAGCGTGTTGCTGCCGTTACCAATTACCAAATAAGGTACGCCAAGCTTTTTGGCAGTATTAACGCCAAAAACAAATGCTTCAGAATCGGCAGGATACACCGCAAGGTCGGCATTGCCGCCAATGCGGAAGGATGTAATGCGCTTCATCGGGTAATCGGGGCGAATGAAAAACTTTCTTTTGCCTTTCTCCTCCGAATAACCGTTTAGCGTATTCTCAAAAATTTGTAAAGACATAAATTTCGTCCTTTTAAATTAGATTGTGAAACGGTGGAAGGTCTTTTTACCCTTCTTAACCACCATACCCTCGCCTGCAAATGCATCCTTGTCAAATGCCTTATCAAACGCTTCTACCTTTTCATCAGCCGCGATTACGCCGCCCTGCTGAATAAGTCTGCGTGCTTCGCCCTTTGAGGGTGCAAGACCGGACACAACAAGCATGTCAATAATAGTGATTTTACCATCGGTAAAGTTATCATCAGTGAGAGTGGTGGAAGGCATATTTGCAGACACACCGCCATTTGCAAATACTGCCTTTGCAGCAGCAAGTGCCTTTTCCGCCTCTTCCTTACCGTGAACAAGCTCTGTAAGCTCATAGCCGAGTTTTTCCTTTGCTCGATTGAGATCGCTGCCTTCAAGCTTTTCATATTCTGCAATCTCTTCAAGAGGCATAAATGTGAGCATCTTCATGCACTTGATAACATCGGCGTCATCAACATTTCTCCAATACTGGAAGAAGTCGAAGGGACTTGTCTTGTTGGGGTCAAGCCAAACTGCGTTGCCTGCAGTCTTACCCATCTTGTTACCGTGAGAGTCGGTAAGCAGAGTAATAGTCATGCAATGAGCATCCTTGCCAAGCTTTTTGCGAATAAGCTCGGTACCGCCGAGCATGTTTGACCACTGGTCATTGGCGCCGAACTGCATGTTACAACCGTATTCCTTGAAAAGATGATAGAAGTCGTAGCTCTGCATAATCATATAGTTGAATTCAAGGAAAGAAAGCCCCTTTTCCATACGCTGCTTGTAGCACTCTGCACGAAGCATGTTGTTTACAGAGAAGCATGCACCAACCTCGCGGAGAAGCTCAACGTAGTTGAGGCCAAGCAGCCAATCTGCGTTGTTAACCATCTGTGCCTTATCGGGACCAAACTCGATAAATCTCTCCATCTGCTTTTTAAAGCATTCTGCGTTGTGGTCAATATCTTCCTTGGTGAGCATCTTTCTCATATCGGTTCTGCCGGAGGGGTCACCAATCATGGTAGTACCGCCGCCGATAAGTGCAAAAGGACGGTTGCCTGCCATCTGAAGGCGCTTCATAAGTGTGAGCGCCATGAAGTGGCCTGCAGTAAGGCTGTCTGCGGTGCAGTCAAATCCGATATAGAATGTCGCCTTGCCGGCGTTAATCATATCTCTGATTTCGTCCTCATCGGTAAGCTGTGCCAGAAGTCCTCTGGCTTTAAGTTCTTCAAAAAGTGTCATTGCCATTTCTCCTAAATTTTATGTATATTTTTAAATATTTTTTCCTTCTTCAATAAGTTCTCTTGCGCTGACAAGCATATTTTCGCTGACAGTAACGCCGCCGAGAATTCTCGCAATCTCAGAAACACGTTCTTCGCCGCAGATCTCTGTAACAGTTGTTTCAGTACGCTCACCCACCGCACTCTTTTTAATAAGCATATGCGTATTTGCAAGCGATGCAATCTGCGCAGAGTGTGTAACGCAAACGGTTTGTGCTATAGCCGCGCTCTCTTTAAGTTTGATACCTATTTTGCGCGCGGTCTTGCCCGAAACGCCTGTATCAACCTCGTCGTAAATCACGGTATGCACTCCGAACGCATCTGCAAAAACCGTTTTAACCGCAAGCATTATTCGCGCAAGCTCACCGCCGGATGCAATTTTTGAAATGGGTCGCGGCTCCTCTCCTCGGTTTGCCGAAATAAGAAATACAACATCATCGGCACCGCTCGGCGAAAGTGCTTCGCTCTCGGTGACCGCGATATCAAACACAACCTTTTCCATATCTAAAAACTCAAGTTCCGCAGATACAAGCGGAATAAGCTTTTTGGCAGCAGCTTTGCGGCTGACTGTGAGTTCAAAAGCAGCCTGACGAGCGTTTTCCTCCGCATCGCGGCACCTCTTTTGTGCGCTATCAAGTACACTGTCCATATCCGAAAGCTCCAAAAGTTCCTGCTTGGTTTTAGCAAGCAGTTCTACAAGTCCCGCTTCATCGGTGAGAAAATGCTTTTTCAGTTTGGCTATGGTATTGAGTCTGCTCTCTATTTTATCAAGTTTTGCAGTAGGGTCATCACCGATATCGCCGGTAAAGTCATAAACAGTGTCAGCAATATCTTCGATTTCATACTTCATATCATTAAGCTTTACTGCAAGCTCTGCCGCTTCAGGCACACTATCGGCAATCTGCAACAGTGCTGCCGCGGAGCGGTCTAAAATATATGCGGCGTTTGCTTTTTCCGAGCCTTTTAAGGCGCGGTAAACAAACGACGTTTGCTTTGAAATCTTTTCGGCATTGGCTACAATTTTCTTTTCGGCAATAAGTTTATCCTCTTCACCTACTTTGATTTTTGCACTTTCGAGAAGCTTTACAGTATGCTTTAACTCCGCTTCTCTCTTTGATTTTTCATCATTCTTTGCTTTAAGTTCATTAAAAGTTTTCTTGGCTGTTTTCATTTCCTCATACTTTTGCAGATATGCCGAACGTATCGCCGAATTTTCTGCATAAGCATCAAGAAATGTAATATGATTTTCGTCTTCAAGCAATCTTAAACTGTCATTTTGACCGTGAATATTGACAAGCATCGGTGCTATGGCGCGAACCGCCGAGGTGTTAACGGCACGTAAGTTTATCTTGCTTTGCGTTCTGCCGTCTGCACTCATAGTGCGGCTGATAAGCAGGTTGCCGTCCTCATCAATTTCAACATCATTTTCAGCAAGTTTTTTGATATCGGCATCGCTAAAGCCGCCGAACATTGCGCTGACAAGCGCCTTTTCCTCGCCGCTTCTAATAATGTCGCGCGAGGTTCTCGCGCCAAGCAAAAAGTTGATGCTGTCAATCAGAATTGATTTTCCCGCGCCGGTTTCACCGGTAAGGGCTGTGAAGCCTGCGCCGAAATCTATATCCACGCATTTTATAACTGCGATATTTTCAATATGCAGCGAATAAATCATTCGCGCGCCTCCTTTATTTTATACTGAACGCATCATCTGCTTAAGTTTTTCGGAAACGTTCTTTGCTGCATCCTCGGATGTTAAAACGATTATTACGGTATCGTCACCGGCAACACAGCCAAGTATCTCAGGAGAATGGATTGCATCAATGCCCGAACCGATTGCGTTTGCAAGTCCCGGAAAAGTTTTAAGTACGATGATATTATTTGCATATGATACCTTGATAATAGAATCAACCAATACTCCGGTAAACTTCGGTGCAGGATTGTTTTGTGCTACTCTGTCATGCGTAGCATAGCGGTAATTTCCTGTGCTGCCGATAATTTTGGTAAGTTTGAGTTCGCGGATATCGCGCGAAATAGTAGCCTGCGTTGTTTCAAAGCCGTATTTATTCAAATAGAAAATAAGCTCTTCTTGGGTTTCGATTTCAAACTCGGTTATAAGTTCAAGTATTTTGTCTTGTCTTTTACTCTTCACGGTCAATCCTCTTTTCTATTTTTTTAGTTCGTATTTGGAAATCTTATTATTAAGCGTTTCAAAAAAGCCTTCATCTTTAAGCATAAGCATTTTCACAGTTTTGTCAGAGCGCTTTATTACAAGTTTTTCTCCACTGCAAAGCGGAGTAACCGACTCGCCGTCAATGGTAATGCTCCAGTTTTCGGCACGGTCATCACCGTTTACAATTTCGAGCGTTGAGTTGCCTGAAAAAACGGTAGGACACGCATAACGGGAAATTGGGCAAATCGGCGTTGCACAGATACATTCAAGCGTGGGGTCAATCACGCTGCCCCCTGCCGCCATTGAATAAGCAGTCGAACCGGTGGGAGTTGCAACAATCAAACCGTCAGCGCGAATGGTTCTTACGCTCTTTTTGTCAGCATAAAGGTCCATATCAATGCTGCGCGTATATCCTCCGCGGTTAATAACGACATCGTTAAGCGCTTCGCGAAGCGGTTCAACCTCACCGTTCACATGTGATATGTAAATTGAAAGCACCATGCGCTTTTCAAGTGCGTATTCGTCTTTAAAAATTTTATCAATCAGCTCAAGTTCATCTTTTTCAAGCTCTGCCATGTAGCCGAGTCTGCCGAGGTTTACACCTAGGAGCGGAACATCAAACTTAAGTGCGTTTTCTGCAGCGCGTAGAATTGTGCCGTCGCCGCCCAGCGCAACTATAAGCTCGCAGTTTTCGTAAAGCTTATCTCCGTCGGCAAACTGCGCACCGCTTGAATAAGCGCTACCCTGATGCTTTTTATCCATCCATACCTCGGCGCCGTTTGAAAGAAAACGAAAAACGGTTTGCAAAGTATAAAGTTCATCTTTTTCACTTCGGATAACCGGGGAAACCACAACTCGTTTCATAAGCACCTCAATTAATAAGCAAATCTATATTGCAGTCTTTAGGCGGCAACGCACCGCCGCGTGAAAAGCATGCGAGATATTCGGTATTTCCGTCACCGCCTTTTATGGGTGACTTAATAAGTCCGCAAAGGTCAAATCCGTTTTCTTTTGCCGAGTCAACCACCTTGCGGACCGCCATAGCGCGGGATGCGGGATTTTTTACAATGCCTCCTTTTCCCACGGCTTCTCTGCCTGCCTCAAACTGCGGTTTTACAAGGCTTACAAAAACCGATTTTTCGGCTAAAACCGTGGCAAGTGACGGAATTATCAATGTTTGCGAAATAAACGAAACATCCATAACGGCAATTTCTATTACATCGTCAAAGTCGCTTTTTTGAAGATTTCTTGCATTGTATTTTTCCATTGAAATAACGCGATTATCGTCTAAAAGCTTTTTTGCAAGTTGATTTATGCCGGAGTCAACCGCGTACACCTTTGCGGCACCTTGCTCAAGTAAATACTCGGTAAAGCCGCCGGTAGATGCGCCGACATCAATAGCAACCTTGCCGCGTGCAGTAAGACCAAACTCCTCAAACGCCGCCTTGAGCTTAAGCGCACCGCGGCTGACATATCCAATAGGGTCGCCGCTGACTTCTACTTTGTCGCCGTCGTTTATATCCATTGCAGGCTTTGCAGCAATTTTGCCGTTAACGCTTACGCAGTTACCTGCAATAAGCACCTTGGCGCGCTGACGGCTATCGGCATAGCCGTTTGAAGTTAAATATACATCAAGTCTCATCAGTTTTTACGGTTGAGCAACATCTCTGCAAGTGCGATAAGTGTTTTGGAATTTTCATACGGACGAATCGCCGCACATGCTTCTTCCGTCACCTTTTTTGCGTAGTCCAGCGCCTCATTTGCACTCATAAAAGAAAGGAATGTTGTCTTTTCGTTTTTTGCATCGCTGCCCACAGGCTTTCCAAGTTCTTCTGTACTACCGAATGTATCGAGAATATCATCTATAATCTGAAATGCAAGTCCTACACCTGCGCCGTATGTATCCGCCGCTTTTATCGCAGTTTCATCGGCATTTGCGGCAATTGCACCAAGCTTTGCCGCCGCCCTTATAAGACAACCGGTTTTATGTGCGTGAAGCGAAAGAAGCTCATCAAAGCCAAGCTTTTTACCCTCGCCCTCAAGGTCAATCATCTGTCCTTCGCACATACCGTCAGCACCCGACTTAACAGCAAGTTCTTTTACCGCGGCAAGTTTGTTTTCAGCAGTTGCATGCTCGTTTGACATTGCACATTCAAATGCCAAAAATACCATAGCATCACCTGCAAGGAGTGCAGGTGCTTCACCAAAAACCTTATGGTTTGTCGGCTTGCCTCGGCGAAGGTCATCGTTGTCCATACACGGCAGATCATCGTGAATAAGTGAAAAAGTATGCACCATTTCGATTGCCATTGCGTAAGGCATTGCCGCATCGACGCTACCGCCAAACATCTTGCAAAACTCAAGTGTCAAAAAGGGACGGATGCGTTTACCGCCACACATAAGACTGTATTCCATCGCCTTATAAAGCGTGGTGCTTTTACGCTTTGAGAGAAAACAATTAAGCGACTTTTCTACAAGCGCGGCGTTTTCTGCGATTGTTGTTTTGATGTCGCGCATCATTTTGCGCCTCCTGCAAAATCGGTTTCGGTTAAACTTCCGTCCTCTCCTTTAGCAAGAAGTTTGACCTTTTGTTCGGCACCTTCGAGCTTTGCATTGCAGAGTTTCACAAGTGAAATTCCCTCTTCAAAAAGCCCGAGAGAATCGTCGAGTCCTGCACTGCCGCCGTCAAGCGCGCGTACTATTTCTTCAAGGCGAGCCATCGCCTCTTCAAACGATTTTTCTTTTTTATCTGCCATAATAATTCTCCTTAATTTACAGTTGCGGCAACCGAGCCGTCAGCAAGGCGAAGCGAAAGTTTGTCGCCTGCATTAACATCGTTTACAGACTTTACAACCTTACCGTCTTCCTTTGCCGCCACCGAGTAGCCGCGTGAAAGTATGCCAAGAGGGCTTAATGCTTCAAGAGAAGCTGTGCGCTGTGCAAGCAGACTGCGGTCTGCCGTAAGCTTTGCGCCAATCGAGCCTTCGAGCTTCTGACCCAACATCAAAAGTTGCATTTTGCGTTCCTCAAACATCCTTTCGGGATATGCAAAAACGCCCTGCGTTTTATAAAAGTCAAGTATCTGCTTGCCGCTTTCTATTCTGCGAGTTAAAAGTAATGACATTCTGCCGATTATGTTGTCAATCTTATGCATAAGCTCATGCGTTTCGGGTACGGCAAGCTCTGCCGCCGCAGACGGTGTCGGCGCACGGCGGTCTGCAACAAAGTCGCAGATAGTAAAGTCGGTTTCGTGTCCGACCGCTGAAATAGTCGGAATCTGCGACGCCGCAACCACTCTTGCAAGCGCCTCGTCATTAAACGCCCACAAATCTTCAATCGAGCCGCCGCCGCGACCTATGATGATAACATCAACATTTTTTTGCGAGTTAAAGTAATTCATACCGTCAATAAGCGACGGTGCCGCCACTGCGCCTTGCACAAGCGCAGGATAAAGAATAACCTTGGCATACGGGAAACGTCTGCCGAGGATATTTATAATATCGCGTATTGCCGCGCCGGTGGGAGAGGTAATTACACCGATGCGAGTCGGAATTTTGGGCAGCGGCTTTTTGCGTGCTTCATCAAAAAGCCCCTCTGCGGAAAGCTTCTTTTTTAGTTGCTCAAACGCAAAGTAAAGCGCGCCTATTCCGTCAGGCTCCATGGCATCGCAATAAAGCTGATACTGACCGTCACGCACAAACGCCGATACTCTGCCGCGCGCAACAATTTTCATTCCGTTTTCGGGAACAAAGTTGATTTTCGATGCCGCACTTCGGAACATCACCGCTTTGATAAGTGAGCCTTCATCCTTTATGGTGAAATAAAAATGTCCCGTCTTATAGTGATTGGTAAAGTTTGAAATCTCACCCTTTACCGCAACATGCGAAAGAAATCCGTCAGAGTCAATCTTTGCTTTTATATATTCATTAAGCTGGGTTACAGTTATTGCACTGTCACCTTGCTCGGTAGGTGTTGTGAAAATCTCATCAAAGACACCCATCTGCTTCTCCTATCTATACTCTGTTTTGTAAATATTTCTGTCTTGCAAGTTCGGCTATGCCAACTGCATTGTCCGACGAAAGCGCAGGCTCGGCAAAATACACATTGCCCAAAGTTTGGAGCATTTTATGTATTTTTTTGTTGCTCATAACGCCACCTGCAAACACTATTGGAAGTTCACCGTATTTCACTCTTACGTCTTCAGCCATTTTAAAAAGCGTTCTTCCTACAAAATCAAGCACAAACGCGCTGGTTTTCGCCTTATCTCCGCTTTCTCTGTACACCTTTGCCGCGAGGTTTTCAAGTCCTGAAAGGTTGCAAAAGCCATCAACTACACTGATTTTTGCTTTTTGAACCTTGCCTGCATAATTCTCTGCTTCATTTTCAATATGCACTCCGCACGGAAACTGCATGCCCATCATAACTCCGGCACGGTCAATCGCCTGACCTGCGTTAAGGTCGCGAGTACCGCCGACAATCTGTGTGTTAAATCCGTCACCGCCGCGATTGCAAAGCAAAACCTCGGTTGTGCCGCCCGAAACATGAAATGCAATAAACTGTTCATCTGCAACGTGCCACGCATCTGCCGATGTAAGCGCCGCTGCGATGTGTCCGCACTGATGTGAAAATGCGTACGCGTCAATTTTTCTGCCAGCCTTAAACGCAAGTGCCGCATCCATACCGCAAAGGAAACACGGCATATACGAGCCTTCAACATTGCGCGGCTTTGCCGAATAACCTATGGCGCTCACCTCGTGCAAGGCGAGTGCCTCATCTGCACTTTCAAGTATCTCGGGGAGATTTTTGATATGCGCAAACACGGCATCGCTCTGGCGAAGTCCGCATTCCCCTGCATTTACCGGCAAGAGTTTTTTAATATTGGCAACCACCTTGCCGTCTTCATCTACTATACCAAACGAAGTTGTATAGTTGCTTGTGTCAATACCGACAAAGCATCTGCTCATTTTGCAAGTTCCTCTTTAACGGAATTGAGAACTCCGTTTACAAAGCCTTTTGTCTTTTCATCGTCATACGCCTTGATAAGCTCCACCGCCTCGTTTATAGCAACGCTTGCGGGAATCGAGTCGATATAAAGCATCTCATAAATCGCAATTCGCATAATAGACTTTGCAACCTTGGCAATACGCGAGAGTTTTCTGCCCTTTGCATATTTTTCAATATATGCGTCAATCTCCTCGGACTTTTCAACAATTCCGAAAAAGACCGTCTTTATATACTCATTTTCTTCAATGCCGCGAGCCGCAAGTGCATTTGCATACAACTCGTTTTTATCCTCGTAGCATCCGTATTCATTCTCAAAAACGAGGCCAAGCACAGCCTCTCTGGATTCGCGTCTGTTAAGCATATTTTCTCCGTTCTTCGTGTGTAAAATATTTATACTTATCTAAATATATATTATATAATATATATTGCATAATGTCAATGAATATTTATTAACAAAACGGCTTGAAATGCATACAAAAATGTGTTAGAATTACTTTATGAATTTTTCGGAGGACTTTATTAATGAACAAGCTTAAAAGATTTCTCACCGATTCATGCATACTTTTCACAGTTTTTGTATTTATTTTATACATAGCAGGTCACGCGCTTGTGTCAACATCAATTACCATCACACTTAAAACAGCGGCGGGACTCTATTTATGTTGTATGTTTCTCCGCGTGTTCCACAATGTGCTTCACTTAAAGAAGCTGCCAATGCTGCTTCGTGTTTTGATACATTATCTGCTCGTGGTAGCCGCCGCATACATCGGCTTTGCACTGATTGCCAAAATCGTTTCAAATTCGCTTCAAACCTTCATAATGCTCGCCATCGTTACGGCAATTTATTGCACAATTACCGCAGCTATTATGCTTATCGCAAGCAAGAGTAAAGAAAAGAGTAACGAACAGAAAGAATACAAGTCTATATTAAAATAAACGACGTACAAAGCAAACTATAATTTGCAGGTGCTTTATGCGTAATTTAGAGTTTTTGCTTACGGCTTGCTTTTTTATGTTTTGCATTGCCGTGTTTCCCCTACAAAACGAACACCTGTACACAAGAAATGATGTACAGGTGTTTTCTTATACTTCGGCTCAAAAAGAGGTACTCCTCGGCGAAACCGAGCACGGCGGCGCAGAATACCTTAACAAGCTTGTTTTTCTCGGTGACTCACGCACATACGGGCTAAAATCCTTTGCAATGCTTTGCGGCGGCGAGAATACAAATCAAGTATGGACTCCCAAAAACGGCACGATGTCGATTTGGGATATGCAATTTCAAAAGGTTGTGTATCCGCAAAACGGCAAAGAACTTACTGCCGCCGAAGCCGCAGCACTTGAAAAGCCTGAAATACTTATAATTTCGCTCGGAATAAACGGGGTTAAAATAGTAAAAAAGGATTATTTTATATCCGAGTATGCAAAGCTTATCAAGTCAATAAAACTGGCAAGTCCCGATACAAAAATAGTGTTGCAATCCATGTTTCCGGTATGCCGCTCGTATACCGCGATAAGCAATACCGAGATTAGCGAGGGCAACAAATGGATAATCGAGGTCGCAAAGCAAACGAATAGTTTTTATCTCAACACCGCAGAAGCTTTATGCGATGCGGAGGGGTACCTCAAAGAAGAGTATTCTACCGACGGTTGCCATCTGACCCCGCTCGGTCTTGATGTGCAAATTGAATATATATGTACTCACACCGTAGGAGAAATGTGATATGAAGAAGCTTTGTATTTTATTGGTTTTCTGCTTTTTGTTTACGGCATGCTCGGCGGTAAAGGATGATATGCCCGTGCAGCTTCTTGCTATGTCTATAGGCAAAAAAATAAATGGCTTTGAAAACCTCGCCGAGGCAAGCTCGGATTACATAAAATATTGCATGAACAGCGATTTGTCGCTTTATTCGGAGTATATAGTTCTATACCCGTTTGCAGGCACAAAGTATAATGAAATCGGCATTTTTAAGGTGAGAGACAAAGGAGAAATCCAAAACGGAATCAAAGAAGTTGAAAAATACCTTTTGTTTAAAAAATCCAACTGGGACACACGATATATGGGAGAAGAATTTGATAAAATAAAAAACGCAAAAGTGACCGCTTATGGAAACTATATTCTATATACGATACTCTCGGAAAACGAAGCTAAAACTGCTATAAAAAACTTTAAAAAAATGCTATCAAGATAAAAGGCAGCCTTGGCTGCCTTTTTATATTGACATACGGCTGTGTCTGTGTTATAATGCAAGCGATCATCGGAGGACAGTACACCGTAGTGTTGGGGAGCAATTTATTTGCGGCCGCCTGTCGGATAAGATGTCGAGTGAGCTCGGTTATTACGCTTTTTCGTAATGCCGAGTATTTTTATTATAGGAGTTTTTTATGAAAAACGCAAAAGTTACCCTTGTTCCTTTAACTAAAGATGATCGCGAACAGTTTATTTTAGACAACCAACTTGCATTTAAATACGGTGCTATGGAAGAGTTTGGACTACGCGACAACCACACTGAAGATGACGGCGAGATAATCTCACGAAAAACAATTGAAGAATGTATTGATGCCGAAAATTCGGAAACCTATCGCATCGTGTCAAACAATGAATTTGTTGGTGGCGTTATACTCAAAATCGACCGAAATACCAATCACAACCACCTTGAAATTCTCTTTGTTTCTCCAACCGTACATAGCCGAGGAATTGGCTATGGTGCATGGCAGGCAATTGAAGCGCTCCACCCCGAAACAAAGGTTTGGGAAACCTGCACGCCGTATTTTGAAAAACGCAATATTCATTTTTATGTTAACAAATGTGGATTTCAAATTGTAGAATTCTTTTGCGAGTACAATGCCGACACTAATGCTCCCAAAGGAGAAAAAGCTGATGTCCCAGATGAAATGTTCAGGTTTATAAAGGTAATGAAATAATACTGTAGAGGATAAAATGGAAATTCAACTTTCGGAACACTTTACCTATAGAAAATTAATACGCTTTACACTTCCCTCAATCGCCATGATGATATTCATGTCAATTTACGGTGTGGTTGACGGATTTTTTGTATCAAATTTTGCAGGCAAAACGCCTTTTGCCGCCGTTAATCTGATTATGCCTGTTTTGATGATTTTGTCCACGGTGGGACTTATGTTCGGCACCGGTGGAACGGCAATTGTTTCAAGAACATTTGGAATGGGAAAGCACAAAGAGGCAAACCAATACTTTTCTCTCTTTGTATATGTTTCATTTGTTTTGGGGGTTATTTTTGCGATACTTGGAATTGTATTTATCCGCCCAATTGCAATGCTGCTCGGTGCAGAAGGCGAACTGCTTGAAAACTGTATCGTATATTCACGAATTATTCTTGCCGCTCTGCCCCTCTGCATTTTGCAAATGCTGTTTCAAAGCTTCTTTGTCGCAGCCGAAAAGCCGCAACTTGGGCTTTGGATAACTGTTTTTTCGGGAATTACAAACATGGTGCTTGACGCAGTTCTCGTTATTCTTTTGCCTAAAGAATTAAAGCTTGCAGGTGCCGCAGTTGCAACTGCGGCAAGCCAGGTAGTCGGCGGTGCGCTTCCTATATTCTACTTCATGAGAAAAAACAGCAGTATTCTGCGACTTGTAAAGACGCATTATGACGGCAAAGTAATTCTCCGCGCATGCACCAACGGCTCATCTGAATTTATGAGCAATGTTGCAATGAGTCTTGTCGGTATGCTTTATAATATTCAGCTTTTCAAGTACGCAGGCGAGGACGGTATCGCCGCATACGGTGTTATGATGTATGTGAGCATGATTTTCTCTGCTGCATTTATCGGATATTCCATCGGAACCGCACCGATAATCGGCTACAACTATGGTGCACAAAACCACACAGAACTTAAAAGCATGCTGCGAAAAAGTCTTTTTATGATCGCTGTATTCGGCATTGCAATGACTGCTTCTTCGGAACTGCTTGCAACACCGCTGACGCAAATTTTTGTAGGCTATGACAAAGCTCTTATGGAACTTACCGTATCAGGATTTCATATTTTTGCACTTTCATTTTTGCTTATGGGATTTGCAATTTTCTTTTCCGGCTTTTTCACCGCTCTCAGCGACGGTGTCACCTCTGCAATTATCTCGTTTTTGCGAACACTGGTTTTCCAAGCTGGAGCAGTATTGATTCTTCCCTTATTTTGGGAGATCGACGGCGTTTGGATTTCAATAGTTACAGCAGAGCTTATGGCGGTTATTTTTGGCGTAATATTCCTTATAGCAAAACGAAAAAAGTATAATTATTAACATCAAAAAAGAGACGGCGTTGCCGTCTCTTTTTTAATTTAGTTATTCTTTTCTGCCTGCTCGCGAGCATGCTTATCAATAAGCTTGTGAACGCGCTTTGCAGGGTTGAGAAGATTGCTGATAGTTGCATCGTGATTGAGAGTGTCGATAAGATATGCAACATACTTGCACATATTAACAGACTGATACCACTCTCTGGACTTGAGTTCTTCTTTGCCGTAAACGAGGTTGGTTGTGAAAATCTTGGTGAAAATGCCGTTTTCATAAGCCTCGTCAAACTTGTCAAGACCGTTGCAGAAAAGTCCGAATGTTGAGAATACGAAAATTCGGTTTGCACCCTTTTCCTTAAGCTGTATGCAAACATCGAGCATGGATTCGCCCGAAGAAATCATGTCGTCAACAACGATAACGTCCTTGCCGCTGAGGTCTCTGCCGAGGTACTCATGTGCCTCAATAGGATTCTTGCCGTCAATAATTACCGAATAATTACGGCGCTTGTAGAACATACCGAGGTCAAGACCGAGAAGCGAAGAATAGAACATGCATCTGCTCATCGCGCCTTCATCGGGAGAAACAATCATAAGGCGGTCGTGAGTAAAGGAAACATCCGGAACTGCCTTTACAAGTGCCTTAATCATCTGGTAAGTAGGTCTGACATTGTCAAAACCGTGAAGCGGAATTGCATTCTGAATCTTGGGGTCATGAGCATCAAATGTGATGATGTTGCTTACACCCATATTTACAAGTTCCTGAAGTGCGATTGCACAGTCAAGAGACTCGCGTGTGGAACGGTTATGCTGTCTGCCTTCATAAAGCATGGGCATAATTACAGAAATTCTGCGTGCCTTGCCTCCGATTGCGCTGATAATGCGCTTGATGTCCTGATAGTGGTCATCGGGGCTCATCGGTACGGTCATACCGTTCATCTTGTAGGTAACGCCGTAGTTGAATACATCGCAAATGATGTAAACGTCCTTACCGCGCATGGATTCGTGAATAAGTCCCTTTGCCTCGCCACTGCCAAATCTGGGGCAATCAGCCTGTGCGATATAGGTTTCATCCTCTACATGGCGGCGCCAGTCTTTTATGTAACTGTCAACCTCTTGAGTAAATGCTTCGCAACCGCGCATGCCGATTATGGCAAGATCTCCGTAAAAATTATCGTTCATCATGTCCTCCCAAAAAGTAGGTTTTGTTTTGCATACGATATTATTATAACATATTTTTCTAAAAAAACATAGAAAAAACAGATTTTTTGAATTTTTTTAGATTTTGCACAAAAGAAGTAATCTTTTTCGTGCAATTCCTATACTATTTACTATTACTACATTAACGAGAGGGCTATCTATGAACAACAAAATCCCGAAAGAATACACTGCCGTCGGTACACTTATTGTTTCGGTTTACACCGCGGGCGGCGCAATTCCTATTGAAGGTGCACTTGTAACCGTTCGCGGCACAAGCCAAAACGGCTCCGGAGTTATATCGGTGCTTTACACAGACCAAAGCGGAAACACTCCGCGAATCTCCCTGCCTGCTCCACCTGCATCCTCCTCCGAGTCACCGGGAAGTGCCACACCTTTTGCAACCTACAACGTTGAAGTTGACAAGGAAAACTTTTATCCGCGCAGCTTTATAAACGTGCCGATCTTTGCAGGAACAACATCAATACAACCTGCAAATTTAATCCCTAAAACAGAATATGAAGGTCAGGCAATTATCCCTAATAACGGCACGGTTACCGAAAGCCAAAATCCCGACCTATAAGGAGAAAGACATGCCTACAGGAATCCCCACCATACCAGAAACCATAACCGTTCATCTCGGTGCGCCTTCATCGGATGCACAGAATATTACAGTTCCGTTCATCGATTACATAAAAAATGTTGCATCAAGTGAAATCTATCCCACTTGGCCCGAAAGCGCCATAAGAGCCAATATTTATGCGCAGATATCCTATGCGTTAAACAGAATCTATACCGAGTATTACAGAAGCCGCGGATATGATTTTGACATAACAAACAACACACAATTTGACCAGTTTTTTGTCCCCGACCGCGAATACTTTGAAAACATTTCGCAAATCGTTGATGATATTTTCGACAGCTACATTCGGCGTCAAGGTGCCGTTGAGCCGCTTTTTGCACAATACTGCGACGGTGTTCAGACACAGTGCGACGGCCTTTCGCAATGGGGCACGGTAACTCTTGCAGAAGAAGGGCTTGTACCTTATGAAATCCTACAGGACTATTACGGAAACAATATCGACATTGTTACAGATGTTCCGCTTGCAGAGCCGGGCGCAAGTTTGCCGGGCGCGCCACTTGTTTTCGGCACGGGCAGCGATGCGGTACGTCAGGTTCAAATAAGGCTAAACCGTATTTCAAACAACTATCCTGCAATACCTAAGATTTCGCCGGTTGACGGATATTTCGGCGAAGAAACAGAGGATGCCGTGCGCGAGTTTCAACGCATTTTCAATCTTGCGCAAGACGGCATTGTAGGACGGTCTACATGGTATGCAATTTTGCGCATTTATAACAGTGTAAAACGGCTTTCGGAGCTTAATTCCGAAGGTATAACGCTTGAAGAGGTTTCAAGACAGTATCCCGAAAATCTTGCCGAGGGCACAGAAGCCGAGGGAGTGCGATTATTGCAATATTTTTTGTCTTACATCTCTACATTCGTGCAGACAGTTCAGGCAACGCCTATTGACGGAATCTTCGGTCCGTCAACCACCGCGAGCGTGCGCAGTTTTCAGCAGGCATATTCACTGCCTGTAACGGGAGTGGTTGACGAGGTAACGTGGTACGAAATATACAATGTATATCAAGGGCTAATCGCTTCAATTCCACCGCGGTTTACCAATGGAAATATTGTTCCGTATCCAGGTTTTATTTTGCGAGTGGGAAGTGAAAACGACTATGTTTCGCTTGTACAAGAATACTTAAATTATATCGCAAATACATATGACCAGATACCTACGGTCCCCGTTACGGGATATTTTGGCGCTTTGACATACAATGCGGTTGCCGCATTTCAACGTCTTTTTGCAATAGAAGAAAGCGGCACTGTTGATCTTGAAACCTGGAATGCAATAACAGAAATTTACGAAGATTTATATAGCGGCAACACTACCAGCCCCGGTCAGTATCCGGGCTTTGATATAGGAGCTTAACATGACATATCAAAACGATGATATAAGGCAAGCTATTATGCAGATACAGAGTTTTCTGCGGGATTTGCAGATTTCAGGCGACAGCAATGTTACGGTACCGGTTGACGGGATTTACGATGAGGTAACCGCCGAGGCGGTACGAAAATTTCAAAGTGAAAACTCATTGCCTGTTACGGGTGTCGTTGACAAAACAACCTACGATTTGCTATACGAAAAAGCGCTCGAAATTGAGTTTGAACAAAGCGAGCCGCTTCCTATTTATATTTTCACTAAAGGTCAATCTGTTGCACGCGGTGAGGAAAGTGATTTCGTTATGTTTTTGCAGATAATACTCAATGCGCTAACCATTGCATATGATGACTTTGAGCCGCTTGAACTAAACGGTATTTACGGCGAAGAAATGGAAAATGCAGTACGGCTTTTTCAAATGCGCAACAACATACCTGCAAATGGTATTGTTGACAAGCTGACATGGAATGCGCTCGTAAACAATTACAACAAGCATGGCATGCAAAATCAGTAGAAAAATCGCAAAAAACTTAAAAAACACGCAAAAAAGCAAGAAAAGTGCGGCAAAACCGCACTTTTTGCTTTAAGTTTGACCATTTTTGACTTTGACTATTTTTGACTTTTGTTTTACAATACAAGCGTAAGATGCAAAAGAAAGAGGTGAAAATTATGCTTATTTCCGATTCCATTGCCGCATTTATCGACGAAATGCTTACCGACTGCGGAGGTACACTTGAAATAAAGAGAAACGACCTTGCAAAACGTCTTGGCTGTGTGCCAAGCCAGATAAACTATGTTGTTGCTTCTCGCTTTACGCCCGAAAAAGGTTATATAATCGAAAGCCGCAGAGGCGGCGGCGGATACATCCGCATTATCCGCAAGGTTATGAGCGAGGATGACCTTTTGATGAAATTCTTTAATGTTTCAAAGAGCGGCATTTCCGAACGCGATCTTGAGGAAATTCTCGAAACGCTATATTCTTCCGATATGATTACTGCGCGGGAGGCGCGTTTTGTCCGTGCGTGTCTTTCACAAACGGCGCTCTCTTCCCTGCCGCGCGACGTTCAGAACACCGTTCGCGGTGACAGTTTTTGCAATATGCTATTAACTCTTATGAGGTGATTAAATGATTTGTTCAAAATGCAAAAGCAATACTGCAAGCTTTTTCTATACACAAAACATCAACGGCAAAGAAACGTCGGTTGCGCTTTGCCACGATTGCGCCGCAGGTGCAGGTATTGGTACAAGTATGGTTTCTCCGCTTTTTAACTCCTTTTTCACAAAAGTAAAAGCAGCAGAAAAGCCCAACACGCCTACTAAAAAATGCAATCTTTGCGCACTGACATTCAGTGACATACTCTCAATGGGCAAGGTTGGTTGTCCCGAATGCTATAATACTTTTAAAGAAGAGCTCGGCGACACCATTCGCTCTATCCACGGAACTGCAAAGCATGTCGGACTTACGCCTGCGGGCACGGAAATAGTAAAAAAAGAGTTAACTGAAGAAGAAATCCTGCGCGACAAGCTGGCAGAAGCAATCAAAGTAGAAAACTATGAAGAAGCCGCGGCTATCCGCGACAAAATCAAGGCACTTAAGGGGGAAGGCTGATGAAAAACGATGTAATTTTGCGCAGCCGTGTGCGAATTGCGAGAAATATCAAAGACTACCCTTTTCCTCCTGCACTGAACGATACATGCAGAAAAGAAATAATCGAAAAAGTTTCGTCTGCCGCAATTCAAAACGGTTTTACAGAAGAGCCCTGCGTTTCAAATTCTGTAAAAGCGCACACTCTTTATGAAAAAAACCTTATCAGTCGTGAATTTGCCACCGATAAAGAAAGGCACGCTCTTTTGGCAAACGAAGCCAAAGAAACATATATCATGGTATGTGAAGAAGACCATCTGCGCATACAGAGTTTTGCAGACGGTCTTGACCTAGATAGCGCAGGCAAGCATGCACTTGAATGCGAACGAATTCTTGCGGCAAAAATAAACTTTGCTTTCGACAGTGAGCTAGGTTATCTTACACGATGTCCTACCAATCTCGGCACGGCTATGCGGGCATCGGTTATGATGTTTTTGCCTGCATTGTCCATGCTGAACCGCATGGGAGATGTTAAATCGCAGCTTGAAAAAATAGGTATCACCATTCGCGGAATGTACGGCGAAGGCTCGGCGGCGGATGCATACATGTATCAGATATCCAACCGCCTTTCGCTCGGTCACAGTGAAGAAGATTTGTTGCGAAAAACAGAAACTGTTGCAAAGCAAATTGCAACCGACGAAAGAAATGCGCGTACTGCCCTTTTTGATGCCAACATAGACAAGCTGACAGATAAAGTAATGCGTGCACTTGGTACACTGAAATATGCACATATCATTTCAAGCAAAGAGTTTTTAGACTGCTTTGCTCATGTGCGGCTTGGCATTGCACTTGGTATCATTGATGAGATAAAAGACCTTGACACGCTTCTATGCGAAGCAATGCCGGCACACATATTAATGGCAAACGGCGATGTAGCCAATAATGCAAATACACGCGATATTCTTCGCGCGAATACTATAAAAAGTATACTTTGAATGGAGGATGTTTAATTGACCAACAGATTTACAAAAAAAGCGCAAAATGCACTTAACAACGCAGTTTTGGCGGCGCGTGAAATGGGACATACCTATGTAGGCAGCGAACATTTGCTTGTCGGACTTATCTCCGAGGGCGAAGGAGTTGCTGCAAAGCTTCTTATTTCCAAGGGCGCTGACAAAGAAAAAATCGTTAATACGATAGTAAGCAACATGGGCACAGGCTCACCAACAAATATAAACGCATCCGACCTTACTCCGCGCACTAAAAAAATAATTGAAATGTCCGCTTATGCATCCACACGTTACGGACACGGATATATCGGCACCGAGCATCTTTTACTTGCTTTGATTGAAGAAAATGCTTGCGTTGCTAATAAGATTCTTGAGGCTATCGGCGTAAGCGTTGCAGATTTGAGAAAAGACGTAATCTCATACCTTGACGGGATGGAAAGCGGCGCAGAAGAAAGCGCACACGCTTCCCCCACCGCAAAAGCTAAAAGCGACAATATCAAGGACTGCCCCACGCTTTCATCCTACGGCAAGGACTTGACCGCGCTTGCAAAGGCAGGTAAGATTGACCCTATTATCGGACGTGACAACGAAACAGAGCGCGTAATTCAGATACTTGCGCGCCGTACAAAAAACAATCCATGCCTTATCGGTGAACCCGGCGTTGGTAAAACCGCTGTTGTCGAGGGACTTGCACAGCGCATTGCAGACGGAAACGTACCTGAAATGCTCACAGACAAAAAAATCGTTACTCTTGACATCTCTTCTATGATTGCAGGTGCAAAATACCGCGGTGAGTTTGAAGAAAGACTCAAAAACGTAATGCAGGAAGTTGCCAAAAAGCCTGACATAATCTTGTTTATTGATGAAATCCACACACTCGTAGGCGCAGGTGCCGCAGAGGGCGCAATGGATGCTGCAAACATCTTAAAGCCTGCGCTATCACGCGGTGAAATGCAGCTTATAGGCGCGACAACTATCAACGAGTACCGCCAGAATATTGAAAAAGATGCTGCCCTTGAAAGACGTTTTCAGTCGGTAATGGTTGGCGAGCCAACCGCCGAAGAAGCTTTGCTGATTCTCAAAGGACTTCGCGACAAGTACGAAGCGCATCACAAACTTAAGATTTCCGATGAAGCACTCGAAGCGGCGGTAAACCTCTCCAAAAGATATATCAATGACCGCTATCTGCCCGACAAGGCTATTGACCTTGTAGACGAGGCGGCGTCGAGAATTCGCATTTCAAACTTCACTTCTCCTCCCGATATAAAAGACACCGAAAAGAAGATTGAAGAATTAAAGCGCAGCAAGGAAGAAGCAATCAAGGCTCAAAATTTTGAAGAAGCGGCGAAACTGCGAGATGAGGAGCATGCCCTTCGCGAAAAGCTTGAAAACGAAAAGGCAGATTGGCAAAAATCGCGCGACGGTGCAACGCTTACCGTTACCAAGGACAACATTGCTGATATCGTTACCGCTTGGACGGGTGTTCCGGTAAAGCAACTCGAAAGCGAAGAGAGCAAAAAGCTGTTAAACCTTGACCAAATTCTCCGCGAAAGAATAATCGGTCAGGACAAGGCAGTTGACGCGGTTGCAAAGGCAATCCGCCGCGGCAGAATGGGACTCAAAGACCCAAAACGTCCGCTTGGTTCATTTATTTTCCTTGGCCCCACGGGCGTTGGTAAAACCGAGCTGACAAAAGCACTTGCAGCCGTAATGTTCGGCGATGAAAACTCCATGATTCGCATTGATATGTCAGAGTACATGGAAAAGCACAGCGTTTCAAAGCTTATCGGCTCGCCTCCCGGCTATGTAGGCTATGACGAAGGCGGTCAGCTTACAGAAAAAATTCGCCGTAAGCCATACTCCGTTGTCCTTTTTGATGAAATTGAAAAGGCGCATCCGGATGTTTTCAACATCATGCTGCAGATACTTGACGACGGTATTTTAACCGACTCGCAAGGCAGAAAAGTTGATTTTAAAAACACTGTCATTATCATGACATCAAATGTAGGCGCGGCGGCACTCACCGAAAAAACGAAATCGCTCGGTTTTACTTCTAACGCCGATGCTGAAAAAATCTCGATGGAAAACAATGTAATGCAGGCTCTAAAAGGCACTTTCCGTCCCGAATTTCTCAACCGCCTTGATGAGATAATCGTGTTTAACCGTCTTACAGACGAGGATATCAAAAAAATTGCACTTCTTATGCTTGAGTCGCTTAAAAAGCGCATTGCAGATATCGGTGTAACGATTGACTTTGACGATACTCTCGTTGACTTTGTTGCTAAAAAAGGCTTTGACGATGTATACGGCGCGCGCCCTCTCCGTCGTGCTATCACAAGCCTTGTGGAGGACTCCTTCTCCGAGGCTATGCTCGAAGGCAAAATCAAGGCAGGCGACAGCGTTACCGCCAAGGTTACAGACGAAAAAGTTGTATATGAGTAAGCAAAAAGCAGACCTTATCGGTCTGCTTTTTGTTTTAATAACAAATCAAAAAATTCCTTGTTATCCTTGACAATACGAATTGGTAACACCATCTTATAGAAATCACCTGCCGGCAATATCCAAAAACATAAGAACTTATGCGGTTTTCTTATTTTTTTATATTCAATATCAATATCAAGCAAACGAAGCCTTATCACAACAACATCACTATAAAGCAACATAGAAAGGCTCCCCTGATGGTTTTGGCGATAGTTTTCGTACTCGCTATTTGAAGAAAAGTACATCACCGCAAACATTGCGGTAAATATAGCTGCAGGAATTAAAAGCCAAGAATTAGAAAGTATGAACGAAAGTACAATAAAAGCAATCGAAAGAGCCAAATAAAGCCAAAGATTATCTTCTATTAACCTTTCATACATAATCAACGAATTAATTTCAGCATCCGTTAAAACAAACGAAATTTTTGCAAAAGGTTCTTCTTCGGTTTTGTAGCGGTCTCCGCAATTCTCATATTCCGGATACTGAAGTTTCTCTTTTATGCTGCAGCGAAACGGACAACGCCGCTTTAAAAGCAACATAATATCAAACAGCGTCGTATTATGCTTTTCATCATTTCCTACTGCGAACGGTATATATGTTCCATCCTTAAAGTACAAAACTATACCTCTACCGAGAACCACAGTTTTTTTGATATCGCGAAACTGCTTTTCTACTGTAATTTTTCCATGCTTAAATAGTATTTGCTTTCCGCGTATTTGAAAATGCACAGATACATTTTGTGAAAACTCAAACAAAGGTTGATAAGAAGCATCTACCTCACTCATCAAAGTTTGCGCATCTTCGTATGTAACAGAAATGCGAAAAACGCTCTCTTTGTGTGACACTTATTCACCGTCCTTTAATTAAGCACTTCTTTTACTACTATCAAAATGTCAAGTGCGTTTTCGGTGCCGTTGCCGTCAACGTCAAATCTACCGTTGTACTCGGCAGAAACCGAATGTTTGGCAAGTCTTAATACATCAAGCATTGACATTTCACCGTCACGGTCGATATCATAACGTCCGATATATGACGGCAACGGTTGCGGAGTGGTTGAAGGGCCGTTTACCGTAAGAATATCAAGTCCGCCGTGCGGATCTTTTACAAATTTCACCTTATCAATACAAGTCTGTCTTTCAGAAACCTTGCTAGTAGAATAGTGCTTATGATAAACCATATAAAGCTCGGTACCGTCAGGAGAAGGAACCAAAACACCGTCGCCGACACCGCGAATATAAGCATTAGATGCAATAATTTCATTATACTCAAACTTTGTATAAGGTCCGAGGATATTCTTTGCTACTGCATACGATTCACCGTAATCACCAAGATAATGGCCTGACGCGTAAATCATATAATAGTAACCGTTATGCTTGTAAATTACTCCGCCCTCGGCAACTGCACCGTATCCGTCAAGCTCGTATTCAAACTCCGGAGAAATAACCTTTGTAAGAGTACCGTCAACCGGTGTAACAACGCCGTCATCAAGTTTAACTTCTTCTATCCAAATATGATTTCCAAAGTCAAAGCGAACATAGGTCATATACACCTTGCCGCTTTCGTCAAGATATGGATGCCCGCCGATTTCGGTAACATCGTGAAGCGGTATGGCACCGTTTTCTTGAACAAACGGTCCATATGGCGAATCGGACGTCGCGTAATATAACCTTTGTTCATTGCTCAAATTCTTTGCCGCAAAAAAGAGATAGAATACTCCGTCATAGTAAGTAACATTTGGGCTCATGTAACTGCTTATGATGTATTCATCAGGATTGTGAGTAAAAACAATTCCGCGGTCTGTCCACTGCGAAAGGTCAGCAGAGGTGTACACCTTAAAAATATTATCGCCGTCATTCACACGGTTGTAAAGATAATATGTGCCGTCATAGAAAAGCACATCGGGGTCGGCACCGCGCACAAGCGAGTTTGTATAAGTTTCGCCCTCATACGCAACAGGCTCCGCCTTACTGAACTCCTTAACTCTGCCGCCCTCAAGCCAAAAACCGAATTTGCCGGGTATGCTGTCCTCAAGAGCTATCTCAAAAGTTTTAAACGCTTTATCACCTTCAAAATATGCGTCAAAAACAACAGTAGCTATACCGTCACACACCTGAATTGAAGCAGGATATTCAGCATCATCGAGCAATGGCACCTTCTTTGACGCAAGCTTTGTATACGCATATTTCTCAAGCGAATAGAGCGAAAGAGTTTCTGCAGCCTTATCAACCTCAAAAGCATAGCCGTTACCCGCGTTATCCATGCCGAAGAAAACCCTTGTTTTTCCTACGGGAACGAGCGTGAAGTCAGCCTTAAAATTTTGTTCAAAGGCAGAATATGAAAGCACATATCCGCTACCGCGCAAAATATTACTTACTACACGCATGGAGTTAGTTGCCGCAAACGTATTATCACCAAAGGTCAAAATTTTGCTTGTAGTGGCAAATTCATCGTCTTCTATAAGAGTTATCTTGAAATTATCAAAACAGCCTTTATCGCCGTAAAATTTGCGCAATCCGACAATACCACTCAAAGAATTGTATATGTCAAGCGAGGATTGACCAATGGTATACTCTACACCAAAATACTTGGTCGCTCCGTCAAGCGAGGTTATGGTGTATAGAATGGTATCACCGTAAACCTCGGCGCAAAGGTGCAAATCAGAAACGTCAATATTATCCTGACCCCTTGCAGCATTTCCGCCCCAATCTCCTTCGGCGTTATAAATTCCAAATGCGCCTTTTGTACCGGCAGCACCTACAAACCCCTCATATCCGAAAAAATAATTCGGTGTGTCCGCAAGATTTTCGCCAGTAGCACCGATACCTATACCGCCGGTAGAAGTATGATTTAAAAAATCCACCTCTACGCGAAAATGCTTGCCAATGTAATCACTGCCAAGGTCATATATAATATGCGCAGAGCCGCTTCCGCTTCCGAGAGCAAGCACGCCATCCGACACAGTCCATGCACCGTTCAAGGTAAAATCGCTTAAAGAATCTGTGCTGAAATCGTTTTCATATATCACGGTTTCTTTAGCGCTGACAGAAAAAGCGAGCACCAAAGAAAGTGTGGCAATTGCCAACAAACGAACAAATCTGTTCATACACTACCCTTTTCTGTTATTTTATCATTTCCGCGATAATTGTCATCGCATCGTTTTCATCATTACGATTGTTGCAGTCCGCATCATATCTACCGCTATACAGTTCAGATGCTTCTTTTAACGTAAGTAACGCATCGTAAAGAGTTGTTATGCCGTCACGGTTAACATCATAACGGTAGAAGTTTGAGGCTTTTGCCTGCGGAGTGGTGGAGGGACCGTTTACGGTGAGAATATCGGCACCGCCGTTCGGGTCTTTAACAAATTTCACCTTGTCGATACAAGTATATCTCGGCGAAACCGTACCAACCGCATAGTGCTTATGATATACCATCCAAAGTTCTGTACCGTCCGGCGACTTTACAAATATGCCGTCTCCGGTACCGTCAATATCGCTGTTCCAAGTGAGAATATCATTATATTTATACTTTGTATAAGGACCAAAAATATTCTCTGCAACGCCATATGCTTCACCATAATGACCCTCATAGTGACCTGTTGCCCAAATCATATAGTAAAGACCGTTATGCTTGGTTATAACGCCGCCCTCGCTGATAAATCCGTGTCCGTCAATTTCATAGTCCTCGGTGGGGGAAATTAGCTTTGTAAGCGTACCTGGAACGGGTGTAGCCTTATCGTCTGCAAGAATTACTTCCTCAAGCCAGATATGGTTGCCGCCTCCAAAGCGGACGTATGAAAGATAAACCTTTCCGTCCTCGTCGATATAAGGATGTCCGCCGATTTCGGGAACATCGTGAAGCGGAACTTGTCCGTGCTTATGTGTGAAAGGTCCGTAAGGCGAATCGGAGGTTGCACAGAAAAGACGGTTTGAGCCTGCCGAATTCTTTGCCGCATAGAAGAGATAGAATGTACCCTCATAATAACAAACATTAGGGCTCATATAATGCTGCACATTATGAATGCTCGGGTCGTTTACAAACACAACCTCTCTTGCAGTCCATCTTGCGAGGTCGGGCGAGGTGTAAACTCTGAAAATATCATCGCCTGAGGTAATGCGGTTGTAGAGATAATATGTGCCGTCATAGAAAAGCACATCGGGGTCGGGCCCCCACGCAACGGGGTTTACATATGTTTCGCCGGTGATGCTGTCAGTTTCGGCAACGGTTAAATCATTTAATTTGCCGCCATTTAGAATGACGCCGTACTTACCTGCGGTATAGTCACCGAGTTTAAAGTCAAAACTCTTGAACGCTTCTTCGCCTTCAAAGAACGCATCATAAGTCACCGTTGCAATCTTGTCACAAACCTCAACCGAAACAAGATGTTCACCGTCATACATAGGTGTATTCTTTACACCCTTGCGGATATACTTGCCGTCAGTAATCTGATAAAAAGCTATTTGCTCATTATCTTTATCAATTTCAAAAGCATATCCGTTTTCATTATCCTTCATACCAAACAAAAACTTGGTACTTGACTTTGGAGTAAGCATAATGCTTGCTTTAAAGTTTTCTGTGAGGGGACTTGAAGAAAGCATTGCGCCGCTGCCGGTAACCGCTCCGTTTGAAAGTTTAAGTCCGCTGTTTGTCTTAAACTCAAAGCCGCCGAAATCAAGTTTTTTATTAAGTGAAGGAAGCTTATCGTCAGCAAAAACGGTTATTTTCAGATTGTCAAATGCTCCCTTGTCTACATAGAATTTGCGAAGGCCGACAGTGTTTGAAAATGCACTGTATATATCCTTTGAAGATGTACCGATTTTATATGAAATACCGAAATAGCTTGTTTCGCCGTCCAGAGATGTAACATTATATGTGAGCTCATCGCCGCAAACCTCAACAGAAAAATGAACATCCGCCGCGGTGACAACATCACCGCTTACCTGAAAATTGCCAAGCCATGAACCGTCTGCTTTGTAAGTTCCAAGTGCGGCTTTTTTGCCGTTGTTGCCAAGAAAGCAGTCATAGCCGTGAAACTCTTTCGGTGTGTCGGAAAGATTGTTTCCTGTAGCACCAACCATAATGCCGCCGGTTGAAGTATGTCCTATAAAGTCAACCTCAACTTTATATCTGCAACCGCTATATTCTGCAGGGATTTCATAAATAACTCTGCCGGCTCCACTGCCGCTGCCAAGCATAAGTTTACCGTCTGAAACAAACCAATCACCATTAAGTGTAAGGTCATTCAAATAACTACTCGAAAAATCATTTTCATAGACAACAACTTCTTTTGCATTGATGCCTAAAGCAAGGAACGCGGTTAAAGCTGCAACCAAAAGTATACGAAACAATTTCATTTTCGGACTTCCTTTCAATATAAGTTATTGATATTTTATCAATTCTGCAAAAATTCGTCAAGACGGTTTATAAACCATTTGGTATACAAACTAAATACGATACTTCTCAAGGTCTACCCTACCGTCAACCACCTCAACGCCCTCGGCGCGAAGCATGTCAGCCTGAACGCCCTCTCCGCCAAAAACAAATCCCTTTGCAAGATACCCTTTTGCGTTTACAACACGGTGACACGGCACTATGCCGAAATACGGATTCTGATGCAGTGCGTTACCCACAACGCGGCACATACGCGGATTACCTACCATTGCGGCAATCTGTGCATACGTTGCAACTCTGCCACGCGGAATAGTCTTAACCGCGGCGTAAATTTTTTCGTAAAGTTCGCTCATTTTCTTAGGCTTTCTGCAAGCAATTCTACATATGCTGTGTCGATTTTCATGCTAAAATCAGCAGTTCTATCCTTAAGAGAGACGGAAAAGCGGAAATATGTATTGTTTTCTATCCAATATGCATATGTTTGAAACGTTTCAAAGTTAAATCCGTCAAGTCCCCTTACTTGGTCAAGCACATCGGCTGAACACTCACCTGTTTTGCGATTTACAACATATATTCGGTCTGTTACCGCACCGAGTTGCTTTGACTCGCGCATTATAACGATGCAATAGTCTCCGCAATCGTATTTGTATTCTATATAATCATTTGGATACTTAAGGACGATTTCTTCTATTTCGTCGTGTTTTTCTTCAAGTGCAGGAAAAACTATTTCATACGGTTCCCCATGCACCTCACCTACAGAAATGCGAATCTCCTCAATTTCATTTACCTTAAACTTCGGCAAATCGCTTACTGTAATATAAAAATCTACATGTCCGTTACCGCCACCGCTTGTAACTGCCACTTCTTTTGCGACATAACCGTTAATTGAAATTTTCAGCAGTTCATTTACCTCATCATATTTTTCATGCGGTTCACACCTTGGATTTGCTTCCATACCGTAATAGGTAACGGCGTCTAATTCTCCAATTAAGCCTGACCATCTGTAGTTTTGATAAAAACTCATCGAAAAACGGTATTCATTATCAATACACCACATGGTCATATCAAAGCAGTCGGCGTCATCGGTGGCTATAATTCCGTCTTTTGTATAAACTACCGAAAATGCACCGACTCCCATATCGTTGTAACCGTTTCTTTCAACGCCATAGGTAAGTGGGATATTATTAATATATCCCCACCGGTCAGGGCTCGTAACAGCGAGACTTCGTTTTTCGGCGTTCCATATTACTTTATAGTTAAAGTCACGCATTTCTTCGGCGTGGATATATGTTCTGCCGCCGATGTTGTAGGCTGTAATTGGCTTATTATCAAGATATGTTACAATATCGGTTTCATAGTAATAACCGAGAACGCTGCCTGACGGCAAATCCGACTTTCTCACCGTGGGTGGAATACCGTTTTCGGCGTGCTTTATTGAGTTTACTCTCAATGTTCTCTCCTGCGCGTTCCAAACCACATCAAAGCTGTAATAATACATATCCTCGGCACTGATAAGCGTCTTGCCGCCGATATTTATTGCGTCTATTTCAACGCCGTTGAGAGTCGTTACTATATCGGTGCTGTAATATTTACCTGCGATATCGCCGGATTTTGCGCCGACGCATATTGTCATAAGCGCACACAATACAATAACAAACACAGCTAACTTTTTCATATCAATACCTCCTCTTTTTTGTGGTAATTCAATTATAACAAAATATCTAGATAAATTCAATAATGAGAATGACTTAAAGCAAAATCGGACTACAAAGAGTCCGATTTTGCTTTATAAACTTTGCTCAAACATCCATTTCATAAGGTCCTCGGTGTCGGCAATCATTTTGGAAATGCCGTGGCCTGCGCCCGGGAAAGTTGTAAACTTAAAATTTTTGTGTCCTGCCGCGGTCAACGCATCGTTCATAATAACAGAGCACTCATATGGCACCGTTTTGTCCGAATCGCCGTGGAAAATCCAAATTGCAGTATCAAGCTTTTTATGAGCCATTTCAGGGTCGCCGGCGCCGCAGCCGGGAATAGCTGCTGCAAAGCGACCGGGAAAACGCGAAAGCAACTCCCAAGTAGCATGAGCGCCCATACTGTTACCGTGAATATAAAGACGCTTTTTATCAATCGGTAGCTTATCAGTTATAATATCAAGAATATCTATAACCGCACGCATTTGTGCAGTAGGTGCTACGGTATGGTCTAAAGTTGTTTGGCTCCAGTCTCGGACTGATACCCAGCGACCGCTTTTAGGGCATCCCGGAGCCAGTAAAATCGAGCGGTTGCGATAGTCGCTGTTTTCATACATACGCAAAAAATCTGCAAAACGGGAATAGATATGCGAATTATCGTCAGCCTTTGAGCCTGCGCCGTGCATATAAAGGATGAGTGGGTATTCTTTTCCGTCTTCGAGTGTATCAGGCATGTGAATTTGATAAAACAATTTGTTGCCGTCATCTGCACTATATTCACATGCATTCCAGCCAGATTTCAAAGTGTTAAGCATTATTCTCTCTCCAATTCGTAGATTTTTTCTCCGTATTTATAGGTTGCAATAACTTTTATATCGCGTATTGTTTCCTTTGGAACCTCAAGCGGATTTCTGTCAAGCACAACAAAATCGGCAGCCTTGCCAACCTCGATACTTCCCTTTTTATCCTCTTCAAAATACTGATATGCCGCATTAACGGTTACCGCGCGAAGCGCATCAAGCACCGAAATCTCCTCATCCACTAGGTGAACGCCATCACGTGTGATACGGTTTGCCGCACACCAAACGGTTTCCAGCATATCGGGCTCTATGACCGGCGCATCCTGATGGAAAGTAAATATTACGCCGTTTTCAAGTGCTGAGCGCGTAGGGCTTACCTTGTATCCGCGCTCTTTTCCGAGGTTGCGGATATGCGTATCGGCAAAATGATAGGTGTGTGCAACGAAGAAAGAAACGATAACACCGAGTTCTTTCGCCTTTGCAAGCTGGTCAACACCCATAAGCTGACCGTGAATGATTACATGACGAAGTTCCTTTGAAGCAGGATATTCTTTTGCAACTATCTCAAGGCAACGCAAAAACTGTTCAACCGCGCCGTCACCATTTGAGTGGATTAAAATCTGTGCTTTATGCTCTGCTGCAAAACGGAACGCTTCAATAACGTCTTTATCATCATGAATAGGATTTCCTATATCTTCGCCGCTGCCGCCGAGATATGGTGTGCGTACCCATGCGGTACGTAGTTGCGGAGACCCGTCAAGGAAATACTTTATCCCTCCGACACGGGCGCGAATACCGCTCGGAAGTTCATTCATTTCCACGCAAAGTTTTTCATACTGCCCTTTAGGCGGAATTCCAATAATATCAAGCTTTAAGTCACCGCTTTCATAAAGCCTTTTATAAATCTCTACCATGCGCGAGGTCAGATATCCGTCCTGCGCAGTTGTGATACCGTTTGAAGCATAATACTTCTGCATTTTAACATGAGCTTTGCACGCTTGCTCAATCGAAACCGGCGGCACTTTTGCGCGAATCATCGAAAGCGCCCCCTCTTCAAGTTCACCCGTTAATTTGCCGTTTTCGGTAACAATTCTTGCGCCGGCGGGAACCGGTGTTTCGGGAGTGAGATTAAACTTTTCAATCACACGCTCGTTTACAAGACCGCTATGCACACTGCTGTGCTTTATCATAAGCAAGTGATTGGGCGCGATTGAATCAATTTGTTCTTTTGTTGGATGCGTATGCCCCTCAAAAAGCGCGTGGTCATAGTTTCTGCCGATTACCCATTCACCCTCGGGGATGTTGTTTTCGACAATATGCTTTTGAATAGCATTCTTCATATCCTCAAAATTATCAATGCCGTTAAGTGCCACCTCTCTCAGGCAAGTTGCATACTCGGTAAGATGACTGTGCGCGTCTATAAATCCGGGAAGCATTATCTTTCCCTGCAAGTCAACAAATTCGTCTGCGCTTTCGCGAAGCTCTGCTTCGCTGCCAACTGCGAGTATTTTATCATTTTCAATCAGAACCGCCTCGGCATAAAGCGGCTCTGCCATGGTTATTATATTTCCACCGTAAAATAAAGTTTTCATAAATGCCTCCTTGGAACTATCCAATACTATTATAAAGTTTAGTATACACAGTTTCAAGTTAAAATTGAGCGAAAAAATAATAGCGGTATTTTTACCGCTATTATTTTTTATTTTACAGAGAGTTTTAGAATACGGAGAACATCAAGGAGAGTGAACTTATCACCGTTTACTACTGCTTTAAGCGCTGACATAACATCCGAAATATCGACATCTCCGTCACCATCAACATCACCTTCTATTGCGATAAGACTTGCAACAATATCAGCGACACCTGATGTCTCGGAGCGATAAAGCGAATCGCTATCAGTAAGATATCCCATATTTGCAAAACTATGCATATGGTCAGACGCTAAAGTATATGGGAAACTGTCTGGTTCAAAAAGATATGTAATGAGATAAGAATCAGATGTATCAAGCGTAACAACGTATGCTCCATTTTCAAATGTAACACTTTCTGCATCACCCAAAGTTACCGCTTCGGACGAGGTGTTTACCGTATCAATACCGGCGTATTTACGCAAATTAAGCGTCGCACCGTTACGAATCTTTGTATACTTGATACCATGCATATCAAGTATATTTAAGATTGTATCAATGCTCTCGGCATCTGCATCTATAACATATGCAGTCGCCATGGGAACAAAGTCACTGACAGTGTCGTGATGTGTAATCGTCACAGTATCACTGCCCTTTACCGTACCGTCAAGGTAAATCGACATACGCTCTACAGTATATACAAGGTCGCCGCTTGCAGTAGTCTTTTTAGCAAATAGATTATTCTCATCATACTCGTTTACAACTGCAGCTGCTCTGCCCTCGTAAACAGTCTGTGCAAGAGTGCCTTCGTAGCCGACCACTTCATCGGTTATCGCCTTTATAGCCTGCATCATAGAGTATACCGAACGCTCATAGCGATCCTTGCCACTGAATAAACGCATGGATTCAATAAGGAATCCGTAAGAACCGCGCGCTTGTGCATACACCCATGAAGTGTTAGGCTTGGCATTAGGGAAATAATAAAAACCGGAACGAAGTCCCTGCTCCTCAAGGGCTTCAATAGCAGAAAGATTTATCTGCATACCGATCTGCTCGGATACGGGTTCGCTGCCGTCTGCAATCGTACTTACATCAATAATAGGCGAATTGAATACGCTTGCATAACGTATAACCGCATCATCAAGATGTGAGAGCGAGTTTGTAGCAGGATACGATACCGAGTAGTCATCTTCGGAAACCTTTAGAGTGCCGCCATCGGTATGACAGTCGATATAAACAGTTGGCATAAATGTCTTATATACATAGACCTGATTCTGTGTTCCTTCGCCGGTAAGCTGTAAGAGGTCACGCTGAGGATTGATACCGTCTGCATTCAAACGCTTGAATCTCTGGAAGTTATCTGCACTAACAGAAGGAATAAGCACTATCGCGCCAAATGAATCCATAACCTCGTCGCCGTAGTCGCCTGTGAGTGCGTTTGCAAATGCAAGCACGCCTTCAATACCTGCAGGCTCGTTTCCGTGAACTCCGCCGGACACCATAAGTATCTCGCGCACACCTCCGCCGCGAACTATTTCACCGACCTCATCAAATGTTGCATTTTCGGAAATAGCATCTTTAGTGAATACAAGAATCGGATATTGATTGCCCATTACGCTATCTTTAAATGGATAGTATACATACAGATAGTCACATTCTGCATCAAGTGCATTTGCATACTCGCAAAGTTCCGCATTGCTCATGTAGCTACGGTCATCCATTGTATGCTTTGTAAATGTAGGTGTGTCAAGCGGAACATAACCGTCAATAGTATCTGTAGTAAAAAAGTTTTTCAGCACTTCATCGGTTGTTGTTGCCGTATACGCCTCCATATAACTATCTGCTACATACGGCTCATACGGCTGGTCATATGTAAGTTCTTCTACTTTACCCGAAATATAGAAATACTTAATATGATAATCGCCGGCTCCGTTTCCGTAGTAAACCTTGTAATAGTACACACCGGGGGCAAGGTCAGCCTCGGCATATGCCTTGCCGTCCTCACTGCCTATAGCAGGTGAAAGTTTTACACGGTTATCGGACGAAGAAAGCCCCTTGTACAAAACAAGGCTCGGCTGAGTTTTGTCTGTACCGTGAGGATTGTAATAGTAAACACGTACCTTTGTGGTTTCGTATCTGTCAGGGTAATTAACAGTATATGTAATGCTTTCCTCGCCTACAGTTTTTGTAAGGATTTCGTCAGCAACGGGTGTATAGCTTACAGTTCCCTCGGATGCGGTATCGACAACCGTAATATATGTAGCACCTGCGGTGGGAGTCCCCTCAATTATGATGGTGGTATCACCGCTCATTTTTTCAGCGGTTATACTGCTTGCATTTCCAATAGTAACGCTACCGCCGCCAATAAGCTCACTTGCGTTAACGCTACCGCCGATAGTAAGACTGCCACCTGCGCTCAAATCTATCAGCGAAGTGTCAGGGGCACTGCCAGCCTTACCACTCTTAAGTGTAACGGTGCCTGCAGCACCGCCGAGAGTTACATCACCTGCTACATCTGCGCCGTCAAGCGTAACTGTGGCAGTACCGGTTACTGTACCGTACGAAGTTGCACTTGCATATCCGCCATTTCCTCGGAGCGCAAAGTTACCGCTTGAGTGATAACCGATTTTACCGCCGTAAGCTACAGTTGTTGTATTTCCTTCAACAGTTCCGATTCGTGTACCCGCGGTAAAGTTTACACTAACTACACCGCCATACATTTCGGCAACTGAATTTCCCTTAATCACTCCGGCGTTACCGCCTACGCACACATTGCCGGGAATATATGCGTTATCCTTTACAATGACCTTTACATTGCCCCTAACAGTTCCTTGCTGTGCTCCTGCGCAAACATAGTTAGACATTCCGGGATTTGTAAAGGTTGCGTTCTCTCGAACAGTAACAACAATTCCGCCGTCGTTGGTTTCAGTATTGCCGTACCAACCGCCGCCGTAAACATGTCTATAGAGGTCGGCATTACCATAAATATCAATAGTAATATCACCTTTAGTGGTAACATCTGCACGTGCAGCCGCGCCAAGCACATTTGAGTACACTTGTGCATCGCCAAAAATATTAACGGTAATATCTCCGGTGTGAGTAAGCATAGTATCAGTTTCGGATGCAAGACCATCGCCGGTTGTTCCGCCTACGATACCTACGTTAATACTTGAAACGCTATTGAATCTCATAACGGCATCGCCGCCTATATTTACCGTACAGTCACCTGTAAAATTTCCTACATAGCTACCACCTGCGAGAGCAAACAAAATCTCACCGCCAAGAAAATCTACAACACTGTTTCCAGTAAAAGAATTTGTATAGTTACCGCCGTATACCGCACGCCACGTGCCACCTTTAATAATAACATGGCTGTCACCGATATGCGCTCCGTTATATTTACCGCCGTAAATCATAGGATAGATAAGTTCTCCACCGTTCGTTGTGCAAGTAACACCTTCACCAATGGTGAGCGTGTAGCCTCTTGCAAATATGCTCTGTTGAGTAGTGGAAGCATTGTTAATAGTGATGTTGTCGAAAGTAACATCGCCGGTAAAAACAAGTCTTGCGCCAAGATTAAACACCGCATTGTATTCTACGCCGTTATATTGCGACGTTACAGTTACGCATCCAGCAGTTGCGGCAACCTGCGTCGCTGTTGTAATTGAAGTGTCACCGCAAATAACCATCGTACCGCCGTTTGGCAATGCATTTATTCCGGCAGCGAAGGTTTTAAGTGCCGTTTCAGGTGTCGCTCCATCGCCTGCAGCGCTGACCGTGCCGTCAACATATACTACCGCATCTGTAGCAAATGCCGATACGGTAAGTAGTGCCATAATAAGGAATGCTGCGAAAAATAAGGATAGTTTTTTCATAGTTTCCCTCCAAATATGTTTATACAACTATATATTAGCACACATTTTACTTGACGTAAAATACATATTGATATATTATTATATATATAAGAATGTATAAGGAGTGCATTATGGAATTATTACAGCTTAAATATTTCAGAGATGCGGCGATAACCGAAAACTTTTCACAGGTTGCCCAAAAGTATTATGTACCACAATCATCAATCAGCCATACTATATCACGACTTGAAGATGAACTTGGCTTGAAATTGTTTACCAGAAGCGGCAGAAAAGTTAGGCTTAATGAAGCAGGCAAAGCCTTTTACGAAGAAATAGATGCTGCACTTGCCAAAATTGAAAAAGGCATACGGCGAGTAAATAACATGAAGCACAACACTGTACGCCTTTCGATGTTACAAGGAACGGTTGCAATGATTCCTCTCATTAGTGATTTCCAAAAGAAAAATCCTGATATAGAAATCACCTTTGCAAATCCAAGCGACAAGCTCAAAGGCAATCTCTTTTTTGACTTGCGTGTCGCCACAAAACCATCAGAGTCAGAAAAGAACTGCACCTCCGTTCCATTATTTGAAGAAAGAATACTTACCGCTATCCCTGCTTCGCATCCACTTGCAAAAAAGGAATCAATTACTATAAATGATATAAGAGGAATCCCTATAATAGGTCTTTACCCCGGCTCCGGAATGTACAATCTTATGAACGGATATTTCGCACGCAATGAATACGCCCCAGAAATAAAAGTGGAGAGTGAAAACCACACCACTGTTGCTCAATTTGTAAAAGAGGGATATGGAATTGCGTTTTATCCAGAGATATCATGGTCTGCTGTCGGTACCGAGGGGATAGTGTCACTTCCCTTTGCTGACTTCGACTGCAAAAGAACCGTTTATATGTTCTATCCGAATGACTATGAACCGTCAGATGCAACTAAAAGGTTTATGGAGTTTGCAATAAATTGGTTTAAAAAAGGAAGGTGAAACTCACCTTCCTTTTATTTAGCATAATACTCATATTTACAAAACGGGCATTTGGGATAGTCAAAGTCATGTTTTTTACCGCATTTCGGGCACTCTTTTTGAGGGAGCTCTTCTTCAAGAGTATCCGCCATGAAAAATTCAAGTTTTCCGCAAGTTTTGCATGCATATATGTCCACTTCCAACGCACCGGAAATTAAATTGGATAGGTCTCCAAGTATCCATCCGGTTTGACCGAGTTGCAGTTTTTCCCGCCCTATGTAACGCATTTCTTCATTGCAACGCAAGCATGATATGTTTTTCATAAGCTTCACCTCAAATGTATTATAACATACCGTTAAAAAGTTGTAAACACTTCATTCCGCCTGCTTTTTCTGCATACGTCTCCAATTTATAAAGCCGTAGATGTCGTTGACGAGAAAAGTGATAAAGCAAATTACAACGGATATATATGAAATATCACTTATAGATGCAAGTATCCAAAGGATAATTAAAACGATATCGTTTGCGGCATATGCCAGTGCGTAATACGGACTGCGTTTATACATAAGGAAAACCGCAAAAAAGCTTGTAGATACCGACAGAGTGCTCGGAATAAGGTTAGCAGTATCAAAATAGGCAAGTACAAAATAAAATACTGTTGTTACAAGAATAGTCAGTAAAATCATAGATATAATGTCATTGCGGCGAAGTTTTCGTACGGCGACTTCTGAAACATTTCCTTTGTACGGATTTTTCAACCACGAAACAAGCGAAAATATTGACATTGAAAGCGACATGAATACATATGTCATAAGCTCACCGTAGTAGCGAAATGTCAATGAGATATAACCATAGAATAAACAAAAGAACACCATGATAATCATGCCTATGGGATTACCTTTTGCACAAAATATGAGCGAGGTAGCCCCCATCAGAGATGCAAAAAGCGTTAGATAGTTTTCTCTGTCAAAAAGCAGAAAAGAAACGATAATAAAAAGCATAGAGAAAAGCCAGATTGTAAGTTCTGCTTTTGTGAAATAAGAAAGTAATTTTTTCATATCTTCTCCTTAACGTAAAAAAGCATTCGCATACACATCTTCAAAGACCTAACGATGTATATCGAATGCTAACGCATTTTCCACCCGGTGGCAATTGCCTCGCTACGCGAGGCATTATAAGTTTTTCTTCGACGGCTAAACACCGTCGATTTCGCAAACGAAACCGTAAAACTCAGATAAAAAAGCAGGTCTATGACCTGCTCTAATTAAATGTTCATTCAAAACCGAATAAATAGGAAGCGTGCAAGCGTTACGAAGCATAGCAATGCTTGAGTACTGCAATAACAGTTCAAGCCCTCGGTCTATTAGTATCAGTCAGCTGAACACATTACTGTGCTTACACCTCTGACCTATCAAACTTGTAGTCTGCAAGTGACCTTACCAGCTTAAAGCTGTGGGATATCTAATCTTGAGGCATGTTTCACGCTTAGATGCCTTCAGCGTTTATCACTCCCGCACGCGGCTACCCAGCTATGCCCTTGGCAGAACAACTGGTGCACCGGAGGTGCGTC